>CAXRCG010000055.1:0-44237 GCA_964228885.1 Pseudomonadales bacterium | reverse complement strand
GATGTGATGTACAACAATGCAGGTATTGTGGGCGCTGCTGGTCCCATTGCGACCACCGTCACGGAGGAATGGAAATTCACCATTGATATTCTCCTAAACGGCGTTTACTACGGTTGTAAACACGCAGCCAGAGTGATGATTCCGCGTGGTCGAGGCTCGATTGTCAGCATGTCCAGCACCGCAGGCATTATGGGAGGACTAGGTCCCCATGCCTATGCGACAGCCAAGCATGGTGTCATCGGGTTGACCAAGAATATCGCTTGCGAGTTAGCCCAGCACGGCATCCGCGCCAATGCGATTTCTCCTGCTGGTATGGCCACGCCTATGGTGGCAGCACTCAGGGGTGACCCAACAGCCATTGAAGAAACGAAGAAGGGGCTTGCTGCCAGTTCACCGCTAAAAGGTCGTGCGGGTGTTGCGGATGATGTAGTAAATGCGGCGCTGTGGCTTGCGAGTGACGAATCTGGTTACACCTCCGGACATACACTGACAACCGATGCTGGTCTTACCATAGGTTCAAGTAACGCAACACCGTTCGAGGAGTATCAGCCGATTATTCGGGAAGCCGGGAAACGTGGAATGGATGATTAATGTTTAGGAAATGATGCATGTTGCAAAGCATTTTTCTCGAAGCATGTTCATTCCGTAAGAGTTCAAGTAGACTAAAAACAATCACTACTGACTGTTTATTTGAAAGGTAAGACAGATGTCCGAAATGTATAAGAATGAGGATCTCGATCCAGATACTATGCCGCGCTCGCCTGGTGTGACCTACCAGGAGTTGCTTGACCAAGATTCTCACGAAGTACCTGACGTACTCAGGATGCAATCACCCAAGGACCTTGGATTAAACGAGTATTCGATCAATCGCTATATTTCTGCGGATTATCACCAGAAAGAAGTGGAACGGCTTTGGAAAAAAGTCTGGCAATTTACATGTCGCGAAGAAGACATACCGGAGCCCGGCGATCATTATCGGTATGATATAGCTGGCATTTCTTTCCTGATTGTCAGGACAGAAACTGGTGAGATAAAAGCCTATCCAAATGCCTGTTTACATCGCGGACGTATGCTCAAGGAATTTGATGGCAATGCGGCCGAGTTAAGGTGTCCTTTTCATGGTTTTGCCTGGCAGCTTGATGGTTGCCTTAAAGACTTTCCCTCAGCATGGGATTTTCCGCAGATCGATAATGAAAAGTTTTCTCTACCTGAAATACCCGTTGCACGCTGGGCTGGATTCGTTTTCATCAATCCTGATCAGGATTGCGGGCCTTTTGACGAGTTTATTTCAGACTTGGCAAGTCAGTTCGAACGGTGGGACTTAGGCGCATTATACAAAGAAGCGCATGTTGCCAAAATTATGCCCTGTAACTGGAAAATTGCTCAGGAGGCATTCTGCGAGGCATATCATGTCAATGCAACCCACCCGCAAATCATGCGGGGAATTGGCGATACCAACAGTCAGGTTGATGTCTGGGAAAACTGCGCGCGAGTGATTACACCGGGTATTACCCCAAGTCCGTTACTCGATTATGAGATCACCGATGAGGACATGCTGCGGTCGATGATGGACCTGCCACCGGAAGCAGAAGTGCCAAAAGTGCCTGAAGGTCTTAATCCTAGGGCGTTTATGGCAGCGATGAGTCGAGAGGGTTTGCGGGCTGCTGCCGGCGCGAAAGTGGACGAGTACTGTGATGCTGAAATTGTGGATAGCATTGATTACACCCAGTTCCCTAATTTTCATCCCTGGGGGGCATTTAACAAGATTGTGTATCGGTTCCGACCCAACGGTAACGATCACCGATCTTGCATCATGGAGTGCTTACAACTCCTGCCGTTCAGCGGAGAGCGCCCGCCAGCAGCAAAGGTGCATTGGCTAAAAGAAGATGAAAAATGGTCAAGTGCGCTCGGTTTTCTCGGCAAGGTGTTTGATCAAGACTCCTTCAATATGCCGAAGGTACAAATGGGGCTCGAATCGACTTATAAACCTGGTATCACGCTATCAGGTTATCAGGAGAGCAAAGTGCGTTGGTTGCATCAAAAATTTACAGAATGGGTAGGTGAGTAAATATGGCATCTCTTTATCATCCGTTTGATACTGATCACCTTTACGAATATACCGAAGATGGCAACATCCGTGTGACGGCAGGTGAGAGACAAGGCTTGTTTACTACTCAGGGTATCCACATCTCAGGTGAGTTTAAGCACGCGGACCCGCAGATTTGCGTTTGGGTGGGTAATAACCCTGATGCGACGACGCAATTGTCTAGACCACGTATGGCTGGTCGGGAAGTTTAGCCTTTAGTGAGTGTTTGAAAAGACCTGTTCAGGAAACAGCAATGATGTTAGGCCCTTGATTCTTTGGTGTCGAGTCTTCGCAGTTTCGCACTGTCTCTGCGACCTGGAACATGGGTTGTTTCAGCATGTTTTTAAGTTCATCGCTGGCACCAACCCGCTCGAGAGCCTTATCCATGCACAGCAGCCATTGGTCCCGTTCTTTTCGGCCGATGCGATAGGGTTCATGAGGATCGGTCAAGCAGACGGTACCCTTGATAGCTTGATAGACCGGAGGGCCACCCATCCAACCCGTTAGGTAGGCAGTTAACATGCGTTTGATGTGGTCTAGGTTGTCCGCATGCATCTGTCTTATCTCAGCGGTCTCAGTGAGCTCATCCATGACGTCATAGAATGCGTTTGCCAGTTGTTTGACACCCGCATCTCCGAGGATTTCGTAGGGTGTACTAAATTGTTCGGTCATTCAGATTTGCTCCGGGCGTTGAAGGCACTAAGTTTTAGAACAAGTGTCGTGAATAGTTTACAGAATTAGAAAAGAGTTTTCGAGATAGGCCGGAACGATGTAAAGACGATCGCTGATTCTGGCAGTTTCATAAAGAGCCGAGTAATTGTGGTTTGATTATTTGCTCCCAATTCACGTTGACTGAAATGGTGTTTAACTTATGTTTAAAATCTATTATTTCATTAAATCTGATGCGGCGCTGGTGATAGACGAGCATGTCGCGGGTGCCTTACGAAAAGTCTGCCCATCACTGGACGCGGCGATCTTTTCAGCGGCGATTCAGGATGCAATACCTAACCGACCTACAGCGCTGCGCGGTGTTTTAGAATTGTGGTATGAACAGCAAGAAGACACGGCCTTATTGCATCAGCTTTCGATAGATGATCTGTTTGAAAGTACTGTGGAGACCGTTTCAGTTTTGGCGGGTATGGAACGAACCGTGATGCGTAAACCCGATTTCTACGAAACAGATGGCGTCAAGGGTATTTACGCGTTCCGACGAAAGAAGACGATGGCGGTCGATGATTTTCAACATTATTGGTGGCATCACCATGGGCCGATTGCAGCACAAACAGAGAATGCTACCTGTTATGTTCAATGCCATGTCACAAAAGATCTGTATCATGACGCAACGCCAGCGTTTGACGGGGTCACCGAACTCTACTGGCCTGATATGCCTACAGCACTCGCATCGATAGGGTCCAAACAAATGATCGAGGATCAATCAAATGACGCAAAGAATTTTGTTGATATCGAGAGTGTAGATTTAATGATGGCCAAACAACACACGATTATTCCACCATGGAAGGAGAGCTTATGAACGACCAATCCACGAATTATGATGATGTGAAACAATACCGCTTAGACCCCGAGCGCATACAGGAGCTCATCATGTCCGCGGGTGAATGTGTTTTCATCTGGGCAAATAAGGCGGGACACCCGATAGGTGTCATTACGGCCTATGTCCCAGTCAATGGAAAAATATGGATGACCGCCACGCGGGAAAGAGTCCGAATCAAGGCGATCGCGCGGGATGGTCGCTCATCCTGTGTGTTTACCAGCAAGGGAACGGCCATGGGCGGAGGTAAAACGGTCACTTACAAGGGACACACGGTCATTCACGAAGAACAGGAAACGAAACTGTGGTTTTACAAGTTGCTTGCTAGGGGCATGGCTGGACGTCCAGATGACGGCAATGAGTTTACTAAAAACCTTAATCCGGACTTGTTTGTCAAGTTTCTGGATACGCCAGAGCGAGTCGTACTCGAATTTACACCGGAGCTGACGATTCCTTTCGATGGTGACAAGATGGCGCAGGGTACCGCAGCAGCCTACGCCAGCTTTGCTAAAGACGAGAGCTAACCACCCACATTCATTGACTGAGAAATCACCGCGTAACCTTCGGTGGCGGCTAATCGCTTGCCAACCACAGCCTGGTAGTCATCCGAGTTGTACCAGGCTTTGGCCTTCTCGGTGCTTTCAAACTTGATGATAACTGTCTGCGCACCAGGTGAAGTACCCTCAATTGTTTCTGCCGCGACATCAAAAGCAACAAGCTCTGCGCCGTGGGCCGCCAAGGTCGGTCCTGCGCCTGCTGAGTATTCTTGATACAAGGCTGGGTCTTTAACCTGATATTGTGCAATAAAATATGCTGCCATGGTGAATCTCCTCTAATTTACTCGTTGGGAATATACAGGTGCCAGATTTCCGTGTTCATCTCGCACATCAAATTCTTTACTTAGATCTTCTACCCATTGGATCGAGCCACTGCGGGCCATCAAATCCGGCGCTTCTGCAACAGCTGCAACAGTTCGCCCCACGCCAAGCGTGGTTTGTGCGCCAGAAAGGTCTCGTCCGCTTGCGAGAATAAATTCGGTGGCAACAGAACCCGGGTATAGTGTAATTGCTGCAATCTCTTTATCCTTTAGTTCTAAAGCCATATCTGCGGTCAGACGATCAAGGCCGGCTTTTCCTGCCCCATAGGACGATGAAAAGTGATAAGACTGACCGCCTGGGGAGGATACATTTACGATTAAACTGCCAGCCCCTGCGACAAATAGCCATTTAGCCGCGTGCCAACTGGCTACATAATGTGCGCGTAATCCGATTCCAACTTGATCGTCCCATACTTGAATAGGGTGGTCCCAAAATCCACCACCCCACGCTGGTGGGTTGGGAATTTTATAAACGTTGTTGACGAGTATATCTATCTTGCCTTGCTCGCTGCCGACATATTCAAAGAAAGCTTCTATTTCTGAATCTATCGCATGGTCTACTCGCATGCCGTGACCTTCTCCACCAGCTGCATTTATTGCTGCAATGGTGCCCTCGATGGTCAGTTCATCCGCACTGCCGGTAGAACGGCCGGATACGTAAACAATGGCGCCTTGTTCAGCTAACGCAACCGCTGTTCCGCGACCGATACCTCTGGTGGCGCCGGTAACAACGCACACCTTTCCTTTAAGTGACATAATTGGTTCCAAAAATCTGAAAGAGCCTGCATTGTCGCGATTAACAATAAAACCGTCAAGTTTGACGGTTATTATTGTTGGCTAGATTTGATGTTCGACTTGTGGGTGAAATCAGCGAATTGACTTGGTGTTGATTAATAGTGCGCAGTGCCACCGTCAACGCTGATCAGGGCGCCTGTTATGCCACCACCATCTTCGCTTGCCAGTAACACGGCGACAGCCGCAACCTCTTCAACCTTGTTGGGGCGCTGTATCGCGGCTTCGCTGGCGAACATATCAACCATTTCGTCAAATGAGATACCCATGGCTGCAGCAGTCTCGGGGCCGTTGTCCTTAACGATGTCGGTGATAATCAGACCTGGACAAATTGCGTTGACCGTTATTCCCTCAGTACCGACTTCTCTTGCGATGGATTTTGTCATCCCGTTAACAGCGTGTTTCGCAGTAACATAAGCGGTTAAAACTGGCTTGCCATTTTTTCCTTCTACGGACGAGATATTAATAATCCGTCCCCATTTGTTGCCGAGCATGCTTTTGAGTGCTCGTCTGGTTCCCCAGAAGGTTGAATAGACGTTCCATTTCATACAGAGGTCGAATGCTTCGTCAGATAAGTCGACCGCTGGTTGCAAATCCCCGGCACCACCTGCATTGTTGACTAATACATCAATTGAGCCAAATTGCTCAACAGTTTTATCTACAAAACTCTCTATATCATTTTGGTCAGTAGCGTCGCCTTGGATAAAAACAAGCCGATCACCGGCCCCTATCTCTCTAAGCACTGCATTTGCTTTCTCTGCATTACGCGCCATGATTGTGACTTTTGCGCCCTCTGCTAGATATGCCTCAGCGATGGCTCGCCCGATGCCGGCTGAACCACCCGTGATTGCGGCTACTTTGTTTTGAAGTTTCATTTAGTCTCCAGGAGTTTTGTCATTTTTTCTGTTTAAATCTGTTTCTGGTAGCGGGCTCCTTTGAATGAACTCCAGCTACTAAAGCATAATGTGACACTGTTAACTGGCTTCTGGCAAGTTAATCGAAGATTTATAAGAACCAAGGATATTGGACGCAGCCTTCATGTTTCTCTCGCGCACGAGCGCCCGGTAATACCCTTTCGACTTTTACATGTTGTGATGCTTAAGCATTTAAGTATCCTAAAGCTATCGCCGATTGCTGCCACGTTTAAATGTAGACGCCAAGTTACGGCTGGAAGACAAAAGGTGGAGCTACCGCAAGAATCGGCGATGCCCAGGCGACTTCTACGTTGAATTGCGTTCGGCCGTCGGGGTTGTCGATATGCGTGACACCATCCTGAGAGATGAGCCAGCCAACGCATTGGCTACCGTCCTGTCTGACCAAAAGGCAGCGATTACCCCACGCGTTATCGGGAATGCCATTAGGGTGCAAGTAATAAAAAGCTAATTGCCCAGATATTCTCGAGATATGTCCGCTTGCTTGCCAGCGAAGAGCTGCAAGGTTTTTGTTATTAGGCACGATGGCAGGCACCCTAATCGTGTGCGGGGTATTGGGGGGGCAAGCAAGAACTTCGTATAGTTCGTTAATGATGCCTGTGATTGGGACTTCTGCGGGTTGTGAGAAGATATGGCCAACATTTATGTCTAGTACGTCGCAAAATGCGAGCAACATATCGACCGTCAGTCGTCGTTCCCCCTTTTCTAGTCGGTGTGCCTGTTGCACACTCACACCCAGTTTTTCCGCCATTTCGGCAACTGACACACCTTGCTGTACGCGTAGGTCCTTCAGTTTTCTCGGGTCAAATTTCACCATATAGGTTAAAAATATCCATTAAGACAGTATCTTTTCAAGATATTAACATCTTGGGTGTCGTTTAAGCGTGTTTTTTTAACCAAACCTGCAAAAAAACAAACATGACTGATTGTTTTTGTAGTCAAAGCTGCTATCGTGCGCCGGCGGTTCTAAATAAACAAAATATAATTGCCTATTCGGAGAAGAAAAAATGAGAGGAACGCAGGAAAATTGCCAGGGCGCTTGCATCGCAAGCACGCCCGAAAGAGCTTTGAAAGACCGTCGAGGGAGGTTCGGCGGGCTAACAGGGGCATTATTTGGAGTATTGCCTTATGCTGCAATGACGTTAGGTATTGCATCTATTAGCACAACAGTATCAGCTGAAAGTGTGCTTGAAGAAGTCATCGTTACCGCCCGAAAACGTTCTGAGTCGATCCAGGATGTTCCTGTATCGGTAACTGCGATCGGTCAGGAGCTCAAAGAGTCAAGTGTGCGACGTCTGGAGGATATCCAAAATTTTGCACCTAATCTGTATATTCGCCGTACTCCCGGTATCGCGAGCGGTGCAGCTATCAGTATCCGCGGTGTTTCCGCTTCTGAGTCGGACAAGAGTTTCGACCCTGCTATCGGTGTCGTCATGGACGGCATGTTCCTCGGTACTTCAAGCGGTGTTCTGCTACAAAATTTTGACATCAAGCGAATAGAGGTTCTCCGGGGTCCACAGGGCACGTTATTTGGTAAAAATACTACAGGTGGTCTGATCAATGTCATTCGCGGCGACGTCACCATGGAGTTTGGTGCTGATATCGACCTGACCGCGGGTCAGAATGGTCGTCAGGATATCAAAGCAGTGGTTAACTTGCCGGTGATTGATGACAAATTGGGCGTCAAACTGTTTGCCGCTAACATCCAGAGCGATGGCTTTGTTTGGAATTCAACGCTTGATGAGGACGTAGGCGGAGACGATATTCAGAATTATGGCTTTACAGCTCTTTGGAACGCAACAGATACATTTAATGTAAAGTTTCACTACGAAAAGTTTAAAGATCAGAGTGATCAAGGCGCGTATACAAATGTGAACCAGCCCGGTGAACTTACCTGTGTGTTTGGTGGATGTCAGTCGACTTCTGCTGATGGCCCAGATCAAAACTCAGCTAACGGACGCAACGATAGCGACAATGAATACGACACGTTTATCGCCACAGCGAATCTCGATCTTGACAGTTTTCTGCTGACTTACATCGGTTCTAGTCGTGACATGGATGAAAACAACATGCAACATTTTGATGGTGCCCCTGTAGATCTTCTCCGTATGCGATTTTTTAACGATTGGAAACAGACGAGTCACGAACTCCGTATGACGTCTCAATTTTCCGATAGAGTCGAATTCGTCGCTGGGGTCTATCATTGGGACGTTGACTATGTGCAGCGATGGGATGTGGGTGATTTACACCATCAGCTTTCTAACATTGGTGTGATTCCTGTGCCGCTGTCGGCTACGGTTTTAAGCAGCAATGGGCAAAGCCAGGAATCAACGTCTAAAGCCGTGTTTTTCTCCGGTGATGTGCACTTGAATGATCAGTGGACAATCACTGCAGGATTGCGTTGGACCGAAGAAACAAAAGACTTCATCGGGGGCAACGGAGGCCAGTTTTACGACCCTGCATTAGGCGAGTCAATTCCTAGCTTGTTAGATCCGAAACTATACAATGGCAAGTGGTCTGAAGTGACGCCAAAGATTGGTTTTCAGTACCAGCATGATGAGGACATTATGGTCTTTGGTTCATACAGTGAAGGCTTTAAGAGCGGTGGCTTCTTTGGTAGACAAGCTAACTTTGATATCGACCCAACTTATGAGCCTGAGTATGTCGAGAGCTTTGAAGTCGGTATGAAGAGCACGCTGCTTGACGGTAGAATGATATTTAATCCGACCGTATTCTTGAGTCAATATAAAGATAAACAGGAATCTATTCTGATTCCGATTAACTTATCCAACGTGGCGACTGTCGTGCGAAACGCCGCTGTGCTTGATATGTGGGGTGTCGAACTGGAAGCGCAATACCAGATCACCGATGCTTGGTATTTGCGAGCAACTTACGGTTACATTAATGCAGAGTTTGACAGCTATCTTGCAGACATTAATGGTGACCAGCAGATTACAGACAACTCAGGCCTGCGCACGCGAAATACGCCTGAGAACACTTTTGGTTTGACAACAACTTACACGATTCCTGTTGGTAATGGTGATCTGAAGGCATTGTTGTCTTATCGATGGAGAGACGAAGTTGAAATGATCGCAAATAACGATCCGCTGGGGCATCTCGATACTCTAGATGATTTGAGTGCTACTCTCACTTATTCTTGGGATGACGAGCGTTATCGTGTAACGGCTTTTGGACGTAACATTACCGATCAGCGAGAACAGAAAGTTGGCCGTATCGGCGGATTAACTTCCCGTGGCTGGTGGAACGAAGGCGCGACATACGGCGTTGAATTTTCGTTTTCAATCTGAGTTTCGAAAGGTGTTAACATAAGTAAAAACCCATAATAGAGATTAACTGAATATGAAGGTGTTTCCCCGCATTCTGTGTTCGATACTGCTGCCACTGATAGGCGGTTTTTCGATGAACGTTACAGCAGAAGGGGAAGCGCCATATTCAGGCTCGCTTGGGCAAAACTATCCGAAGGAGGTATTCTTCGGAGATACTCATCTACATACCCGTAATTCTGCAGATGCTTGGAGTATGGGTAATCTTAATCTCACTCCTGGGGATGCCTATCGATTTGCCCAGGGGTCCCCTGTCTTGGCCCATAACGGTATGCAGGTCCAATTACGCCGACCGCTCGACTTCCTTGTTGTCAGCGATCATGCAGAATACTTGGGCGCATTCTATCGTTTTAATGTTAAAGATTCATTGATAACTAAGACTGATGTAGGTCGTCAGTGGCAGACATATGTTGAGGAAGGCGATCTGGCGAAGTTCTTCGGCGCTTTCGTCAATAGCATGCAGAATCCTGAAGAAGATCCAGCGTTGCCAACGCCGGTACGGCAGACGGTTTGGAGTGGTGTGGCCAAAACTGCAGATAGACATAACAAGCCAGGTATCTTCACGGCGTTCTCTGGCTATGAATGGACCTCAATGATTTCGGGTAACAACCTCCATCGGGTCATAGTTTTTAAAGATGAGGCTGACAAAGTCAGCCAAATGGTGCCTTTTTCAGGGCAAGATAGTCTCGATCCTAGGGACCTTTGGCAGGCATTAGCAAACTATGAAGCTTCCACCGGCGGCGAAGTCCTGTCTATTGCTCACAATGGCAACCTTTCCAACGGGATGATGTTCCCTGACGAAACCGTCGATGGGTCAGCCATAGACGAAGCATATGCCAGCCTCCGGTCAAGATTTGAAACTGTCTACGAAGTGACCCAGGTAAAAGGCGATGGTGAAGCGCACCCAACATTGTCGCCCGATGATGAGTTTGCCGATTTCGAAAACTGGGATTGGGACAATATTGGTCGCACCCAGAAAAAAGAAGATTGGATGCTGCCTCGCGAGTATGCTCGAGGTGCACTAAAACGTGGGCTCCAGTTTGAAGATGACCTCGGTGTTAATCCCTTCAAGGTAGGGCTTATTGGCAGTACCGATGGGCACAATTCAATCTCAACACCGGAAGAAGATAACTTTTTCGGCAAGTTTCCTGAGTCAGAACCGGGACCGGCTAGACTGGAAAATGCGATGGCACTCGACCGGCTATGGCAAAACTCTCTGCTCGTCGCCTCTGGCTACGCTGCGGTCTGGGCCAAAGAAAATACGCGTGCAGCTATTTTCGATGCGATCAAGCGCCGAGAGGTATACGCGACAACAGGTTCAAGGATAAAGGTGCGTTTCTTTTCAGGCTGGGAGTTTGATGAAACCGACATTCACCGTCCTGCAATGCTTGATATCGCATACGGAACGGGCGTGCCAATGGGGGGCGATTTGTCCAAAGCGAAAATGGGGCAGGTCCCTAAGTTTTTGGTGATTGCCGCGATGGATGCTGATGGCGCAAGGCTTGACCGAATTCAGATTATCAAGGGTTGGATGGACAAAGCGGGCAAGTTGCAGGAAAAAGTATACGATGTCGCCTGGTCTGATGACCGCAAACTCGACAAGAGAACGGGCAAGCTGCCCGCCGTTGGGAACACCGTTGATGTCGAAAATGCGACTTACTTGAACACAATCGGGGCACCTCAGCTCAGCACATATTGGGAAGACCCCGATTTTGATCGCGCCGAACGGGCTTTCTATTATGCTCGCGTATTAGAGATACCAACCCCGCGCTGGACAACCTATGATTCAGCTTACTTCAATGTTGAGCTGCAAGAGGATGTGCCTAGCACGATTCAAGACAGAGCCTATACCTCGCCAATCTGGTACACGCCTTAACGACGTCAAATAATAGATGAGTCAATATTACCGCTATTATGTACTTTTCATTCTGACGCTCGCCTCAGTTCTGAACATCGCCGATCGACTAATAATGTCGATACTGATGGAGGACATCAAAGGAGAGTTTACGTTGACCGACACCCAAATGGGGTTGTTGGCGGGGTTGGCGTTTGCACTTTTTTATGCCTTGATGAGTCTGCCCATCGCTCGGTTCGCAGATAAATCTAATCGAAAAAATATATTGGCTGCGGCTTTGGTTATCTGGAGTGGGATGACCGCGCTGTGTGGTGCCGCAACAGGCTTCGTAAGCCTTTTTCTGGCGAGACTAGGTGTCGGCGTTGGTGAAGCTGGCGGCAGCCCACCAACGTATTCGATCATTGCTGATTACTTTAAGCCAAGCGAGCGAGCCCGGGCCATGGGGGTTTATGTCACCGGTGCAGTGATTGGCACTGGCGGTGGACTGATGGTGGGTGGTCTGCTTGGTGAAATGCTTGGTTGGCGGCTAACTTTCATGGCACTTGGCTTGCCTGGGATTTTACTTGGGGTGATATTGTTTTTTACCGTCAGGGAGCCGAAGCGGGGTACCTTTGATACAGGGGTTGAGCGCGCTAAAGAAGCAGCAGATATGAGGAAAACCCTCGTGTCTCTTATCTCGAACAGGGTGTACGTGCGGCTCAGCATATCTTTCGCAATGCTCACGATGGTTGGCTATGCCATGGCTCTGTGGTTAGCGCCTATTATGCTGAGAAGTTTTGATGTCTCTCTGAGTAAAGTAGGGTTATATCTGGGTTTAACCTACTTTGCTGGTGGCATCCCTGGGCCCATTATCGGCGGTTACCTTACAGACTATCTGGGTAAAAGGAACGCCCGTTGGCGCGCATGGATTCCCGCGATATTTATCATCGCGTCGGTAGCGGTTTTTTGGTTTTGCCTGTCAGCTCCAAGTCTGCAGGGTTTTCTTGTTTTTTTTGCGCTGACCTATGCGCTTTTTATGATTCCCCAGGGCGCATCGTTATCGATGCTGCAATCCTCGGTGAGTTCCGGTGAACGGGCGCTGGCCACTTCCTTTGCGCTGTTGATTAACAGCCTGGTAGGTCTAGCGCTTGGCCCCTTGCTCATCGGCTTGATAAGTGACTATTTGGCAATAGACTATGGCGCCCGCTCGCTAAACTACGCGTTACTGATAGTATGTACGCTAGCAGCATTAGTCGCCGCGATTGGTTATTTCTGGACATCGAAGGCGATGTCTACTGATCCAGATCTCGATGAAGGCCTGATTCGCGCCTGACTTAAGTGCGACGACATGCAAAATGTTTTGCGGGGTTGAGAAGTGAATACAATAGCAAAAAGCTCCAGTGGGTTATCTAGCCAATGAGTTGGTACTTGAGACTAGGCTATGGTGTTGGCCAATTACCGGAAGGCATCAAGAGCGCCGCATTTGGTTTTTATTTGTTGTTTTTTTTCAATCAGGTGCTGGGATTATCCGGAACACTGGCGGGCATTGCCGTATTTATCGCGTTATGCTTCGATGCCTTAAGCGATCCAATTGTCGGTTCCTGGTCAGACTCAACCGTGTCGCGCTATGGGCGTAGACACCCTTTTATGTATCTGGCAGCAATTCCTTTCGCGCTAAGTTTTTATTTTTTATTTGTCCCTCCACAAGGACTCGGCACGCTGGGGCTGTTCCTCTGGTTATGCGGCTTCGCGGTGTTGGTTCGCACGACGATGACTTTTTATACCGTGCCCTATATGGCGCTTGGCGCTGAGCTTACTGAGGATTACGACGAGCGAACGCTGCTTTCTTCGCTTCGGACAATATTCCAATTGCTTGGTATGTTTGCCGTGTTGATCGGAGCGAATCATCTATTTTTTGGCGCCACCGAGGACTACGCGAATGGCCAATTGAATCCAGCGGCCTATCCCGTATTTGCAGTGGCTGCTGTCCCTTTGTTAATGGGCGGCATTCTTGTTACCGCGCTCGCCACCCACCACAAAATTCCAACCCTTAGAGTACCTACTAAAGAGAAGTTTTCAGTCACTCGGGTTGTGTCTGAGGTGCGCCTCGCATTCAAAATCCCCTCTTTCACCGCCGTCGTCTGTTCCAGTGTCATTTTCGGAATTTCACAGGGCATGATTCAGGCGCTGATTCTCTATACGGCGACTTATTTTTTTGCCCTAACCCCCAACATGCTTTCCCTTCTTTTTACTTGTGCGATCGTCGGAATGATTTGTGGTAGCGCCGCGAGCAGACCTTTGTCTGCGCTGATGACGGAGAAAAAAGTGCTGTTTATCACTGGCATGTGTTGGTACGCGTTTTTCACCTCGGTCATTATCATTTTGAAGCTGTTAGGGGCACTGCCGGACGATGCTGAACTGGTTGGTTGGCTCTACATTATTAGCAGCGGCTTCTTTTCTGCTGTGGGTTTGGGGGCTGCGCTACCCATGATTGGTTCAATGATTGCAGATATTACCGATGAGCATGAGCGAATACATGGTGAAAGACAGGAAGGCATCTATTATGCCGCAGCTTCCTTTGCCGGGAAAATGGTCGGTGGCGCAGGACCCGTACTTGCGGGTTTTGTCGTGGATTTGGCCGGGATTGAGCCTGGTGCTTCCGTCGCTTCGGTACCAGCATCGGCGGTTGCCAGGTTTGGTTGGGTTCAGGGCCCTACTGTCCTTGTACTCACAGCGATTTCCGTTGTGTGTATTAGTTTTTTCTCTATTACGCGGGCCCAGCATAGGGATACAGTAGAGGAGCTGTTAGCCAGGAGACGGTGATCTCTTCACTAGTCTTCGTATAGTCTGATCGCCGCTAAGGTTGCCACCGTAGCGTCTCAGGGCTATTGATTATTCGTTGGTGCCCAGGCGATAGGAAATACGTTGGGGAAGTCTGAGAGTGACTGACCGGTTTGCGGATCATGATCATATAGTGTTTTGGGGTCAGGGATCGATTGACTCCTGCGCTTAAGATAGCGGACATCAGGTCCCGCCCAGAGTGATGCGTGCGATCTTCGAGGGTGTGGCAACTCAACTCCCCCCAGTGCTGAATGGACAATGTTACCGTGGAATAAAATGACGTCCCCGGGTTGGTAATCCCATCCTAGAATGTCAAAGGAATCTCTTGATTGCTCTATGTTGGGCAGCACGGGTAAGGAGGGGTCTAGAAAGGAGTCGAAATAGGTCCATTGTTCAAATGCCTCCTTGCCTATCAGTGTTTCGCCTCTGTCGAACCTTTCATTTAGCCGTGCTGCCCCAGTCGGATCACTCTCTGGGTCCATGCCTACAGGTGGCCGATAGGTCACATTCCAAAGGTGAGAACCCCGCAGTACCTCAAGGCTGATATTGCGCGGCACAGGGTCTGCACAAACCCAGGCGCGTATTAATTGATGGCCATCGACATTGTAATAGCACGTGTCTTGGTGCCACGCGCTTGGCGCGATGAGCCCCGCCGGCTTGTAGAACATCTGGTCCATATAAAATCTAACGGGTGCGTTTAGTATTGAGCCGACAATTTCAGCGATCGGTGAGTCGTCCAGCAATTGCTTGAGTTTCGGTGAATGGGACGCGGGAAATTGATCGATTCTCAGTGGCATGGAAACACCAGCAGACATACCGTCTGGATGGGCATTGGCATATTCTAGGCCCTCCGCCAGCACTTGTACCCAATGATCGTCAAGCAAGTTGGGGAGTAAAATAGCGCCGTCGCGATTGAATTCAGCGACTTGACTTGAAGTGATGGTAGCGCTTTGAGTTCTGGCTGGCATTGTCATGGCTAGATTGCTCCTGCTTTCACGTCTGGATGCTTACGATGCTAATACACAATGTGGGATATTGGTACTGGAAGCTATGAATCGCCATTTTTTCTGTCTTGTTTGAATGATTCGATGCGTTCACATAGTGTAATCTTTATCTATTCATCAAATTAATCTGCGGAGGGCAAGATGCCGACATACGAGAATATTCTTTATCAGGTAGAAAATGGCAGAGCCAGAATTACGCTTAATCGACCGGAGAAACGCAATGCGCTGTCAATTGATTTGGTCGAGGAACTTCGCGACGCGCTTTGGGAGGCTGACGATGATAAGTCAGTTCATTGTGTTGTGTTGAAAGGTTCGGGTTCCTCATTTTGTGCAGGTTATGATCTAACTGCCTCTCGAAAAAAGTTGGATGATGGTGTGATGCGTCGCAGGGGGGTTGGTTTTGATGATGATGCTTGGAACATCGAACGATTCCAGCGGAGTCTGCGAACTTTATTCGATATGCATAAGCCATCGATAGCCCAGATTCACGGGCACTGCCTTGCAGGAGGTACCGATCTTGCGTTGTATTGCGATATTCTGATCTGTTCCGACACAGCGAATATTGGATATTCCGCGCTGCGCAATATGGGGGCCGCGCCCAATCAAATGTGGTTGTATCACTGCGGTCCCCAATGGACGAAACGATTATTGCTAACCGGTGATACGTTGAGTGGAGAAGATGCTGCAAAAATTGGACTGGTTTTAAAGTCGGTACCTGAAGATCAGCTGGAGGCGGAAGTTGAAGGTCTGGCTGATCGCATGAGCTGGATTGATCCGGAAATGTTGTCAACTAACAAGCGGATTATCAATGTTGGGATGGAACTCATGGGCGCGCAAACGCTGCAGCGACTGGCTGCGGAGAATGATGCCCGGGCACATACAACGAGAGCCGCAAAAGATGTCTTTAAACAAATTGCGACAGAGGGCCTCGGACCAGCGCTCAGAGACCGTGATGCGCCCTTTGGTGATAGTCGTGCCCGTGTCGAAGGCGCCGAGACTCGGGATGCCTCTGGAAACCTTGTTGCTCACGATCAAATGCCGGATTGACGTCTCAGGCTAGGCGGCGGCAATTCCCCACTTGATACTGCGCCTGAGCAGTTCATAGAAGATTGGATAGTTCCAGGCGCAGCGCGATATGGGTGCAACGTCCATCAGGGGTTGCATATCGTATTTACCGCTGCAATGGCCCAGCATCATGTAAAGCACTTCTCCTTCACCAACTGGGTGAAGGTACATTTGCGGCTGAGATTTTCGATCAATACCGAAGTTAGAACGGACATAACCCGTCGAGGGAGCATCATAACTGGCCTCTAACAATATTTTGTTGTCTCCGAAAAATTCACAATAGTAGGGTTCGTCATCAATTTCGAAGTCTTCGATACCCTCAGTGACAGGGTGGGCTTCGTCTGTGACGTGCACAGTGAATGATTGTTGAGCAGGGTGTGCCACAAACCGTGAACCAAGACTTTGCATCAGATGTGGTGCCTTATCCGGTGTGTCGGCTTTACCGTCGACGAATTCAACCAGAGCATTTGTCCCGTGTAACGCTAACCAGCGCCCACCATTTTCAAGAAATTCACGTAACCCGTGTTGCTGTTGTTCTGTCGGGCAGAGATCGCACGTATAAGTTATCAATAGCTTAGCTTTTTTTATCGCTTCAATATCAGCGTAGCTATCAGCGACCCTAACCCAAACGTCTTCGTGTTCAGCGAGCAGTTTTAGCAACTCGAGTCTAGAAAAATTCGTGTCATGGTATTTTGCGTTGCAAATAAGATAAACATCGATTCGTTGGTCTGTCATTTTTGCACCTAGAGTATCGTTAAAGGAATATTTTGATCTGGTCTATGTCCAGCTATCGAACCGCATCGTTTCAGATCGCGGTTTGCGCACAACCGGTCCAAATTTCCCGATTGGATAGCCAACGGGAATTAGGCATAGAGATGCAAAAGTGTCCGGTAGGTTCAGTACTTGCCTAACAGCATCCTGATCTCGGAGTGCCAAGGTCGTTGGGGCAGCGCCCAGACCTAAAGAGCGTGCCGTCAGAAGTAAATTCTGGATACCTGGCCATACTGAACCTGCGCTCCGGTAAACCCCGAGCCCTTCGACTTTTTCTGGGTAGTCAAAACACGCTACGATCAGGGCGGGTATCTCGTGCATATGGTCCATTTGCCACACCACTGCATCCAGCATCCGCTTTTGTTTCTCACTTGCTGGGTTTTCGACACTTGCTGCGATGTAAGGCGCCCCATGCTTTCGGTTCAAGTCTGCTAGCGCCTGTTTGACATTCGGATCTCGAACAACAATCCAGCGTGCGTTTTGTGTGTTTGAGCCGGAAGGCGCCTGATTTGCGGCGTCAATCAGTTGCAGTAACATCTCTTCCGGCACCTTATCTGATTTTATGCGTCGCATGGCTCGACAGTTGAAAATAGCTTCGTTTAATGAGAATTGCTCAGACATTTTAGCTCCGATTAATTGGGGTAAAAATACAAAAAGTAGTCGTCTCGATTGGGTGAGCGTCGCTGCTGCTAAGCTGTTACCCGCACCGGACGACAGTAAATGAGAAGGTTTAATGTGGCAATAAAACACATTTCGTCGGAAATTGCTTTTCGCAAATTGTTGACAGTCTTAAAGTCCCTCTATATAAAACAGGATAGGTTGACTGTTTTACAAAAAAAAACGCAACCTGAACGTCTATAACCTAGACGAATAATTTATCGGGGGGAAAAATGAAAATCAATAAAGTCTTTATCAGTGCTGCGTTGATAGTAGCGCCGTTATATATGCCTCAGCTTGTGATAGCGGAGGAATCTGTAAACACGATGGAAGAAGTCATTGTTACTTCACGTCGTAAAAACGAATCGGTGCAAGACGTTCCATTGTCCGTGACGGTGTTCGGCGAGGAACAAATCAATCAACTGAAACCTCAAACTCTACGAGATTTTGATGGTCTCGCACCCAATGTCTACATTGGTATGAATGCTGCCGGACCCGGTAACAGCACAATCTATATTCGAGGGGTTGGATATCCCGGTAGTGAAAAAACACAGAGTCCGCAGGTCGCAGTGATCGTCGACGGTGTGCAAATGGGCTCAAGTACAGGTGCTCTGATTGACGTGTTTGACGTTGAAAGCATGGAGATAAATCGCGGTCCCCAGGGCGTATTGTTTGGTCGAAATACGATTGGCGGGAATATTGTAGTGAATCGGGTAAAGCCTCAGTTTAATGATCTAGGCTTTGCAGCGAGTGCTATATTGGGTAATTACAATGGTCAAACTGTCAAAGCTCGGGTCAATATCCCGCTCATTGATGACACGCTAGCGTTGAAAATCGGGGCGATTAGTCGAACTCAGGATGGTTTTTACGATAACCTGACAATAGGCGGCGAACAGGGTGATATCGATTTTCAGTCACAGACACTGGCATTACGTTGGGCGCCAAACGACACGTTTGACGCCATTCTTACGTATGACCGTATAGATGATAATACAGAAATTACGCCGCAAGATGCGTTGTACGATGGTGATAACAGGTTTGTTACGTTGGCAGATAAGGAAACACCTACCAGTTATCAGGTTGATCAACTGTCTCTTCGCCTAAATTGGGATATCTCAGACAGATTGTCATTAACCTCCATCACTGCTGATAATTCGGGTACTGATAGTACGCAATCGGATTTTGATGGTACGTTTATCGGCAGTCCAAGTGCGCCTATCGTGCAGTTGCACCCGCTTAGGGTTCAAGATTTCGATTACTTCTCCCAGGAATTAAGGCTGGATTTTGCGCTCAACGAGCAAATCGACCTGATGGCTGGGTATTCTTACTATGATTCCGAACTAGACTACATTCAATATACTAACAACATTGTTCAGTTGCCCCGCGTAGCGCTTGGGTTACCCCCAGCAGAAGTCTTGCCTTGTGCAGCTTTGGGCTTCAGAGCAAATCCTGTGATTGGAGAGTCTTTTTGCCAGTTTCCTAATGACAAGAGCACCCAGTTTGCAGGTGAGGACGTTGAGTCATCAGCATTTTTCGCTTCCGTAACCTGGCGGCCGATAGATGATCTTGAGTTTTTGGTCGGTGTACGAAGAATCGATGAAGAGAAGTCTGGTCGTAATTCATATGTCAACCATTCCACCGGCACGTTTGATGCGCCGGGACAAAGTGAACACGACTTTACTGGTGCACCTCAGGTACCGGGTGCAAGTTATACCGTTGATGATGATTGGCAGGAGACAATTTCTACTGCTTCTGTAAATTACGCATTCTCAGATAATGCCAGAGTTTATGCGTCATACAGTGAAGGGTTTCGCTCCGGTGGATTCAGCATCAGGTCAGTTAATGCCGATACGGCCCCCTACTTGCCAGAAACCGCAGAGCAGACTGAATTTGGTCTGAAATCTGATTGGTTGGATGGCAACCTGAGATTTAACCTCGCCTACTACATCTTAGAAAGAGAAGCAGGGCAGTTCATTTCTATTATTACGCTACCAGCTGGAACCATTCCAGGTACAAATACCATCATTAACAATGGTGGAACGGCTGAGTCGAAGGGTTTTGAATTCGAGGCGTCTTGGAACATCACTGAAAACTTAACGATTGCTGCGAACGGTGGCACCATCGACGTTGACAATGGCGCGTTCACGCTCTCTTGTGATGTGCTTGATGGCTGCTCAGCCGGGGCGGAGCCATCTGGTACCATTAGAAACCTAGGTGGTAACAGTGACTCCAGACAGCCTGATCGTAGTCTTGCCTTGAATGTCGCTTATCAGAGACAGATGGGCGATGGTGTGTTCAGAGCAAATACTGGATACAAGAGAGTCGGAGACTTCCTGTTGGTAAACACTGGAGCTGGGCCTGACAATCGTTTGTTTGAAGGCAACTATGGATTGTGGGATGCGCAGGTTGGCTATGATATGGAATTGTCTAATGGTAGTCAGTTGAGTTTCTCTCTGTATGGAAAGAACTTGTCTGATACTGAGTATAAGGAGCAGGCATTGTTCCTTGGTGGACCAACTGCAGGTTTTCAAGGTTGGGGTGCACCTCGAACTTTCGCGCTTGAAGTTACTTATAGCCGTTAGTTAGTCAAGTATGGAAAAAGCCGCTTTCAAGCGGCTTTTTTTTTGCTGACTCTTTTTAGGTGATTTTTTCAGTATTGAGATTAAGCACCGTATTTCGTTCCTCGCCCCGAACCAGGCTAGAAGAAAAAATAGTATGAATGAAACGTAGGAGAACCCATGTTCGATTTTGGTGGAAAAACCGCATTAATTACCGGTGCAAGCTATGGTTTAGGAGAAGAGTTTGCCTATGCTTTCGCTGAGGCAGGCGCAGACCTGATACTAACAGCGCGTAGCGAAGAACTTTTGCAAGCAGTCGCAAAAAAATGTCGAGAGAGTGGCAGCAAGGTTACGGTTGTTCCTGGAGACATCGCGATTGAGCGCGATGTGCAATCTGTCATCGAAGCTGGCCTCGCTGCTCATGGTCAAATTGACGTGCTAATCAACAACGCGGGTATAGCCGATGCCAGGGGTGTTGCTGCAGAGCAATTTGATGCGGAGACTTTTAATCGGATTTTGTCCGTTGACCTGGCTGGCGCGTTTTACTTCGCCCGTGATTGCGGTCGTCATATGCTGCAAAGGGGGCGCGGAGCCATCGTTAATATTTGCTCGATAATGGCCAGCGGCGGCAATGAAAACAATGTAATTGGTTATACCGCTGCGAAAGGCGGTTTACGAAATATGACACTGCAGATGGGTAGCGAGTGGGCAGACAGAGGCGTCAGGGTTAACTCTGTATCACCAGGGTTTATCGTGACCGAAATGACCAGACCAATGCTGGAAGCGATGGGCATTGATCGCTGGATCGCGAGTAGAACGCCGATGAGGCGCGTTGGTGAGGCTCAGGAAGTAACAAACGCGGTGCTGTTCCTGGCCTCCGATCTTGCAAGCTATATTACTGGTGTTGACTTGTTAGTCGATGGTGGTACTAATGCCAGTAATGGCACGTTCCAAATTCCTCCTATTCATCATGAGTGGAACACAGATACACCGATGGTGCCAAGTACGTACGAGCCGGTACAACCTCGTCCCGATTGGTATCAGGCGCTGGAAGGCGGCGTACCGGGCGTGCACTATCCTTTGCCAGATCAGGAATAGTCAAAGATTGGGCATAGGCACAAAAGACAAGCAACGTTAGAAAACTGGATTAGATATGAATGATAAAGTGAATTTGAATAAAAAGACTTTGTTCTTTTATGGTCTCACAGATTTACCCATCGCCATGTCCCTTTTTCCAGTCATCGTGTTTATTCCCCGGTACTATGCTAGTGACGTAGGTGTGCCACTCGCGATTGTTGCAAGTATATTGTTCTTTGTTAGGTGGAGTGATGTTGTCACAGATCCTTTGATGGGTTACCTAAGTGACCACACAAAGTCCCGATTTGGCAGAAGGCGCGTTTGGATTGTCGCTGCAACACCCATAATGATGTTGTCGGTTTACAATTTGTTCATGCCAGGAGAAGGAGCAGGCGGTTTTCATCTGGCGTTGTGGAGTTTTATGTTGTCTCTTGGCATCACCATGATGCTTATTCCCTACTATGCTTGGGGAGCGGAGCTGTCGACAGACTATAGAGAACGTTCCAAAGTAACTGGAAGTCGAGCTATATTTAATGCATTAGGTTCGCTTTCGGCTCAGTTAGTGCCTGCAGTCGCACTTTTGCTTTTCGGTCTAGGAGGTAGCGGGGTAGTGCTCGAGTTGGTTGGTACGACTATGTTAGTGCTAATGCCAATTTGTGTGCTACTAACTGTCACCAATGTTCCCGAGCCTGCTTATGTGCCAGAGAAGCGTGTGAGTGTTATGGAAGGGCTCAGGGTGATGTTTTCTAACGGACCTTTTAAGCGGCTGGTAGGTGCGTTCATGATCGGCTCGATCGGGCTCAATGTTACTACGCCGCTCTATTTGTTTTTTATTGCCGATGTGCTGGACGCTGAGGAAAAAGCAATTTATATGCTGAGTG
This sequence comes from Pseudomonadales bacterium, assembly GCA_964228885.1. Lineage (GTDB taxonomy): Bacteria > Pseudomonadota > Gammaproteobacteria > Pseudomonadales > Azotimanducaceae > UBA4582. The sequence continues at coordinate 21,969 of CAXRCG010000055.1, read as the reverse complement.
TTTTCTATCTTATGAGCATTATTGCAGTGCCTTTCTGGGTTTGGTTTTCGGGAAGAGTTGGCAAGCATCGAGCATATCTTGCGTCGTTTTTTATGCTGGCTTTTGCTCATCCGTTTTACATGCTGCTAGGAGCCGGAGACTTCTGGTATATGTTGCCCATTACTGTGGTCACGGGTTTTGCTGCAGGCGGCTTTGCACAGACGTTGCCGAACTCAATGAAGGCGGATGTTATCGATCTGGATACACTCGAGACCGGTGAAAATCGCGCGGCTCAATTCTTTTCAGCGTGGTCATTTGCCCAAAAGGCAACTGCCTCATTTGGTGGCGCGATTGCACTTTTTGGATTGGGCCTAGTGGGTTTTGATGCGCAGGCAGGATCCTCGAACGGCGAACAAGAGCTTTGGGGACTGCGTTTTCTGTTCTCAACCTTTCCTTCGCTGTTCTTTTTGACTGGAGCGGCAATCGTGTGGAGTTATCCTATTACAGAGCAGAAACATGCAGAGATTAGGGCCCAGTTAGATGCCGTTTCCCAAGGCTCTTAAAAAGAGCTATTGTTGAACAGGGCCGACATGTCTTTCGATATATTTGTCTATCATTTCATGGTACCGACGAATTCTTATTTCTTGGTTTGATAAGTAGACTCCGGTAAAGCCCCGAGAGCGAAATCCGCGCTGTTGAGTGACGAATACGGCAACGTCCTCTTCGATAGCTGGCCCAATGGAGTCTTTACCATATTGCAGCATAGTTACCTCGGCCTCATCATCATCCGGAGATGTTGTCACAGCCTGACGTGAGCGATTTAGACTGGCATCTTCGATAAGTGAAGCTGGGCTTGCGTACCACCAATTATCGAATAGACATTGTTCAGGATCGCTCATATGCGGCCGAGCTCTTAGGAAATGAAACCCATCAGCCCACACTGACACAGCAAAGTTCGGAAACAGTGTGTAATGGAATGCATCAGTCAGCTGCTCTTTGGGCACATTGGCATAGTGTGTGTAACCGCGGTCGGGACCTAGTCTTTGTTTGGCGTCCTGAAGCGCGGGTCGGGTATCTTCCAGACGATTCTTATAGTCCGCGGGATCAAGGTCCCAGTAGCGAAGCAGACCGGCAAGAGGTTCGACAATATTGCCTTCGGCATCCTCGTGACCGACCCCAAACCCGCCTTTCATTACCATACGGTTGTGACCTTCATCCGCGAGGTCAAATTTTGTCTCTTTAAAGTAGGTGTCGATCGCGCCGCGGATCTTCTTGCGATCGGTGTCCGGCGTTGCACGCATGTGCACCGTGGGTACGTGATAAGATTCATTGAAGTTATCAAGTACTATCTTCCAATTACAAGGTAGCCACATCGTATTCGCGCTAGTGCGCTTCCACGTGTGAATTTCACGCTTTTCCCATTCATCCCAAATTGGACCTAGGTACTCTCGTAAGGAAACGCAATCGGGGTCCATATTTACCCAGATAAACCCCGCAAAGGTCTCACATTTTAGCTCCGCAAGTCTTACATTGTCACAGGGATTACCCTCTGGAAAGTCCTCTTTGTCAGGTGCAAAATTAAGCTTGCCATCAGGAAGAAAAGCCCAGCTATGATACTTGCAAACAAAACGCTGCAGCACGTGTCCTTTGTCTTCTTCAACGAGAGGGTTCCCTCGATGCTGACAAACATTATAGAAAGCTTTGACTCCTCCGTCTTTCTGACGAACCATCAGTATTTCTTCGCGGCCGACTTCCTCTTTCTGCCAATCGCCGAAATTTGGTAACTCAGCTTCTCTACCGAGCAATAACCAGGCCTTCGTCCACATCCCTTCCCATTCCTGCTCCAAAAATTCTTTAGAGGTATAACGGGTGCCGGGTATTTTGTGTCCTTGAGTAGCCTGTTTTGGCCAGTCTTCGAGTTGTAATGACATGGGTGGTGTTCCTTGAAAGGGTAACTATTAACAGTATAACGAAATGGTGCTTGTTGCCAGTTTGGGCACAGCAGGTGCCTGTTTAGTAACAATTATGGATTTGTGACATGAGTGCCACGCCTAACAAGTTGGTGGCGGACAATCTTCCAATCGCCGTTAATACAACGATAATCAGTCAGATAGGTAGCCCAGAGTGTCAGCTGTGAATCCGGTTTGCTCTTTAAGTAATGCATAGCCTGCACATCAACGCGAGTAGAGGCATGTTCTCCATCAATTTCTACAAGTTGGGGGCCTAGCATGTGCTGAGTTTCACCAAATGCTTCCAGCTTGCTTTTAACATCTTCAACCCAATTATCAGCACCGACCAACGTCTCGGCGCCAAAGCCGACAATTTCGACATCATCAGCAAAGCAGTTGCGATATTGCTCCATATTCCTATCATCGACGCCTGCAGCGTAGCGAGTCATAACATCTTGTATAGCGAGGCGGGTTTCGAGCGCAGTCATAGTCTTCCTGTTAGATCGTTAGAATTTAAAGGGTTTATTTCAATAAGTCGTGGCAAGCCATACTTTCCAACGCTGCAAGCGAGCGCTGAAGCATTACCCGGCCAAGCTCCATACCCCGCTCGTTGCCCGGATCTAAAGTGCCACAAACAGCAATGGGCGTAATCATCGTAATCATTAGGTTTAGGCGGTAGTCTCTAAGGCATTCATCGAAACTGTAGCCGCGCACGCCGCAATCAATCAAAGTCTCATGATATCGGCGTAGCTCCTCAAGCTCGATTTCACCACGTAAATCAGTGTCACAGCTTTGGGCGCTGAAATAAGCGATGTCGTGAGGTCCCTTGCCTCCCATTGTATTCTGCCAATCCACTGCGATAATTTCGGTTTTACCATCGATAACAGGTAGTAACATATTATCGGTGCGATAATCGCCATGGATAACCGTTTGGGTGCCTGACATCGCCTGCTCAAATAGGTCTTTAAATTGCTCGCCGATTGCGACTACGGTGTTCTCTAGGTTCCCGGTAAAGAACTCACCAAACATGTCTAACGTTGGTTGTATACCTGGCTTATAAATGACGTCCCGACGAAATAGGTTCTTTTCCTCAATATTTTGGTAGTTTAGCCATTTCAATTGTTCAGTTTTCCCCCAATAGCGTCCGTGAAGCTCGGCAGAACGGACAAAAGCAAGGGACATTATTTCTCGGGAGCAACCTTCCAATTGATTACCTGCATCTGCATCGCCCATGTCCTCAAGCACTAAGAGAAAATCCTGAGTTGACTCATCCAGATAGGCATACAGACACTGGGGTGTTTTGATGGGACAGTCCTGAGAAAGATAGCGATAGAAATTCACTTCATTTGCATAGAAGTTTAAGCCTTTCGAAATTTCGACATTTTCTGTTTGCGCAATAACCTTAACGATACAGGTCGTGGTTGTGCCGTCGGCCATTTCTATTGTGGCGCGCGCGATGGATGACATGAGGCCAACGCCCTCTCCAAGCGGAACGACACTGACCCGCCGAGCAGGGCTGCGCAATTGCAAAATCTTGTTGGCAAGTTCAGCATCAAACTGCGTAGCGCTCTTTAATACAACTCCCATGCGGGCTCCTGAAGTTCTGTGGTACATTGTTTCCACCATAATAAGGAAGAACTATGAAACTACAAGATCGATTTGACTTAACTGGGCAAGTCGCAGTCGTTACAGGTGCGGGCAGAGGAATTGGCGAGGGCATAGCGCTTGATTTTGCTGAGGCTGGCGCCTCGGTTGTCGTCGCTGCCAGAAGAGGTGACGAAATTAAAGCAGTGGCTGATCGCATTAACGCCAAAGGCGGAAACGCTATCGCTGTGACGACTGATGTAACAAATGATGACGCGGTATTGGCGCTGGGACAGGCGGCAGTTGATAACTTTGGCAGTTTAACTATTTGGGTAAACAATGCCGGTGGCTCTGCATTGCGAATGCCGCTAACAGCATTACCTCGCCAAGAGTGGTACAACACTATTCGCCTAAATCTTGATGCTGTTTATGTTGGGTGTATGACGGCGGCCAAGTTTATGAACAAAGGGTCGATTATCAATATTAGTTCCGGAGCTGGCACCGGTCCTGTTCCCGGAAGCGCACACTACGGGGCTGCCAAAGCAGCGGTAAATTCGCTGACCTGGACGCTATCGGCTGAGCTAGCACCTAGCATTCGTGTTAACGGCGTTGCGCCCGGCGCGATACCTACAGAGATCATGTTGAAGGCGCTTGATAAATCGGAAGACCAGTTAGATGAGTTGCTAGAAGAATGGAACATTCCTCTTGGTAGGCTAGGTACGCCTGAGGATATTGGTTCAGCGTGCGTTTATCTTGCGTCTGAAGCGGCTGGCTGGGTGAGCGGTGAGATTCTAAGGGTTGGTGGTGGAGCAAAACCTCGCTAGTAACGATGTCAATTTGTGAGCGTGGCATGATCGGTTAAATATCATTGGAGACGAGTAAAAATGGCATATGAGTATTCAACAATAGTGACGGAATTTGACAAGGGCGTGATGTTTGCGACCATTAGTAATCCTCCGGCGAATGTGATGACTGCGGCGTTGTATACCGATTTGGTAGGGTTCACAACAGAAGTTGAAGCCGATGATAGGGTCAGGGTTGTCGTATTTCAGAGTGCCGACCCTGAGTTTTTTATCGCGCACTTTGACGTTGAAATGATTCTGACGTTCCCAACAGATGAGCCAGCCCTGCGTTCGGAAAAATCCAGTGATTTCCATTTGATGTGTGAACGTGTGCGCAATATGCCAAAAGCGACCATTGTAAAAATGGCCGGTCGCGCCGGCGGAGGAGGTAACGAATTCGCGGCATCATGTGATATGCGATACGGCGTCGCTGGTAAAACTAAAATTAACCAAATGGAAGTGGCTCTTGGTATTTTACCTGGTGGCACTGGCACCCAAAGACTCCCTCGCCTCGTTGGTAGAGGTCGCGCAATGGAAATTTGTCTTGGAAGCGATGATATTGATGCTGAAACATGCGTAGCATGGGGCTACCTCAATCGAATATTCCCCAGTAGTGAAGAAATGAGTGACTGGGTTGATCAACTGGCCTATCGGATCGCCAGTTGGCCTGCTGAAGCGATAGCATTGTGTAAGGCTTCGGTGAACAACTCGGAAAATGAACTTTCTGAGGCGCTGCTAGATGAAGCTTATTTGTTTCAGCAAACGTTGCGCACCGAGGGTGCGCAGAGGAATATGCGCAAAGCGATGGAACTGGGTGCTCAAACGCGTGAAGGTGAGCTTCGTATGGGAGAGCTTTGTCGTGAAGTTGGGGAAGCAACTCAAAGCGAAGATTAAGCATGTCATCGAAATTCTTTGACGAGGTTGACAGGCTCGACGCAGAGGCGCAAAAGGTTATTGCTCGATGCGCTGATGGCGATCTAGTGTTTCGAGTTTGGTCAGCAACCTCATCGACACATCGAAGCCGACTTTTACTGGTGCACGGCGGATCAGGTTCCTGGACCCATTGGTACAAAAATATAAGTTTTCTTCGAGAGCACTTCGAGGTGTATACCGTGGACCTACCCGGGCTAGGCAACTCTGCTAGGCTTCCTGTGGGTTACACGGCAGCAGATGCAGTTGCAGTTGTTGAGCAGGGAATTCGCGATGTGTTTGCAGACAATATGATTCATGTGGCTGCTTTTTCATGGGGTTGTGCTGTCATGTCGCAGGTGGTATCAAATATCCCGGCGCAGTTCTGTTCGCTTACGCTCGTTGGCCCAGCCTCGCTAGGAGATATCCCAAGACGCGGCGGAATGCAGCCGTTGGTAAAAAAAACACCGGATATGAATATCGCCCAGGAGAACGAAGCGAATCGCACTAATCTCGCGCGTCTGATGCTTTTTGATAAAAATAAAATCGATGATCTTGCTGTATACTTACAAACTGAAAATACACGTAGGGCACGTTTTAATTCGCCACAGTTCAGTAGAACGAGATTGACGCTTGACGGTATTGCTACGCACGAGGTCCCCTTGCAAGTGATTTACGGAAGTGAAGATGCGTCGGCTAAGCCTGATGTGGCGTCCAAGGAACAGCTATTCCGTGAGGTTCGTCCCGATGTGAGTTTTCAGCTCGTTCCGGATGGTGGTCATTGGCTGCAGTACGAGAAACCAGAGGTCTTCCACAGCCTTGTGCTTGAATGGACAGACCAAAACGAGCTGTGATGAAACAAAAGGGCGCTTACGCGCCCCCAACAAGTAATGTTTTATCAGGCTTGATGTGTATGCCGACAGGCGCGTGGAACTATAAACACAGATGAAACTATAATTCGGTTTAAGTTCTGAAATTGGTCACTCTATTCAGATAACTACCCTTTCAACTTCCGGCTACAGTCGCGCAAGCGGCGCGCCTGGTCAATGCTTGGAGGTTGCTAGCGATTACCAACGCTGATATTTATTGGGATACCACTGGATGGAATCATCGCCGTAAATCCCTGAAGAGCATTGTTGCCATCGACCAAAAGGTTGGTATTGGACCCAACCTCTCGCACGGGTGACTGTTGATCAGGGGATGTTCCCCAACAGTGGTGCATTGCGACAACACCGGGTTTTATCCTGTCGTTCGCTTTTGAAACAGCGGGAATAGAGCCATACTGGGAATGAATAACAATTTCATCATCCTCGCCAATACCGAGTTTGGCTAAATCCGTGGGATGAATATTTGCATGGTTGGTTGTGCCGGACTTCGCCTTAAGCGCAGGTAGATTGCGGCCAAAAGAGTTTAAAACATACCGACTTCGAAAACTGATGAGCTGATGCGTATAGTCTTCGGTTGACCCCTCGGTTTGTCGTAGTGCTTCAAATTCCTCCGCGACACCTACAGGGTACAGTTTAAGTTTTCCAGACGATGCTTCTCTGGCAGGTTGAATCTCTACCCGCATATCCTCAAAGATATGCCCGCCGGGGTTGTCCCTCAAGAATTGTAGATCCGCCCGAGATCCTGCTGTGATGGCCTTGAGTATATCAAATTTGGAGGGTTTTTCTGTGTTTGAGATAGGGGTTTGGCCGATTGAAACCTCGAGCCCTAGTCGTTTTGCAAGTCCCCAGTAGAACTCCCACTCCTCAATCACATCATGGTCAGTCTGAACTATAGCTTTGCTGTATTGGCTGTAGGGTTTTTCATACCAGCTGTCAGCTAGCAGCGTAACGTCTTCTCGCTCCAGTGTCAGTTTTGGTGCAATGACATAATCAGCCATTTCAGCTGTTGCGGACATGTAAGGATCGATACACACCAGTAGATCTAGTGCTTGCATTGCCTCAAACGCCTTCTGCTGATCAGGCCAGGCCATCAGCGGATTGCCGGCGATGACGAAAAGGGCTTTAACCTGTCCTTTTCCAGGTGTAAGAATTTCATCGGCCAGCTGCGAGGTAGGCATTTCCCTGACACCGGTTGCGGAAGCTAATTCACCAAATTCCGGGTTTACACGACAGCGCGTGCCATGGCCCCATGCGAGGGGTGCCTCATATACTTGCGCATATTTCGGCGTGTTACGCGCTAGTGCCCCTGGGTTGGGCATCGTCTCCCCAGCGCGGTAGTAGCGACCGCAGATTGTGTTTAAAGACGCGGTTAGATGCTGCGTCAGGTTGGGATGCGAGCTCATTTCAGGTCCGGTGCCGGTAACCGCAACGCCGCGCGGCCCTGCAGCAAAAGTGCGCGCGGCCTCGACAATTGCGTCGGCCGGAATATCTGTGCGGGCAGCAACAGATGCTAAATCGTAGCGTTCCACTGACTGGCGTAGTTCATCTAGCCCGCTGACATACTCTTCGCAAAATTCTGTGTCATGCAGTTCCTCCGCGAGAATGATGCGGATCATACCTGCAAGCAATGTTGCATCTTCACCCGGCTTGATCTGCAGATGCAGGTCAGAGCGTCTCGCCAGTTCAGACTCTCTTGGGTCAACGACGATCATCTTCAATCCGCGCTTCTTTGCCCTACGTAATTGATCCGCGGGGCTAATAGGTGAAATTCCACCCGGTGAGCCGTAGTGAGACACGAGTGGATTGTTGCCGATGATTATTGCCACGTCAGCGTCTTGTAAAAAATGGCCTCCGGCCGTCCAGTAACCCATGCGAGAGCCAACGTAGACTTTTGCAGGTTGATCAATCGTCACGCTGGTGTAGTAGGAGTGTGACTTGAGTGCGTTGTGCCATTCTCGGCTGTAAACGAGTTGTCCCGAATTCTGGAACGCGACGGTGCCGTTATAGGTCGCTATTGACTCAGGTCCATGTTCTTCGACCAGCTTTCTAACACGTTCGGCAATTTCATCCATCGCCTGCTCGCTGCCGATATCCGCAAAGTCTCCGTTGCCTTTATTTATTTGGCTGCTTGTTAAACGCTGGGGCTGATACATTTGTTCGACCAACTGCCTGCCCTTAATACAGGTGTAACCGCCATACATTTTGTTCTCAGTGTCTGGTTTGACAGATAGCACTTTGCCATTTTCAACCTCCGCCACCATTGGACAGTAAGCGTGGCAGTAACGGCAGAAGGTTTTATGTTTTTCACTCATCATGATTTCCTAGCGAGAACCTGCTCAAGGTTATAAAGATTCTCTATCTGGTTTTGTTAAAAGCTATTCTCATTATCAGATACTACGTTAAAAAAGGAAATAAGTTGGACTTTTAAGCGCAGATAGATGATTTTTGTACGTAATATTCGAAGATCGTAAGGTCGAAATAACGTGCCGCTTTAACATCCACGAATTGTGACATAATCATATATATGAGAGGGTCTAATCAAATTGAAAGCACAATTCAAAAATTGAACAGGCTGGTCCTGAGAATGGGTCTTTTTCAGACTTGTTTTTGCAACTGCACCCCAAGACCGTGGAGATCTTGAAGTTATGATAGTTAGCGGAGGCTTAATTGGCATAGGGCAAGTTTGGCGTGAGACATTCGAGTTAGCAATCGGCGTTGAGCGATTTCGGGTTTTGCTTATATCCGATGCTAGTCCGCCGGCAGTGCCTAGGCGCTCACTAAAACATCGACCGGACGTGGTGAGAAGGTTCCGTTGTCAACGCGAGTTCGATGCTAGTGTCTGATATACACAGCCCTTTGGCAAAAAAAGTCAATCCCCCCCAGTCTAGTCGCTATCTGGCAATAGGCAATGTGCCTTACAGAGGCGGTCCATTGCCTGTTAGGCAACAGAATCATGCGTTAATCAGGCGGAATGCAGCGTTTTCTGCTGCGCAATCGACTTTAGGGGGGTTACGATAGGTATGACTGACCTCGGTGTGATAGGTGAGTGCATGTTGGAGCTGCGTAATAGCGCTGGTTATTATGAAATGGGCTTTGGTGGTGACGTTTTTAATACGGCCGTGTACGCAGCTCGAGAGGGTTTGGAAGTTACATTTTTTTCAGCCGTTGGCGACGATCATTATTCAAGTTATCTGTTGGGCTGCTGGCGCAAAGAGCGTGTCTCAACGGAAACTGTCAGAGTGATTCCTGCCGCGACGCCAAGTCTCTATATCATCAACACCGATGATCAAGGTGAGCGATCATTTCACTACTGGCGCGATGCATCGCCATTCAAGTCATGGCTTGCTCCGGGTAAATATGTCGATAAGCTTGGTGAAGAACTGCAAAGGTGCAAGTGTGTTTATTTTTCAGGTATCACCCTAGCCCTTTTAAACCCGGAGCAGCGGTTGTTATTGTTTGGTTTGCTCACAGATATGCAGGCTAATGGTGGGTTAGTTGCGTTTGATCCTAACTATCGTCCTCGTCTGTGGCAAAGTGCCGGAGATGCTGTTTACTGGTTCGATCAGGCATACGCGTTAAGCGATATAGCCTTTCCCTCTTTTGACGATGAAGTATTGCTTCGTGGTGAGCAATCATCTGAGTCGATAATAGGTCGTCTTGTCAACCTTGGCCTGAAGGAAATAGTATTGAAGAACGGTGGGTTGGGCTCGACTGTGGTGACGCCAGAGCAAACGGTCAAAATACCAGCTGCGCATGTAGAAACCGTGGTTGATACAACAGCGGCCGGAGACTCTTTTAACGGCGCTTACTTTTCTGTTCGTTTAAATGGCGGTCGTGTGATTGATGCTGCTGAAGCCGGATGTAAACTTGCTGCACATGTGATTCAGCATTCCGGTGCTATTGTCCAGAGCCCTCTATCTTAGTCCTACAGGCACGTCTGTTTGAAGCAAGCGCTGTCATAATATAGTTGTTTGTACCGAATTCTTTTAGGCCATGACCGACCGATGGCGATAAAGAAATCATAGCTGTGAAGGGTACCCTTGCTGGACATATAGGTATTTGTCGCAAACTATATTATTTGAACAGGCATTTTCCGATCACACCGTAACGCGCTATCTTAAAGAATCCAAATACTTCCAGTTTTGGCGACAGGTTTTTCTTTCTTTTGCGGTGATAATCCTTGCTTTTTTGGCACCGAGAGCACCATTGACCTGAGCATAGAAGAATAGGCGATAATATTGATCTCAGTTAATCGAAAAGCTTTTCTCAGTGTTAAACTTGTGGCACTAAATGTAAGGAACAACCTTAAATGGAAGCAAATTTAAAAATTGCAGTTTTGACGGTATCTGACACAAGAACCATGGAAACGGATACATCGGGCCAGTTTCTTTGTGATGCTTTGGTGGAGGCTAATCATATCTTGCAGGATCGTACCCTTATCGCTGATGACATCTACCTTTTGCGGGCAAAAGTGTCAGCGTGGATTGCCGATCCTGAAGTTGAAGTGGTTCTGTTAACGGGAGGTACGGGGTTTACTAATCGGGATTCTACCCCGGAAGCCATTGAGCCTCTGCTGGACACAATAGTGCCTGGTTTTGGTGAGCTTTTCAGGGCATTGTCATTTGACGAAATAGGCACATCGACGGTCCAGTCTCGCGCTGTAGGTGGTCTGGCAAATAATACGCTTGTATTTTGTATGCCGGGTTCGACGGGGGCTTGTAAGACTGCATGGGGCGGTATTCTCGAGCAGCAACTCGATATCAATAACCGACCATGCAACTTTGCCGAGTTGATTCGCACGGGAAAACACTAGTGACAGCTTTAACTCCGGTAGATGAAGTGATCAGAACGCTGCTATTGCGGGTCGTGACGATCGATGAGACCGAAGTAGTGTCCCTGCGGCTCGCTCGTGGACGTATTCTGGCGCAATCAATCCATTCGACGGTTGACGTACCCCCACATGACAACAGTGCCATGGATGGATATGCCTTTAATGCCAGGGATGATTCAATTGTAGCGGGAGGCAGATATGCGGTCTCTGACAGAATTGCCGCCGGTCATGTAGGGAAATCGCTCGAACCGGGCACGCTGGCTAGGATATTTACCGGCGCGCCAATCCCAGAGGGCGCCAACGCGGTCGTGATCCAAGAAGATACGCGGAAGAGCGATGGTAGAATAGAGTTGACCGAGAGACCGGGGTTTGGCGCTAATGTTCGACCGCGCGGTCAGGATATTGCACTGGGTGGTCAGCTGTTAGGGCGTGGTCACCGATTAAAGGCTGCAGATGTTGGTTTGCTTGCTTCCACTGGCGTGGCTCAGGTTGAAGTTTTTCGCAAGCTGAAAATAGCAATCATGTCCACTGGAGACGAGCTTGTTGAGCCGCCAAATGCGCTAGAACCGGGACAAATCTATAACTCAAATCACTATACGCTAGCCGCGATGATTGAAGAGTTGGGCATGGAAGTCGTGGATCTCGGCTTAGTGCCAGATAGTCTGTCTGCGACTATCAAAGCGTTGGCCAGCGGCGCTGAATTGGCGGATTGTATTATCTCCAGTGGAGGTGTTTCAGTTGGTGAAGAAGATCATGTGAAAGCCGCAGTAGAAAATCTCGGAAGACTAGATTTGTGGAAAGTAGCAATAAAACCAGGTAAGCCGCTTGCATTTGGTTTTGTGCGGACGACCCCTGATGCCGATGCAATTCCATTTTTTGGATTACCTGGAAACCCTGTTTCGTCGTTCGTCACATTTACCGTAATTGCAAAACCCTACTTGCTTAAATTTCAGGGGGACGAATCCGGTGTAGGAAACAGTCTGTGCGCGCTGAGCCAGTTTGATTTTAAAACGAGTGGGCGTAGGGAGTATTTGCGGGTTCGCGTGTCGGGAGGTAACGAGCTAAACGCAGAGCTATATGATGGGCAGGGTTCCGGCGTGATGTCCTCGGTTAGCTGGGCTAACGCGCTGGCAGAGATCGAGGCGAACACCCAGGTTTTTGTTGGGGACAAGGTCAAGGTGCATCTATTACCGAATTGAGATTCGTTTAATGCAATCTTTTAGCAACCCTTCTTGACGAGGTTGATAGCCATAGTTGACTTTTGAGCACAACCATTAGGTTCGATAGTCACTGCTCTTTCTTGGCGCTCATACTCCGTTGCGAACTCGTTTCCGGATGCCCCAAGCGCAAAGGTAGGACGCTTCCGTTGTGATATGATGCGGGCGAGAAGTAAGGTGCAACAAAGGTAGCAATTTTTGATTTAGTAAGTCGATTGTTAATCGGGACAGTGACTTTGCTGACTTGAGAGTAGATTCGCCGGCGTAAAACCCGCCTGTAAACAGGAGTGCGGGTTGCTATCGCGAAATTGAAAAACGGTCTCTCTGATGAGGGAAACGGTTATCAGCACTGTTCGTGTTGCAGCGATTTAATCGATATTGGAGATGATTTTATGGGATTAATGGTACTTGTCTTGCTTGCATCCTTGGTTGCCAGCTGCGCTTTGTGGCTGGTGATCGGCAATAAGCTACCGCTGAATTCTGAGGAGAAATTTCCTCCACTCAACAATATCGCCTTTTATGCGCTAGGACTATTCCTGCCAATCTATCTGATTTTCTTTGCTTTGGGTCTTTGATGTATGACTTATTCTTCGGATCTTTCTTTCTCGCTTCCTTTGGAAATTGATTCGGTAAAAGGCTTTCTTGACCCGGTCGAGGGTGCCGAGCTTTATCGGCGTGCTGTGGATGCCTGTGCGCTCGGGCCATGCCTCGAAATAGGTAGCTATTGTGGAAAATCCACTGTTTATTTGGGGCGGGCTTGCAAATCTCAAAATCGAACTTTGTTTGCGGTCGATCATCATAGAGGGAGTGAAGAGCACCAGCTTGGCCAGGAGTATCATGACCCCGAGATATTTGATCACGGGCTTCAGGTTGTAGACACATTTACACTATTCAGAGATACCCTAAGGCGTGCAGACATTGAATCGCACGTAGTTCCTCTGGTTGCATCTTCTCTGGTCGCTGCAAGGGACTGGCAAACGCCTTTAGGACTGGTGTTCATTGACGGTGGGCATAGCTTCGAAGCGGCGCAATCAGACTATGATAGCTGGGCGCCACATGTGACTTCAGGTGGAGTGCTTGCAATTCATGATTTGTTTCCAGATCCAGATACCGGTGGGCAGGCGCCCATCACGATCTGGCGACAGGCATTGAATTCTGGTTTATTCGATGATCTTGGAGTAGTTGGCACCCTTGGTGTCCTGCGAAGAAGGTAGCGACCGATGATTAACCCCTTCATTTCGAAATAAAAGAGCTGCTGGGGTGGCATTCGATAAAGCGTCCGCCGCTAACATGACAGCGCCCGCCGTCCAGGTTGGTTTTTCGAGGGGCCACAGCGCCTCATCCCGATAGACGTACCCAGTCCAGTACGAGCCATCGTCATCGCGAAACTGATGTAGCCAGCTAAACAGCTCGACCGCTCGGTTATATTCACCGCAACTGATGAGTGCCATGACTAATTCGCATGATTCAGCTACGGTAACCCAGGGCTCGTCGTCAACACACAAACAACCCAGACCATTCTGAACAAAGTGATCCCAACGGTTTGTTAGATGTTGTTTGGCCGCCGAACCGGTGATAACACCTGTGAGTACTGGATAGAACCAGTCCATAGCAAACCGGCTTTTGCTATCCCAAGTTCTGTCAAAGCACTCGGGATGATTGCGCAATGCTGTGCCGAGTTTTAATCGGGCAAGCGTCCAATCAGATGCATCTAGGTTTAAAGTGGTTGCGATATTAATAGCACACTCGAAACTCTTGAAGATGCTGCTGCAACCTGTGACCAGCGAGTCTTCCTTGATACCCTCCGTTGTGTTTTCAGCCCAGTAGATCTGGCCTTGTTTACCCTGCAGGCGGAGTACAAACCCCATGGCTTTTTCGACGGCAGGCCACATGTGCCGAAGAAACGCTTTGTCACCTGTAGAAAGATAGTAGTGCCACACCCCGGTTGCTATGTACGCGACAAAATTAGACTCAGCACGAGTGCCATCCTCTATTTCACCATCCTTATATGCCGCTAACCAGGAACCTTTTTCAGTCTGATTGTCGATCAGCCACTGATACGCGGCACGGGCTTCCTCAAACCTTTGGCCAATTGTGAGTCCCATTGCTGACTCTATATGATCCCAGGGATCAAGAGAGCCACCTTCGAACCAGGGAATTGCGCCTGAACTTTGTTGGACCTCCGCGATGTAATCAACGGTATCCTTAAAGTATTCATGGGGATAAAATCCCATCGAAACATAGACCTTGGTCATGCGGCTTCCTGTGCAGATTGCTTGTTAGTATCTTTACGATTGATTTCGCTTGTCTTAACAAAATACATCACGACACTTTTGCCAAGCAGGGGATTGAGTAGCTTTTCTAACGTCCGCGTAATCCAAGGTTGTTTCATCAGATCCCATACAAGGAATTTGTGGTACCCAGTGACGATAGATGCTTCGGTTTGTTCATCAGTGCGCCAAAATAGACACTTTAGCCACCAGTAAGGTACGTGCAGTGAATGTGCCCAATGTCGCTTGAACCAAACAAAACCGTTTCTCTCAATGTCCTGACGTAAGTGATCTGCATTGAATATTCTCACGTGTCCACCTTCAACTTCGTGATATTCGTCGCTGAGTTGCCAGCACACCCATTCGGGAAAGAATCTTGGTACGCTAGCTGCAAATAGGCCACCGGGTTTCAAAACGCGTCCAATCTCAGCCAACACAGCGTGATAGTCAGGGATATGTTCAAGTACTTCAGAACAAATAATCTTGTCAAAACTTTCATTTTCGAACGGTAGGGCATCGCCGCTAGCGACGGATATTACTAAGCTGCGGTCTTGGTTGTTGGGATCAAGGAATTCCTGGTGGCGTTCACGTGTTGTTGTGAGATCTTTCTGGCTCAGGTCGATACCCACGGATTCGACGTCTGCAAGCATGTACGCGCTAATGGCATGTCTGCCTTCGCCGCAACCCAAATCAAGAATGCGATCATTTTGCTGCAAGTTCAAAATGTCAAAATTTATTGTTTGCATCGACATTTAAGCCGCCCTCGCTTCATCTATAACCTGAGTGTATTTTTCGACCATTGCTTTGGCGGCTACCTGCCAACTGAATTGTTCTAGTATGCGGTTACGGGCTTTGCTTGCCAGATCCGCGCAGACCTCAGGGTTCTCAAACAAATGCATGATTGATTCAGCAATAGCATCAGCATCACGAGTTGGCACTATAATCCCTGCATCGCCTACGACCTCGGGTAGTGCGCCACCATTAGTGGATATGACTGGTAATCCACAGGCCATTGCTTCGCCTGCAGGTAGACCAAAGCCCTCGTAGACTGATGGCACAACAACCATGCTCGCTTCGTTATAGAGGTCGACAAGTTCCTTATTATCGATCCCAGAGATGAATTTAATACACTTGCTTAGATTGAGCGATGTGATCAGTTTGGCGATCTCGCCATCTTCTTTTAGCTTTCCGAGGACGACGAGATGTGCTTGAGGATAGGATTTTTTAACTTTGCTCATTGCACGAACCAGATACTTTACACCTTTTAGTGGTTGATCAGCGCTTGCGGTCGCCATAATTCTAAAAGGTGCCTTTGTAATATCAGCTTTTGGTTCGAAGACGTCGGTATCGATGCCGTTGTGAACGACCTCGATTTTATCGGGGTGACGGTTGAAAGCAGCGGCGATATCCTGTCTTGATTGTTGCGAGACCGTTACAACATGGTTCAGGCCTGTGACAACTTTTTGCTGCATTCCTAGAAAGTTGTGCCAACGCTTGATCAGTAGTCGCGCCTTCCAGTCGGTCGCATTTGTTAGCGCAATTTCCCGATCACTGGTGATCGGGTGATGAATCGTAGCCACTATCGGTATGCCTTGGTTCTGTAATTTCAGTAATCCGTAGCAAAGTGATTGATTGTCATGGACAACATCGTAATGAGGTTGTTGTTCTTGAAAATAGCGCACGAGTCTGCGGCCGAATGTATACGGCTCCGGAAATCCCCCAGTAAACATACTGAACCACTCGAAGAAATCTGTAAAAGACAGTAGATGTCGGGGTCTGATCGCTGTCACATGGTTAGGTGTCTCAAAAAGATCAAGGCTGGGTATCTTAATTAGCTGTACCCCATCATCAAGGATTGGGTAGGGTGGACCAGAGATGACATCAACCTGATGGCCTGCATCAACCAGAGCCTTGCTGAGATATCGGATATAAATTCCCTGACCACCACTATAGGGATTGCTGCGGTAGCCTAGTAGACAAATTTTCAAGGGATCAAAGTTCGTTATGGTGAAGGGCTGAAATTGTACGGACTTAAGCCTGTAATGCCAAACTTGCAGTTTCGATTTATCGGTTTTCTGAGCGGCTTAATGATTTTTTTTCACAGAAAGAATCTGTTGCTCTGCTTCTTTCGGGACCGTAGGCAGGCGCTTCATGCTCTTCACGGAAGACGTTTGCGTACAGGTTTGCCACCCAAACCTGTCCTGCTTGGGTGCATCTGAGGTATCTGATACCTTCCGTAATAAAAGGTGTGACGACTTCCCAGAAGAACTTCGGATAATCTGCGCGTAGGTCGCCGGCATGATTGTATCCCATTTTTTTCAGTTGACCGGTTTCCGAAAACTCGGCGAATAGCCTTGACACCTTATTAATGTACTGCGGGTCAGCCAACTGACCAATCAAATCAGCAGCCCTTAATAAACCAGGTAAATCTGAAGTCTCCTGATGATCTTCTTCACTTGGTACTGGAAATCTGGTTCGTTCAATATTGCTGCAAATGACATCTACATCGACTCGGTCATCTCGCTGAAATCGTTCCCGAATATAAAGTTTAGCCCGATCTACGTGAAAAGGCGTTAATGCTGCATCTGTTGCTCCGGGCGCTATTGAAATCGTTTCGTTCTCGCCATTAATGGCATATCTACCGCTGCGATCTGCCTGGCAAATTCCTCTAACATAGCCTATGTCGTGATGTAGCAGAGAAATGACAAAATGAATCCAATCCCTCTCGTCAATGCTACCTTCAATAAGAAACTTACCGCCAAGAATTTCCGTACCGACCATGGTCACCATGATCGTGTGATTCATGTCATGGTAAGGCGCATCGCTGTTAGCAATAATTTCTAATGCATTTCGGGCGGCGCTGATAAGCAGTTGCATGTTATCCGTGGTTTCGCCGAAAAGATTTGAGTGTTTCAATTTCAATTCGACCAAGAATGCCTCTATAACCACAGAGGAAGGGTTGAACATATGTCGGTCCGAGTAGGAATTAGGAATGTCTGATCATTAGAAACTATTGTGTCGTGTCGAGCGGATGAGTCAAGGTGATATTTGTATGGAAAATGTATAAATCGAGAAAATAGGCGTGGTTGATTTGTTTTGTTAACATGAGACATGCTAGAGCAACGGTCTCTAGCGTATGAGTCAGGTTCATGCAGGGTAAAAGAAATGATTGAATTGAGACACCTGAAAACACTGGTCGCGCTCCGAGATTCCGGAAGTCTAGTCGAGGCTGCTGAGAGGTTGTTTGTCACCCAATCAGCACTTTCTCATCAGATTAAGGATCTTGAAGACAGAATGGATTGTCCATTGTTTGTCAGAAAGACCAAGCCTCCTCGTTTCACAAGCGCCGGTCGGAGACTTCTAGCCCTTGGAGATGAAGTTTTACCAATGTTCCGAACAGCAGAGAGAGATATCAAGCGGCTTGCGGGAGGCGAAGCTGGCAGGTTGCACATTTGCATTGATTGTCACACCTGTTTTCAGTGGTTGATTCCCTGTATTGACAAATATCGCGGTGACTGGCCCGAGGTTGAGCTGGACCTGACCGGAGGCTTTAATTTTGCGCCTCTTCCCGCCTTGGCAAGAGGAGACCTCGATTTGGTTATCACCGCAGATCCGCTTCCGATCTCAGGAATCGCATATATTCCGCTTTTCAGGTACGAGGCGATGCTTGCTCTCGACAGACACCATCCTCTGTCTTTAAAGGAATGGGTTGATCCTGAAGATTTATCTGATCAGGTGCTGATAACTTACCCGGTTGAGCGGGAACGCCTTGATGTCTTTACACGTTTTCTTGACCCCGCATCTGTCGAACCTAAAAGTATTCGGACTGCAGAACTAACGCCGATGATGGTGCAGCTGGTCGCCAGCGGCAGAGGCATGGCTTGCTTGCCAAACTGGGCTTTAATGGAATATGTAGACAACCAGATTATTGTTGCTCGAAAACTGGGAGAGCACGGCATCTGGGCGACGCTCTATGCGGCGATTCGTGAAGATCAGAAGGATGCGGCATTTATTGAGGACTTTCTTGCCACAGCGGAAGACACCTGCTTTTCAAACCTCTCCGGTATTAAAGCGGTCAATATTGAGACTTAGGGGTTGAGACTTAGGGGTTGAGACCTAGGGAATGTGACACGAAAAAGCCATGAGAGGAATCCCCTCATGGCTTCGTCAACGTACGGGGAGCGAACTCCGAGTTAGATGGCTATATCAACTCGGAGGCTCCCCAATTAGTCTGACTACTGATGGGATCACCTCCTTTTACGTTCAGGGTGCCAATCGGCATGCTGAGTGTTCCCCCTGGATAGATCATCAGCACAAGGCACACTTTAACGAAACAGTGCACCCTACGTTTTTAATGGTTTTCGGCTTCAATTTAGATGCCTTGCGCAGAATGTATCCCACCCGACAAGTGCTGTCAAAGGTTATCTCAGAGGGTCTTGAATGGTGATTTTCAAGGCACAAGTTCGGTCACCAGCCAGTCATTATTGACGAAGTTAAATCGCCGGCGAGAATGAATCCTGTCGTCATGATTTAGATCCAGCAGCTCGATTTGACTGGCTGTTAGTTTCATCCCCGCAACCTTTGAAGGGGGCTGCATGTCTAGACCCTTGTGAACTTCCTTAAGACGCTGTACTTCGGTCGTGAGCTGTTCCCTTGAGGCGAGTTCGCTTGATTGTGGTCGAAAATCCTCGTAAACGTAATCCAGATACTTGCTGCCCTGGGGGCGCCTTAGCCAGTTTTGTCCAACGGTATTGGCATCGAGCGGCGCCGCTGTGCCTCTGATGCGAAACTGGTGTTGCTGGCTTGGATACCAAATCAAGAGTTCATAGTCTGCGCCGGTCGAAAACAGTTTCCACTTTGGGCTGGTTTGATTAATGAATATGGTGAATTCAATTTCACCAATATCTCTCAGGACTAATGTCCTGATCGAGGCTCTACCCTTATTGTCAGCAAGCGCAAGGAAACAAAGGTCAGCGTTAGGATCATGAAGTTTTCTGGCTTCAATACGGCTATGTTTTATCTGTTCGACCGGATTCATTAATGACCTCGTTGATACTGTATGTGGCTTGCTAATCTCTAGTGTCAGGGTCAAAGTTATAGACGCCGGGCACAAATCCCTCAGGAGGGTTGTCTCTTTGGGCGACTATTCTCTTATAGATATGACCGTGCGCGCTGCCTAAGATAGAGTCTTTTATCATATCATCCTCGTCGCAATCTTCCGCGGCTTGAAGCAATCGTTCAAAGCTATAGCAAAAAGTTTCGCAGTGTCTTGTGCGCACGGGTGTTCCAAAAAGCACCTTGTAGGCATATCTCTCGCCGTGAATGAGCAATAATTCCAGCAGTGAGCGAGCAAAGACTTCCGGATCATTTCTGCCCATGGTAGACCAGAGTTGTGAAAGTCTCTCGTTACTTACCTGTCCATTACCTGTCGTTCCTTGGCTAGAAATGTACAGAAAACCGAGTATGGCTCCGAGTTGTTCCTTGACGCTTTGGGCGATGCTGAGAAATGACTCTCTCCGCGCATGCAACTCCGATGCCTTGATTGCTTCCGCCTGAATGACTGCCTGGTCCGCTGATTTTTGAAACTCGACATGTTGCATTCTGATCGCTTCGGTGTTTTGAGAAAGCTCTTTTTGCTGCAGAAAATAGCCGATGACCAGCCAAAGAAACGCCAGAGGCGCGAATGCACCTTCGAGAAAATTACCGAGTGTTTCAATCGGCGCATTACCGATATTTTTCCAGCCAATTGAGCTTGAAATATAAACGGACAAAACAATTAACCAACATGAGCTCACAGTGAGCCCAAACCAAATTCGCCAGTCTGCTGTGTCACCAGAAAGCACCTCGAGGGCCTGTTGCTTTTCTATTTTCGATTTCCGCTCGGTGGTGGATATTTGTTTTTCAGCCATTGGATTGGTCACCATTAATTGAGCGGTAAATAATCAGGATCACGAAATTGATCTCTGTACAGTTAAGGAAGCAATTTCCTGTTTGTTACCCAGTAGCCTCGCGCTAATTTCGTCATGACCGAATTCAATAATACCTTCTATGAATTCATGCCATTCATAGTCTGTTTGCAGCGTTGTGCTCAAAACGACCTTTGTAGGCTGATTCTTTGAATCGATCACTTCACGTGCAACGTTTTTAATTCGTAATTCCGCATGCACAGATTCATCGAATATGAGTTCGACGTCCACGTCGCCATATAATGTGTGTAACCGGTGAGTCATGTGAGTTTGCCCAGACTAATAAGCGACTGCGCGCCAACTAACGCACGCCGCGCTAAACTATCAAAAAATCAATGCCGATAAAGGTATCGCTTCTTTTGAGCTGAATCGAGACTTTGCGCATCGTGTTCGCCTATAATGGGGACGACGGAATAAAATTCAAATACTGCATAGAGAAATTAGTAAAATGAGTCAAAAAGACGATCTCCTCGCCAACGCAGAGGAACTACAGGACGGTCTCCGGAAACTGGGTGGTAATCGGGTGGTGGCATTGTCTGTTCACAAATCCAAAGAGCTCATCGCAGAGCTTGAAGAAAAAGCAGAGAGGCTAGTCCAGCAGGTTTCAGCACTCAGCTAACCTCCCCGCATGTCTTTGAAATGCAAGATAGGCGACTGACCTTCGGAGTAATAGCGTGGATGAACCTGCTCTGCTGTCACTGGGAATGCGGGTCAGCTTCATCTGTTCTGTTTTCGATCTGGAATAATCAGCTTAGTGATTCAGGGTCGAAGGCCGTTTTTCACAATCACTTTTAATATTTAACCAGCCAGTATTTAGTTCTGCTTTTCGTCTCGATGCTGTCAGTCACCCTTTGAGGTTTTGCCGTGCAACATTATTAGGCCATGGGGATTGGATGAAAAACCATCAGAGCGTAGAATAGCCGCAAATAATAAGGTCGTTTTCAGTCCAGGTTAGGCTAGGGAAATCTTTTGGTGCAAGCATTTTGCCCGGCGTGTCAGATTTTTGCTTTAAGCTTAGCGTGCTGAACTCTCAATCGAAGGTGAAAAATCATGCTTGTGACAAAACCAACCGATGCTGCGTTGGGCGCAGTTGTTGAAGGTGTAGATTTAACGGAAGGCGTCGATACTGAGACGTTTGAAGAAATAAATCAGGCGCTGTTGAAGCATGAAGTGCTTTTCTTTCACAATCAGCCAATAAAGCCGGAAGTCCACGCACAACTTGCAAATATGTTCGGCGAGCCCCAGTACCATGAAGCCTACCCCCATGTTGACGGGTTTAGCCAAATCACAGTGCTTGAAAATGATAGAGATAACCCCTCCAAAATAGAACAATGGCACACGGATATGACCTTCAGGCCTTGTCCACCACTCGGTTCAATTCTGCATGGGGCTATCATGCCGGAAAGTGGTGGCGACACAATGTTTGCCAGCATGTCAGCTGCCTTTGATGGACTTTCGGAACCGATGAAGGCATTCCTTGATGGACTGACAGCTATTCATGATTTCAGTTTTGGTTTTAAAGAAAGTCTTGCAGA
>CAXRCG010000054.1:0-3452 GCA_964228885.1 Pseudomonadales bacterium | reverse complement strand
TCCGCGAATCTCTCAAAAGGCATCCAACAATAGACCCAAGTTATAGCCCCATGACTTGGTTAACGTCCACGGTAAACCCAGCTTCACTAAACTCGAGCGTTTAAGATTCGCACCTGTTTGGTCTCGCTGGATAAAGCAACGACCTCATTTCACCAAGCCTCGCCCGCCGTCAACTTGTCTCCGGCTAATCTTGACGGAGCGAATTACTCAGCAAGCTTGAATCTGAGGAACTGGCACAGCCGGACAACGCGTTCTTAACTAGAACGAAAAGGTTGAATCCTGCGAATCTGTTAACGCCAATTTATGGATATTTTTGAAAAACGACACGTATTTCGTAATTTCTTCACAACATACGTCAAACTGAGCAAGAAAAAATCTGATTTAGCCCACTATCCGCTAGACGCACACCCAACAACTTGGCATGCTCTGGGAGTACTGATCCTATCAGACCAAATAAAATAACTAGGAGAACTAAATGGCTATTTCTGATCATGTGGGTTTCGAAGACTTCATGTCTGGCGTCGAGCGCAGAAACCCCTATCAAACAGAATTTGTGCAGGCAGTAAGAGAAGTTGCTGAAGATATTTTTGACTATATTGCCGACAAGGAAAAATATCACGAGTACCAAATTCTAAGGCGAATAGCTGAGCCTGATAGAGTCGTCAGCTTCCGCGTATGCTGGGAAGACGACGGCGGCAACATCCGCGTACAGCGTGGTTGGCGGGTACAAAACAACAACTCAATCGGCCCCTATAAAGGTGGCATCCGCTTCCATCCTAGCGTGACAGAAAGCGTGCTGAAGTTCCTCGCCTTTGAACAAACCTTCAAAAACAGCTTAACGGGACTACCTTTGGGCGGTGGAAAGGGCGGATCAAATTTCAATCCCAAGGGCAAATCAGAACACGAAATCATGCGCTTCTGTCAGTCCTTTATGACGGAACTGTATCGTCATGTTGGCGAAGACACCGACGTGCCCGCCGGTGATATTGGCGTAGGTGCTAGAGAAATTGGCTTTATGTTTGGTCAATACAAGCGAATCACCAATCGCTTCACTGGGGTGCTCACCGGCAAAGGGCTTGAGTTTGGCGGCAGTTTGGTAAGAACCGAGGCGACCGGTTACGGTGCGGTCTATTTCCTTGAAAACATGCTGAAACATATCAATACCAGCGTGGAGGGTAAGTCCGCTGTGATTTCCGGCTCAGGTAATGTCGCAACACATGCTGCTGAGAAAATCCTTCAACTTGGCGGCAAGGTGCTTACGCTCTCAGACTCCCAAGGTTTTATCCACGACCCTGATGGCATTAATCAAGAGAAACTTGATTGGGTTAAACGACAGAAGGGGGTGCTTAGAGGCCCACTTTCAGCCTATACCGACGAGTTTGGCGGTGGTTCCAGCTTTAACAGTGGCGAGCGCCCTTGGGGTGTTACCTGTGATATAGCGATGCCATGTGCGACACAGAATGAGCTGGTTGGTCAAGAAGCTGAGACCCTTGTCAAGAATGGCTGCATGGCTGTTTCGGAAGGCGCAAACATGCCTACCGATCTTGACGGCATCAAGGTCTTTAAAGACGCTGGAATCTGTTACGCGCCTGGTAAAGCATCCAACGCTGGTGGCGTTGCGGTTTCCGGTCTTGAAATGAGCCAAAATTCGGAACGTATCTCCTGGGAAGAAGAGACGCTGCAGGAACAATTGCAAAGTATCATGAAAGGCATTCACGACAGGTGTCTTGAGTACGGTGAAAAAGAAGATGGAAAAGTTGATTACGTGAAGGGCGCTAACATTGCAGGTTTCGTGAAAGTTGCGGACGCAATGCTTGCTTACGGTGTCGTCTAGATATCTCTCGATTTGGAGGGTCGCACCAACGGACCGACCCTCCATCATCGACCCACTTGTTAGATAGTCAGAGCACAAGATAAATCAGGCTGTTAACTCAGAGACTCTCGAGGGAAGACCAAAGAACACACCGAATTGTCAAAACTGCGTTTATTAAAAAGACCTTGGCATTTTCAATACATGTTCACCGATAAAACTTAGAATCAGATTGGTTGAAATTGGCGCAATTTGATAAAGACGCGTCTCCCTGAATTTTCTCTCGATGTGGTATTCCTTCGCAAAAGCATACCCACCATGGGTTTGCATACACACGTCCCCTGCCCGCCATGATGCCTCCGAGGCCAACATTTTTGCCATGTTTGCCTCTGCCCCACAGGGTTCACCTGCATCAAACATCTTTGCTGCTTTATCAACCATCAAAGAAGCAGCCTCAATTTCTGCATAGCACCGTGCTATTGGAAATTGCACAGACTGATTCATGCCGATCGGCCGATCGAAAATGGTTCGATCAGATGCATAGGCACTGGCTTTGTCGACAAAATAACGGCCATCACCCACACATTCCGCAGCGATCAAAATTCGCTCCGCATTCATACCATCAAGAATAACTTTAAAACCCGCACCCTCTTCACCCAGCAAATTCTCGGCGGGTATTCGCAGATCATCGAAAAAAAGCTCACAAGAGTGATGATTAATCATCGATTCAATCGGCTGGATCGTTAATCCGTTACCGACCGCCTCACGCACATCGACGATAAAAGCGGAAAGCCCCTGAGTCTTTTTCTGAACCTCATCTTTGGGCGTTGTACGCGCTAGCAATACCATAAGATCCGAGTGTTCTATTCGACTAATCCAAACCTTCTGCCCGTTGATAACGTATTCATCGCCGTCTTTTTTTGCAACGGTTTTCAGACTTGTTGTATCAGTGCCCGTGGTAGGTTCTGTGACCCCAAAACTCTGCAAGCGCAATTTGCCACTGGCTATTTCTGGCAAGTACCTGTTTTTCTGCGCCTCATTGCCATGCCTTAGCACAGATCCCATGACGTACATTTGCGCATGACATGCTCCGGCGTGAGCCCCGGCACGACAAACCTCCTCCATCACAGCAGAGGCCTCAATCACGCCAAGTCCAGCTCCGCCATAGGCTTCTGGAATTAATATATTGAGAAATCCAGCTTCAGAAAGCTCCTGCACAAATTCAGAGGGATATCCCCGATCCCGATCAAGCTGCAGCCAGTAATCTTCGCCATATTGGTCGCATAGCTGTCGGACCGCTTGTCGTATTTGTGCCAGATCTGTTTCACCACTCATCTATTGTTACCTTGATATTAATTATCAAATCATAACTGGGATTGCGCAGAAAGTAAGCACGCTAAAAACTGTTACCGCTTCGTAGCAGCCAAGAAGTTTTCTGATTCAAGCCATTTGGAATAGACAAAATGGAAGTGCTGGCACACCCTTCCACCAGCAGCAAAGGTTAGCGTATGTTATTTTTCTGCCTGAGAAGGCGAAATGTGCTCAACAGCCTCAGGCGTATAGATGTCCGCGTGATCGTAGTCAGCACGATCGTCAGTGCTGTCAACATTGTCGTCAATACCATCATTGTCTTGGTCAAGGC
>CAXRCG010000053.1:0-3739 GCA_964228885.1 Pseudomonadales bacterium | reverse complement strand
TCTTCTTTCTCCGCAAGAACGTGGCATTAGGTAAATTAGATTTTTACCATTCTAATTAGAGGCTCTTCTTCACTTCTCTAAAAAACATAAAGAGGAATATCGTAGAAGAAATGCAGAAGACCATCACAAACAACAAATAGTTGCTCCAGCTTGTTTCTGCCAACCTTCCCGCTATCACATTGAATACGGCTGACGCGACATAACCGAATAGATCCACCAGTGTCAGCGTGAATCCGATGTGGAGCCCTCCAAGACTTGTGATGTATACATTGACGGGCAGATACCATGCCGGCGCCATAGTAAATCCAAACATGAATATCAGGAAGAAGCTTACATATTGGGTAGCACCAGGAGCCAGTTGTGACGCGCTCAAGGACCAAAGTAAACCTATAGCTAATGTACTCAGAGCCAAACAAGAAATAAGCACCACCCTGAGCCTGTCAAACTGCAAGTTGTCGTAAAGAAACCCGAATATAACTACAGATGTCAGCGCACCAAGAGGGAAAAAGGCTGAAGCGGTTGCCGCAGCTGACGCAGTCAAACCAGTAGCCTGATTAAGGTAAAGAGGTGCGTATCCAATAAAGTCGTATAAAACGAACATCATCATCATCATTATTGTGATGTACACGAAACAAAGATCGTTCTTAAGCACACCCAACCACTTAAAAATACCTTTCAACGTTTCGGCTATGGAGGTTTGATCTACGGACTCGCTATAGTCCATTAGGCCAACTTTTGCCGGAGAGGATTTCATCAGGTAGAAAAACAATAAAGCGGCAGCGACATAGAAAGATCCCACCATAACAAACGAAGATCTCCAACTGTATGCGGCAACCAGTACGCCGAACAAAACTGCAGACACTGCTGTATGTATTCTTGAACTCGTAGAAACAATCCCCCAAGTCTTTCCATAGTGGCTCTTCGGAAACCATTGGTTGATCACCAAGCCTACAGAGGGCCAGCCTATCGACTGCGAAATGCGCATGATGAAGTGTACCAGGCAAAACAAAAGCACGGTTGAGGGCAGGGAAAATGCAATTGTGGAAAGCGCAACAAAAAACAGACACAGGAATATAGCTGACCTGCCCCCGATAAGGTCTGCTACGACGCCAGAGAAAAGTTTACCAACTATTGAGCCGACGGCTCCCCAGGCAAGAATCTCGCCAAGCTGAGACGCAGTCAACATGATTTCTGGGTCTTCGGACATCGCTGGACTCAGTGCACCGATCGCATTGCGACACAGCATCGACCCGCCGTATGCCAGAAACATCAACGCTAGAACATTCCACTGCTGAGACTGAATTTTGTTATTTCCCGTCATTTGACGCCCGTTCGGTTAAGCGACAGTCCAGAGTTTTTTATCTTCAGGAGGAGAACCACCCGATCAATGTGCGAACAATTCTCAGGCCTGCACAACGTGCTCATTTTTGGAATAACCTGCGTTGTTAACTATCTACACTTCGGTTAACCACCCGCGATTGTCATCACTAACGCCATTTACCAGATCAAAGTATACTTTCTGAAGCGCTTGTGTGATTTCCCCTGGCTTTCCATCTCCGACAGAAGAACCGTCGACCTCATTCAGAGGCGTCACTTCCCAACCGGTTCCGCAGAAGAACGCTTCTGAGGCATCGTAAAACTCACTTCGATCCACATCACGCTCCTGCACGTCATAGCCCATCTCCTTTAAGAGAATAATAACCGTGTCACGGGTGATGCTTTCCAAAATGTCAGAAGTTACACAGGGTGTGATTACGACTCCATTGCGCACCATAAATACGCACATACCCTGTCCTTCCGAAAGCTTACCCCTGCTATTGAGCATGATAGCTGCATCATACCCATCTATATTGGCTTGTATACCGGCATACCGAGAGTTGTTGTAGTTGGCATTTGCTTTCGCTCTGGCGGGCATGGCACGATCAGAAATACGCTCCCATGATGAAATTTGCGCGCGCACACCCTTCGCCACTTTCGCTGGCGTACCACGCGGAATAGCGGTGATGAACTGGCCGATGGGACTGCGCGCAGAGGACTCACCCACTCCATCCAGAAAAACCGTGGGCCGGATATGCACTGAGCATTTGAAATTATTGCGTCGCATAAGCTCAACTGTGGCCTCACATAATGGACCTGCTGGCGCTACTTCATTGAAACGCATAATTCGTTGCGAAAGTTCGATGCGATCCATATGCTCCTGCAGACGAAACAAGTACAACTTCTCCTTCTCTTCGTTCCAATAACCACGAATCCCCTCAAATACCGATGCGCCATACTTGACCGCCGGAGAGAATACGTGGACGTTAGCCTGGTTCCAGGGTACATATTCGCCATTGAAATAAACTATCAGGTCCTGAAATTTATCACCGCTCATGGGCTCTATACCTTGTCAAGAATTTCATCAGGAATCTCGACGTTGTAGTTCAGGCCTGATCGGCCTCCATCTACGTAAATCGTTTCCCCGGTTATGTAGTCCGAATCGTCGCTGGCAAGGAACAATACCGGGCCGGCAACATCTCTCCCTTCGCCCAATCGCTGCATCGGTATTCTGGTCAATACTTTCCGCCGCGCTTCTTTATCACTGAACAGGCCGTCTCGACTCAGGTCAGTCAATATAGTCCCTGGCCCAACCGCATTTACCCGGATACCATGCGGAGCCATAGAAAGAGCCATCGCATTGGTCAATGTCTTCACTCCGCCTTTTGAGGTCGCATAGGCTGAAATTCCGGGCATGGTCATGCGAACACTGGTTGACGCGATATTCACAATTCTTCCGCGTAGCCCTCTTTCGACCATGTGCCTGCCAACTTTCTGACCAAACAGGTAGATCGATTTCAAATTGGTTCGAATAACTTCGTCAAACACCTCCTCGGGCAGGTCAAGAAAATCATAGCGTCGCTGTATACCAGCATTGGATACCAGAACGTCTATCTGACCAAAATCTGCTATGACCTTGTCAACTGTCGCATCAACCTGATCTTTAATTCCAACGTCACAAGTATAATAGGCAGTTTCAACACCGTGCTCCTTGGCAAGATCGGCGGCTGTCTGCCGCCCCAAATCATCAAGCACGTCGACAATCGCAATGTTCCCGCCTTCCTCTGCAAAACGCTCTGCACAAGCACGCCCGATAGAACGAGCTGCACCGGTGATCAATATGTTCTTATCTTTCATTCGCATATTTTTTCCCTATACCTCACGAAGTGCATTGAACTGATCGATATAACCCGAACCATCTATCCGGGCGACAACCAGCGTTGTGCGTCCAGACTTGATGGCTGCCTGGATCGCGTCTGCAAGCTTTGATGCAGAGTCGACAACAACACCATCTGCGCCAAAGCCATGGGCGAGCGATTCCCAATTCAGCCCACCAATGTCTACCCCATATTTCTTGACACCCTTAATCGCCTGTTTGATGCGAATCAGAGCAATTTCCTCATCGTCGAAAACAACCACAATGATTGGCAGATTTTCCTTAACCGAGGTTTGCAACTCAGCAACCGCCATTAAAAATCCACCGTCACCGGCAAAAGCGATTACTGGGCTCTGCGGGCGAGCGATGCGGGCTGCCAATGCGCCTGGAATCGCGTAACCCATGGTGCCCAATCCGTTAGAGGTCAGAAAATTGCGCTCTCCGTGGGATTTCCATTTCTGTACTACGAGCAATCTACTGGCGCCCGCATCACAAGTGGCTACCGTGTCTCTTGGCGTAACATCAACTACTGCTTCCATTGCCGCT
>CAXRCG010000052.1:0-5215 GCA_964228885.1 Pseudomonadales bacterium | reverse complement strand
GCTTCTGGTCTGGTTGCCGACCCTGTGTCCATTTCATTGGTCAAATTGCTACATGCATTAGAGCTTCCGATCTTATTGGTCGCGATTTTCAAGTACATTGTAGCGAATTTTGACGCAAGATTATCGGCGACGATTTACCTCGTTAGCTTTCACGTATTTACCCAGGTAGTAACAACACTTCTCTCATCGCCAGTCGGGGCGCTTTACGACACACTGGGATTCGCAGATGCTTACTTACTCCTTGGCTGTGCGGTCACGGTTAACCTTGTTGTTTCTTTTTGGCTTCTGGAAAATGCTAAGCCTGAAACGTTAGTAACAGTTAAAACGACTGACGGCTGACAAGAGAAAAACGCGCGGTTTCGCGCGTCTTGTCTGTTCTTTCTGTAAGCAGATAATTAAACGCCCACTTACCCATTTCGTAATGAGGAAGTGCCATGGTTGTTAGCCCCGGTTGTAAAAGAGAAGGAATGACATCCCAGTCATCGAAGCTGCCTATTCCAATGTCTTTACCCACTTGAAGCCCAAGAGATTGAACAACAAAGTAGACTTCCACGGCCATTGGGTCCTGACCACAGAGAATAGCGTCAGGTTTAAAGTCTTTAATTAATTCTGCTGCGCGTTTGCGGGTAATTGAGCGCTCTTCATTTTCGTCGCCAATAATGACGGACTCGATTACAAGATTGTCAGGGCTTTGTTTGGCGTCAGCAAACGCCTGCTCAACCCCTTTTTTACGAAGCTTGGCGGCAATGATATTTTCATTCAGGTTCAAAAAAGCAATACGTTTATAGCCCTTGCTCAGTATGTTCGCCGTAATCTCCCGTGCGGCTTCTTGTTCGTCGGGGACTATAGAGGGGAATTTACCATCGCTATCGAAGCAATTAGCAAGCACTGTAGGGACTTCTGAAAACTGAGACGGTAGACGAACTTCCCGATGGTACATTGCGGCATAAATGATCCCTTCCACTCGGTGCTCAAAAAGGTGATTTACGGCTCCTTCAACGCTGTACTTATTCACGTTTACGTTGAGTACCATCAACTCTTTATTGTGCTGCCACGCAAGATCTTGCGCCCCCCTAATAAGGTCAAAAGTGTAAGGCACTCTGAGTAGCTCATCTGCAATAAAGCCTACAACGCCAGATTTCTTGCGACGGGTCATTTGTGCTGCGCGATTGGGACGATATCCGAGTTCTTCGATTGCCTTAAGCACCTTCTCCCTATTCTTGGGTTTAACTGTGGGGTCGTTATTTACTACCCTAGAAACAGTTTTGAATGCGACGCCTGCATGTGCAGCTACGTCTTTTATCGTCACCATAGCAGATTATTCCCAAAAATTTTTTCATCAATATCAACGTGCTAACGCTTAACACTTTTATCACACTTTTGAATAAACTGGTAATAGCCGCGACGATTTTTATCAGCCTCATAAAAATGTAAAAAAAATGTTGAGTTAATGTGCGGCTGACATTAATATCGTAAAGACAACGTTGTTTATTTGTGTGGAAACCCAAAAAAGAATGTCAAAGAACAGCCGTACGATTTTGACATAACCAATTAAAAGTAAACGGACATAGCCTTACAGGGGGCTATGGAGGAAAACCATGAAAATATTAAAACCCACTAACAGAGGGTGGAAATTATCAGGACTCATTTTAGTGGTAAGTGCTTCTCTTTCAGCATGTTCCGATAGTGATACTGATAAAAATGAGGTTGAGGCAGAGTTAATTGTTTTACAAGAAGGGCAGAGCCCCTCTGATGTAATTGGCGGTGGAAATCCTCCCGAAGAGCAACAGCCTGATGAAGATATCGTTATCACAGACAACCCAGAAATTTCCGGTCAACCTCTTTTTAACAACCCCGAAAATAGTCAACAGGTGCTCTCGGGCTTTGAATTCTGTTGTGGACAGTATAATACCTACGCTGAACACGGATTTGAAAGCGTGACTGGCGACTTCGACAAATTAGACGGAGGCTGGTGGGGAGCCGATGTTGCAGGTGTTATCGGAGAACGGGTTTTCTCAAGCTTTGGTGATGGATTCGATAGTAGTGACCAAGCACTGGGTTGGATAGGATTTAGTGCAGTTGGCACGATGGAAAGTCCATCATTTGAAATATCCGAACGATTTATAAACTTTCTTGTTGGTGGTGGCGCAAATGGTGTGTCGGAATCCAACACCACAGCGGTAGCGCTGGTTGTTGATGACGAAATAGTGTTGCAGGCTAGCGGTGACGACACAGCTATGAGTATGAGATGGGTCAGCTGGGATTTGGCCGATTATCTTGGTATGACCGCGAAAATTCGTTTTATCGATCACCACCCTGATGACAAATCTGATACTTCTTTACCTTATTTATTGGCTGATGAGTTTCGTATATCCGATGAAGCGGCCGCCCTTCCAGAAGCAAGCAGTCAGTTGTTAACGTCGGTAAATATTTCTGTCGAACCAGAGGTGGAGGGAATCTCTGCATTTAGACGTGTTTCAGATCCTGGCCAGAATATCGCTGGGTTCGAGTTCTGCTGTGGTCAATTTAACACCTACGCGAATCACGATTTCTTGGCTACGGGAGAAATGGTCAAGCTTGATGGTGGCTGGTGGGCTGCTGATATTGTCAACCATCAGGGCGAGCGAATCTTTTCCAGCCGTGGGGATGGCTTTTCAGCAGACGGCACTGGACTTGGCTGGATTGGAGATGAAGCTACTGGCACGTTAAGCACGCCTCCTTTTGAAATCACACACAAATTTTTAAACTTTTTAGTAGGTGGCGGTACCAACGACTTTCGCAGTGACAATGCAACGGCAGTGGTGTTGCGAGTGAATGGCAAAATAGTGCGTCAGGGCGTAGGGAATGGACTAGAGTCGCAGCTTGACTGGTATACGTGGGATGTGAGTTCATTGCAAGGGCAGACCGCTGTACTGGAGATTATTGACCAGCACGAAGGAGGAGATGACGGAAGTCTCGCCTTCATCATGCTAGATGAAGTCAGACTTGCCGATTTTGCGGCAGTAGAGCCAAATAAACTCGATTTGGTGAGCATGCCAGAAGGCCATGACGTGTCTTTACCTTTGGTAATGGCCGACCCAAATCCGTATTTCCGTGATGGTGAATTCTACATTTATTATTTAATAGATACCGCATTTCATGATTGGTATCTCACTAAAACGAGCAACCTTCAGCAGGCTAGCTTTCCCCAGCGGGTGCTTGAAGCTACTGGAGATACCAATACGCAAGACCAGTGGACGGGCTCAGGCAGTGTTGTGGAAGATGCAGAGGGTCAGACGCATATTTTCTTTACAGGCCATAATGCTGACTTCAATCCAGTGGAGGCAACAATGCATGCCGTGGCGACAGACAACACGCTTACAAACTTTACTAAAATCCCAGAGGATACCTTTACGGGAAGTAATGGATATAGCGATTTTGACTTCCGTGACCCCAAAGTATTCTGGAATGAGGAAACCAATAACTACTGGATGCTTATAACCACACGCTTTGAAGGGCAAGCGGCAATTGGCTTGTATACTTCTGACAATCTTATAACTTGGGCAGCGCAAGACCCCCTGTTTATGATGAATACGCCACTTAACCTTGAAGTGCCGGACTGGATTGATTTTGGTGACAATCAATTCATGGTGTTTTCAGATCAGAATGACGGCGAAAGGGATATCAAGTATTTGCATCAGACGAGTGCTGGGTGGGAGCTTGGAAACTATGCGTCGCTTGATGGCAAGTTTTATTATGCTGGCCGCACAGCATCTTCAGAAGACGCGACGCTTATGTTCGGCTGGATACCTCATAAAATTACCAGAACTAATGCCGGTGTGGGAACGTTTGGCGGCGACTTGGCGATTCATCAATTGCATCAAACCTCTTCTGGTGAGTTAGCAGCGATGATTCCGCATTCTTACAAAACGGAGTTTGCGGAGCCTATCTCTACCGATATACAGCAACAGGAGGGCTCGGTATCAGGTGTTGCTCCGATTTCATTGATGTCATCCTCTGCTTTTACGTTAGACACAGTGAGCGAAAAAAATCGCCTGTCGATGACGGTAAGAAGTGAAGCATCAGGCGGTAGATTCGGAATTTACTTCCCCACTGAGGGAGAAGGTGAGCAGGTGGCCAGACTTGAATTTGACACCAACAGCAATAAAGCATCATTTTATTTTGGTGACACACCTCCGACGGGTGGTGCGAGCGTAACTCCCACTCCAGCCCTTGAAGGTGAGCCGCTTTTCGTCAGAGCAGAGGCTTCTGAACAAAATATAGCGGGGTTTGAATTTTGCTGCGGACAGCACGGTACGTTGTCAGGGCATGAATTCACAAACGTCACTGGCGATTTCGTAAAGCTTGATGGCGGCTGGTGGGGTGGTGATGTCGCTAACAACGTGGGTGAAAGGGTATTTTCAAGCTTTGGTGACGGTTTTGAGGAAGACGGAACTGCCCTTGGCTGGATTGGCTTCGAGGCAACTGGAAGTGCAGACTCTCCGTCTTTTGAAATTACCAAACCCTACATGAACTTCTTAATTGGCGGTGGTTCCAACCCGTTTGACAGTGCTAATGCAACCGCTGTTGCATTGATGGTAAACGGAGAAGTCGTGCGTAGCCAATCAGGCGTTAATGCTGAAAAAACGGCGGATGATAAGTTTCGAATGGAATGGGCCACTTGGGATGTCAGTGATCTTATAGGACAAACCGCCGTTATCAGATTGATAGATCAACATTCAGATGACGGTAC
Organism: Pseudomonadales bacterium; assembly: GCA_964228885.1. GTDB lineage: Bacteria > Pseudomonadota > Gammaproteobacteria > Pseudomonadales > Azotimanducaceae > UBA4582. Next base: position 483 of record CAXRCG010000052.1, on the reverse strand, counting down.
AGATACAGCGCTACCCTATCTTTTGGCCGACCAGTTTAGAGCCGCTGATTTACCTGCGGTCAGTGACGGTGAAGAAGTGAGTTCCGGAAGTTTAGATGCTCAAGTCGCAGTACCTATGGAACTAACCTCTGACGTTAAACTTGATGTGTGGTTAGACCCAGAAGCAGGGCTAGGAACGGTTTACATCAACGATTTCAGAGCGCTCAGCTTCAGACTATACGACCTTGATCAAAGGCCGATAGGGGTTTATACACGAGAGCACAATATTTCAATAGTGGATCTTCAGAGATTCACAAAGAATCCGTAACTATAAGCCATGAGCAGATCACAGAGATGTGGTCTGCTACTTTGATGAGGAGCTCAGCTAAACGTTGTATCTGACAGAAGTTCTATAAGCCTACTCGTAATATCCAAGCCAGTATCGTTTTCTATTTTCAAAAAATAAGGGCTGGGGTTTGCCTCTAGAAAAAAGTATTTTCCCTT
>CAXRCG010000051.1:0-9725 GCA_964228885.1 Pseudomonadales bacterium | reverse complement strand
TAGCCGTGGGCGTGACCCAGGGGCTTGCCTTCGGTCTGGATATCCCCGTGGTTGGTGTTTCCACGTTGGCGTGTATTGCGCAGGGACGATTTCGAAAAAGTTTAGATGGAAAGGCAACGCACGTCATGGTTGCGCAAACGGCTAGACAAGAAGAGTTGTTTTATGGCGCCTATGATGTCAGTGGTGGTACTGCGAGGCTTGTTCAGCCAGAGGGCGTATATCTCGCTAACGAGGTGCCGGTTTTACCTAAAGGGCCGTGGGTTGGCGTTGGTTCCGGCTGGTTTTTAGCAGACAAGATAAACTTTTCGTCGGGCGCCGGTGTCTCTGACATTTCGCTTGAAGCCTGGCCCGAGGCGGAAGATCTGCTGGTGCTTGGTAATGAAGCGTTCAATTCTGGTGCGGCCGTGACAGCTGCCCAAGCCATACCGGAGTATTTACGAGAACAGGTAGCCACTCCGGCCAAGCCGAAAACCCATAGAATTTGACTCTTATAAAGCAATGATTTACCGGTGGCGTTTCGGTCGATAATCCACGTGCGCAAATTTTCTTGCGATCGCGTAATTTTCTCTATTGTCTATAATCCTGAGTAGTGGTTAGTATGCTAAATCAACTTCAGTGAAGTTGGCGCCTTCGAACTAGATAATGTTTACCTCAGTTTTGGGTAAATCGAAAGCCGGCCTAATGAACAGGAATGACGCAAAGTGATTATTGGATCAAGTCAATATAACGCGTTTCACGGCAAGACCGCCGGAAGGAGTGCCAAGCCTTATCATGACCGATGCAATTTTCTCATCCGCTATCTCACAAGCTGGGTTGATTGGTATCGGCACTTGCCCCTGATCCTAGTGAAAGTCTACTGATGCCCCGTTATTGTTTTTCCAAAGACAAGTCTGGATATTTCCTCAAAGACTGTTTGGGCAATCAACGTCCCTTACGGATCTATTTTTCCGCACCTAACCTCCGCAGGCGTGCCGCGCAAACGGGTAAAAGCGAGCTGTTGCTCAAAGCTATCGGCGCGCAAAAGAATTTACGCGTACTGGATTGCACAGCTGGTCTGGGGGTAGATGCCTATTTGATGGCTGCTTACGGTTGCCAGGTCACGATGCTAGAGCAGTCCCCGGTGCTTGGCCTGATGTTGCGAGAAGCCCTTATTCGCGCTCTGCTTGATCCTGATGCTAGTGTTGTTGCCAAACGGATGTGGTTACAACAGACAAATGCGGTTGATTTTCTAAACAGTTATTGTCCCAAGACAAAGGATGATAGCGCTGGGTTTGTGCACTCGTTCGACGTAATCTATATCGATCCAATGTTTCCACCAAGGTCGAAGTCCGCTGAGGTGAAAGGTGGAATGCAAATACTACAAAAATTTATCGGTAAGACCGATAACGTCAGATCGCTGCTAGAAAAGGCAGTGGCAACGGGCATCAAACGGGTTGTTATTAAACGTCCGCTTAGAGGCGGGGATATCGAAGGATTTAAGCCAAGCCACCAACTGAAAGCCAAAGCCAGTAGGTTCGATGTTTATTTCCAGTGATTGCTTAGTCTAGCTGTCGGGTTTCCGGAATACTTTTAGTTGCTAATTGAACAACATCGTATCGCAGGTCGCTATCCAGCGTCATGCCTGTGAGTACCTTAATCACAGCTAGTCTTTCAGACGCGGTAACCCAGCCCTCGGTTACTTTTATGATTTCTGCTTTATCCAAACTTTTGATAAACGTCGCGAACAGTGATTTGTCGAAAAATTCCGGTGAATTGATGCCATAGAAAGCTGATAGTTGATGTCCAATTTTCGACGCACGAATCTCGAGATCGACTACTTTTTGTTCATTGTGTTGCTCTAATAACGTGACTAATATGTAGTATCGTTCAAGCGTAGGCTCAATAATTTCGGAAAGAGACATCAAGCTTGCGTAGCCATCAGTGGTTGGGGGAGGGGTTGATACTAACCGTGAGCCGCCATCCACGTGATCAAACTCTATGACACCAATCGCGCCAAAGATTTCCAGAATCTGTTCGATAGTTGTTCGAAGTTCTGTCTGTTGAAACGGCAGGAAAAACTCTGATTTAAGAAATGGATAGAGCCGAAAGCATGCCTCAAGAAGGTCATCTGTTGACACGCTGCCAGATTGCTTGATCCATCTGGCAATCATGCTTGGTAATGCATAAACGTGAATCGTGTTGTTTCGATAGTAAGTAAGCAGTACAGCGGAGGAGGCTGAGGTGGATAATATATCGCCAAAATTCTGTTTCGTACGAGTGATGTCGGCAATACTCTCGGCCTGCTCAATGATGCTGCTCGCATCAAGGTCGACTATCGAATATTCACCTGCAGTATTCATCCCCTTGGCGATACTCAACAAGTCATCAATCATCCGATGTAATCGCTCATCTGTCATAGACTGGCGCGGCGTGGTCAGCAGTGCTGTAGCAACGAGATTAACGGTGTTTATTGATGCGGCAGAATTCAGCCCGGTGGCGATTCTGTTACCCAGCTCTATGCAAACGTCGGAAACCATGTCAGGACTGTGACTGTCACTATCTTGCCATTTGGGCAGGGTTTGGTTAAGAAAGCGCTCGAGGAAGACAGGTTCCCCGAAGTTGACGGCGACTTTGCCAAAATCGTTCTTAAATGTACCGAGGACTCCAGCGATGTCCCAGATAGATTCCTTTTGCTTAATTTTACCCTCTAGCTCTCCTCGATAGGTGCTACCTTCAAGGATGCGTTCGTAACCGAAGTATACAGGCATAAAACAGATAGGTTTGCTGGAGTCGCGTAAGTAGCTGTTCACGGTCATGCTTAGCATGCCTGTTTTTGGTGTTAAGGTTCGGCCGGTCCTACTTCTGCCGCCTTCAATGAAGTACTCTACAGAATAGCCGCGGACAAACATCTGATGCAGGTACTCGTCGAATACACTTTTATAAACGGGATCTCCCTTGAAGCTGCGACGCATAAAAAAAGCCCCGGCACGCCGAAGCAGCGGACCAACCAGGGGTAAGTTAAGGTTCTTACCAGCAGCAATATGTGGGGGCGTCAGACCATTGTGATAAAGCACATATGAAAGTAAAAGGTAGTCGATATGGCTGCGGTGGCAAGGGACATAGACAATCTCGTGCGTTCTAGCTAACGCTTTGACTCTGTTGACGTTGTTAAGATCAACGCCGTTATAGAGTTTGTTCCAGAACCAAGTAAGCAGTACGTGAAAGAAGCGAATGACACGGTAAGACTGATGCGAAACTATCTCGTTGGCATGCTTCAGCGCTTGTTTTTCAAATTCAGTGATTGGTTTGTTTGCGTTCTCCGCGGCTAATTTGATGCTATTTTTCACGCCATCATCAGACATGATCGCATTGATCAGTGTGCGCCTGTGAGAGAGGTCGGGTCCTAGAATCGCGAGTTTCTGATGATTAAAATGAACCCGAAGTAAACGCAGCAATCTGCGTATTTGTTTTTCTCTATTGGGTTCGTCTTCGATAATGTCAGTCAACACGACAGGTTCGCTGAACTGAACCAGTATATGTCCCGGGTGAATCACCATCGCTAACAGTTTCTTGAAACGACTGGTCACCGTCCAATTGTCTGATAACAACAGACTCGAGAGCGACTTTTCGCGATTTGGCTGGTGTCCCCAGAAGAGTGAAACGGGTACTATTTTTATGGGTCCTTGTTTGTCTTCACTGTTGGTTTTTGAAGCAGCAATGTCATTGGTTTGATGCTCAAACAAACGCGCCATTCTCTCGGACTGTTTTTGTTGCGACTTACGCCCCCAGGCGCCATAGGGACGTCCTAGAAAGAAAAATGAGCGCGTTTCAATATCGTTCTGAATTGAGTCATAAGGCCTCGGTAGTTCATGGTCTGTGCAGGCTTTATCAACAACCAGAAGGTCAGCAATTGACCGAAATGGCATCACGTAACAAACACGGTCATGGGCTTGGATATTGAGGAAGTCCTTATCGCAGCCAAGAATCGTGGGCTTGATCCAGGAAAAAAGCAGTTTTTTCGTGAAATGAAATTGGAGCGATCTTAATCGGTCTAAAATCGATGATCGCTTCATGGGTTTTTGCTAGTGTTTGCCATCAAAGAGGTCAGAGAGAGAGCCGCGAGGCTCAGTGCCTTCAATTTCGACTTCCCAGACTCCCGAGTACTTGCGTGCCGTCACTTCTTTGACTTTTTCCACTGTATCCAAAACAGTGGGTCGCAAAAATATCATCAGGTTCTTCTTTTCAGTGCCGGTCGACGTGCTTTTAAAAAGTCGGCCCAAAACTGGAATGTCACCCAGAATAGGTACTTTATTTTCACTTCCGGTGGTGTTGTTCCGAATAAGGCCCCCAAGGATGATGATCTCGTTGTTATCCGCAAGCACCGTGGTATCGATTGTACTTGTTGAGGTGATCAGGTCGGCTGAGCCAGCTGAGCCAATGTTCTGGTTTTCTACAACTTCAGATACTTCTTGGGATATTTCCAACCTAATCAGGCTGCCATCGTGTACGTGTGGGGTAACGTCTAAAGTGAGACCAACCTCTTCGCGCTGAATTGTTGTAAATGGATTGGTCGTGCCATTACTTCCCGTTGTCGTTGAACCCGTCCTGAACGGCACGTTCTGACCAACGAAGATCTTAGCTTCCTCGTTGTCCATGGTAGTGATGCTAGGGGTTGAAAGCAGGTCAACATCATTGTTTGTTGCGAGCGCTCTAATCAGCAGTGCAAAATTGCTGCCTGTTTCACTGAGTCTGCCAGCGCCCACGACGTTTGAATCTAGACTCGGCAAAGCAGTTGCCCCGCCAGCAGCTGCAGTTGCAATAGAATTTACAAGGTTGGCAATGTTCGTGTTAGTCGTGGAGATAAGTGGCACGTTAGAACCAGCATCGACGACTGAAAATTCTGTACCAAGTTTTCGATTAAACGTGGTTGTAACCTCCACAATAACCGCCTCAATCAACACCTGAAGTCTTCTGACGTCTAGTTTGGCAATGATGTCTTTAAGTTCGGCCATGGTGGTCGGGTCGGCTTTGATGACAAGTGCATTAAGCGCCTCGTCTGCCTGTATGCTGGTTGCAATATCTTGGCCAGGCTTGTCTCCTTTACCATTTTGGCTGATCAGTTCCTTTAAAATGGTAGCAAGTTCCGCAGCATCAGAGTGAGCCAGTCTCACGACCTGAATCGTTCCTGCTCGGTTAGCCGGAATGTCCAGTTGCTCTATGAGCGCAAGAACTCGCCTGATACTGCCAGGGTCACCTTTAATTACGATAGAATTTGTGCGCTCGCTCGCAACAAGCGTAATTTTGTTAGGGCCTTTCGCTCCCTTGCCGATCTGCTCCGGTGCGAGCTGCTCAAGCAGTGCGACCATGTCTTCGACCCAGGCTTCCTTAAGCTGCACAATTTCTGTCGTCGAACTCTCGGCGACATCTATCCTGTTTACGATTTCTGCCAGTCTTGCGATATTGCTGGCGTGATCACTAATGATCAGTGCGTTTGGTGATGTGAGGCCGGCGATGTGTCCGTATTGTGGAATGAGAGGGCGCAGAATTTTCACCAGCTCGGCAGATGCGGTGTTACGTACCGAAATGACTTGTGTTACCAGCTCCTCACTAGCGGTATTCTCACTAAAATCGCTGGGGTTACCACTTTGTTTAGCGAGTACCTGTTGCACAATCCGTACGACGTTACCTGAGGGTACCGCTGCATAGCCGTGAACCCGCAATACGCTAAGAAACAATTCATATGTCGTGTCGCGGTCCATCTTTGTGTTTGAGACGACGGTGACATTACCCTTTACTCTTGGGTCGATAATAAAACTCTTTCCGGTAATCGCCGAAATTTGGGTGACCACCTCGCGAATATCAGCGTTCTTGAGATTCAAGGTGCCGGAATAAGCTTCGGCATACGTGTTGATTGAACTTGCCAGTCCGGTGAGAAGCAGGCAACTGATAGCGGCTCGCTTGAACATAAGTAAAGACATCGAGGTGGTACGACTAGCTAAATTCATATGTTGTGAGAAGCCTTCATCTTAAAGATGCTATTATTGTGTAGGTACAGTGACGAAAAATCGTCGATCATTTCGTTGAACTTCAACTCGAATTTGCGGGGAATTCATTGCTTGATTGATTAATGATTGATCGTTCACGACGTTCCCGACCGGCTGTCCGTTGACAGACAAGATGACATCACCGGACTTTAAGCCGGCTTGAGCTAGCGCCGGTTGTGATGCTTCATTGCCGATTCGATACCCCTTGTTTGAGCCACTTTCTACAGCGCTAACACCCAATTCAGTAAGTAACCCTGATGGATCTTGTGAAATTCTTTCCTGCAAAGCGGAAACATATTCACGCATTCTCGAAGGGGGCTGGTTTTGGGGGTTGGAGCGCGCGTTGATTCTCCGCTCGGCGATTCGTTGCCTAACCTGTTGAATTCTCGTTGATCCGTTATTATTTGCCGAGGGTTGATTCGTAGACGATGCTCTGCGGTAGGCGCTACCTGAAAACTGCTGGCGAATTTTGCTGTCGGAAAAGAGCAGTTTTTCGAGTTTTCCGCCACGGCGAATAAGAATATGGTCAGCAAAAACAGCATCAAGGATAGCGTTTCCGGGAAGGCGGTCGCCTATGCGGAAAAGTTCACCGCTTTTGTTAGATTCGGCAACAATTGCTGTGGAGTTTTCTGCAACATCTGATTTAAAAATACCTTGCAACTCCAGATTTAAATTTGTTTCAGGTGCATCCAAAGCTGCGGGCGCGTCGGCTTCGGATTTCGCTGTTCCAAAGAGGTTCAGTGACGCGACATCAATATTGGCGGTGGGTGCTTGCTGGCGCTTGTTGTAGCTTGCATCTGTTTTGACCCCGCTGATGCTGCTTGCGCCCCGTGCACTGGCGTTTTCGAGGAAAAACAACACGGTATTTGCAACTGAGAGGCTCAATAGGATCACGATGACAATGCTCACGAGTGTTGCAAGCCTGCGATTGTGGCGCTCAAACGTGTTGATGATTAAATCCAAGAGGGACCCCTGATTTTTGCTGCGATTACTTTATCAGGTAAAAGGCCCGGCGTGAAATTTTCAACCTCTACCTCTGAACAACTGTTCTTCTAGTTGCAGCACTGTTTCGTCCAGATTAGAGCCAGCCGGCCAAGGTACCTTCGCGAGATCAAATAGTCTAGCTTTTACGCTTATCTCAGCCCAGCCATCTGGTTTCAATCGCACCAGAATGAGGCTGTCGCCTTGGTAAACGACATTTAGCAACAGTATATTGCCTTCAAGGCTTAAGGCACCATCCAGGGCGGGAAGTTCAAATATTTGACCGGGGATGTGCATCGAGTCTGCTGGTGAATGCGGGGTATAGTGTACTTTGCCGCCGGTCCAGTGCAAATTGCCATCGATGGCGGTGACCCAGCTTCGGTCCGCCGATAAATCAATGTTTTGCAATTCGAGGTCACCGGTGAACCTGAGTCCAAGATTTTCGCTTTCCTGATTAATGAAACTACTCGCGATTTTACCCTGAAGACCCACGATGAAGGTCTCTGCCTGATTCAGGTCCAAATGAGTAGACAACGCGTGTCCTGCGCCTCTAACTTCAATGTTCGCTGAAATATTTGCTGTGATTAGGGGTGCCGCAGCCAAACGCCAGCTCAGTGTGAAGTCCGGAAATCCGCGATATCGAATCAGGGCATTGCCACGCCAGATTGTGTCTGTCATTGCGACCAAATGAATTTCTGGGATAACCTTGTTTAACTCGGCTTCGACAGTGCTGTACAGCAAACTTGAGGGCGCAAATGCTATGATAAAACCCAGAAACGACACTGCCCCGGCGCCGACGTACATGAAGATGCGTTTCATATCAGTTTACTCGATGCCCTATTTCGCTGGATTCAGTCCGCTAACCAATTAACGATTGATTCGCCTTCTGGGGTGAGTCGTATCCAGCCTTGTTCGTCGTTACCATCCCAGGAACCTGTACTGCAGCGAGTTTCCAACCCAAAATGGTTGTGTGCTTCCAGTGCGAAGTCACGATCTGTTAACCATTCAGTATCGTTGGGTGTTATCCATATGGAAGTAAAGTTGCCCTTCACCGCATCCGGCACGATGGTGCAAGTCATAAAGGTACCGTTCGCGACAATATCGTCAGCATTGGTATTTATCAGCATCAATACGGTGCTTTTACCTCTTTCCTCAACGGTGCTGACGTCAAGTCTTGATGTTAGCCAATCAACTATTTCGGATAGCTTAACCTGTTGGATATAGACTTCGATATCCGGATATCTGTCACTTGGGAAATCGTTTTGTTTATTCACGCCAATTATCTCGTTATTACGCCAAGAGTCTGGTCATAATATTGCTGTAAAGCCTGGAAAGGGCAAACAAATCTTCAATTTCTACGCATTCGTTTAACTTGTGAATAGTGGCGTTCTTGGGACCAAGCTCTACAACCTGAGTGCCTGTTGGAGCGATAAAGCGGCCGTCTGAGGTGCCGCCAGACGTCGACAATTCGGTTTCTATATTGCAGCATTCTCTGATTGACTGCTGAGCCGCGGGAATCAGTTCTCCGCCCATGGTTAAAAAGGGGTTGCCAGACAAAGACCATTCTATTTCGTAATCGAGACCATGTTGCTTGAGTATTTTTTCGGTTCTACTCTTGAGGCTTTTGGCCGTTGACTCTGTAGAGAACCTAAAATTGAATTGGAGGTCGATTTCACCGGGGATCACATTACTGACGCCTGTACCGGCATTGATGTTCGATATTTGCATGGTCGTAGGCGGAAAAAATTCGTTGCCGTCGTCCCAACGTATCTCAACCAGTTCTGCCAATGCTGCCATACTACTGTGAATAGGGTTCTTTGCTTTGGTGGGGTATGCGACATGACCTTGAATGCCATTGATCCGCAGTTTTGCGTTTAGCGAGCCCCTTCTTCCTGTGCGAATAACATCGCCAAGCTGCGCGCTGCTCGAAGGCTCGCCGACCAGACACCAATCAATCGTCGTGCCGCGAGATTGTAATAATTCCATCACCTTGCGAGTGCCGTTGATGGCCTTGTCTTCCTCATCGCTTGTGATCAGAAAACCGATACTGCCCTCAGGTTCAGGCGTTTCAGAAAGAAAGCTTTTAGTGGCGGTTAACATCGCTGCGAGCGATCCTTTCATATCCGCTGCTCCGCGACCATGCAATATTCCGTCGACGACTTTGCCCGAAAATGGTTCGTGATGCCATGAATCAACGGGGCCGGTGGGCACAACATCGGTGTGTCCGGCAAAAGCAAAAAGTGGTGATGAAGGGCTTGTGCCTTTGCGCACGGCCCAGATGTTGTCTACGTCTTCGAACCGGAGATGTTCGATTTCGAATCCTAGATCCGAAAGATAATCTGCCATCAGTTTTTGGCAACCGGCATCTAGAGGAGAAATTGATTCAGCGCGGATGAGCTGAACTGCCAAATCAAGGGTTTCGTTATCTAACGCAGTGCTCAGTTCAGACGAGCTGCCAACATTTAAATTAGTTATTGTCATGGAGCGCGTCATTCAGCTTGATTGCTTTTTGGTTGGTTCTGCACTCGATCGCGCCGGTCTGTGAATGTCGGATAAATAACATGTCGGCTTGCCCAGCAAGCTCTCTTGCTTTGACCAGTTTGATAAAATTTTTATTTTCATCGAATACCTGAACGAGCGTGCCTGCTGTGATGTAAGTACCCGCTTCAATCGTGCAGCGATCACCCAGCGGTATGCCAGCACCGGCATTTGCCCCAATGA
>CAXRCG010000050.1:0-5094 GCA_964228885.1 Pseudomonadales bacterium | reverse complement strand
TTTTTAGTCAGGATAGTGTGGATCCCAGGCAAATGAAGCAGACATTGTCCAAATTTAGGAGAACAAATACCTTAGGGCTTATCTTCAGAGCATACATATGCGAATTGATATAAAGTTCGAATCTCTCTGGGCGGGCCATTTCTAACGGGCTGTAGCCGATCGGGTTTTCTCAACTTTCACAATAAATTTAATTAGCTCTTTGTGTCCGCACATCAATACAACTTCCTTTTTGCCTGTCGTATGGCTTTTTGCATCCCCAGTCCTTACCTGATTCACGCAGATATCCGTTCGCGGGTATAACGATTTTTTGACAGGTCGAATCTAATAGCATGTATCCACGGTCGCAGTGGATCGAAGTCCTTCCGTAATTTTTGGACAAATACCCGTTAGCTGGAACGTCTTGCCTTACGCAACTGTTTTCCTGTGCGTTGTATCCCTGTTTGCAGCCCCAACCCTTTTCTCTGTCAGCATAGACAGTTGAGAGGTAACCATTTTCCGGAACATCAATGCGTTCGCACGCATCATTTACACGCAAATACCCTCGTCTACATTGCCAATCCAACCTGTCGCGATCACCACGGTAGACAGCGTTCTCTGGCAGCACGAACCGAACACACGCTTCGTTACGCTTTATGTAACCATCGTTACAATTCCAGTTATTACGCCATGATGAGTGGTCAAGATACGCGTTATCAGGAACGTGGAATCTTTTGCAACTCACATTCACTTGTTCAAAACCGAAATCACACCCCCAACCATTACCACTGCCAGAAGAGCTCAAGTGTGCATTCGCTGGCACGATTATCTCGTCACAGCTGTCAGCATTTTGAATATAACCTCGCTCACATTTCCAAGGGACACTAATTCCATTGTGATAATCCTTTAAGTAGGCATTATCCGGCACATCTATTTTCTTGCATCCATCATCTTTTTTAGTGTAGCCGTAAATGCATTCCCAGCGATCTGCTCGTTTGTTATCTGGCAGGTACGCATTATCCGGTAATGAAAAGACTGACTGTGAGAATACAAAAGCCAGCAGCCCAAGTAATTGGTAAAAAATTCGATAGTTCATTTTTGTGCTCTTTAATTTAGCAACTTGAAATCGGGCGGGTGAATACTCGATTTACCAGCGACTGCAAAGTAACCTGGTATTCCTGGCTACTTGTTCGTTTCGAGTATCAAGCTTGCTTTTAGATTTGGTCCGACTGCAGTTAAGGCATCGGTTACTGACCCTGCCTCTTTGCGGGAGAGGCCGTCGAACCAACGCGCCACAGTTCACACATACTTTTACTTTGGAAAGCATTACACCGTTCAATGCTGAGGAATAAAGTTCATTTGCGCTCCGTCAAAACACTCAACGTGGCAACAGCTTTTTTCTTATTTTTCTTCTCAGCACGTTTCTCTTTCTTGGTCAGTAATGGCGTCTTCTTGCTCTCTTTGTTTCCTTTCCTGGCTTTGCTCATCGTGAATACTCCAAAAGGTGTTGGTCAGATGCTGGTCTTTAACCGCGTAAAGAGTTATTGATCAGGGCCGACAGATTTTCCGTAGGGCGAAACGACCCACGGGGTTCAATGTGGCGTCGAAAAAGGAGGATAGGGGTTGCTAAACCGGTAAGCTCGAAGAACGGCGTTTCCTGTAAATGACTATACGCCTCAACACTATTTAAACAAGCATTATCGGCGTTAGCCGTAATGTGGCGACTTATGACTTTGGGCGTCGGTTTATCAGCGCTCCGGACAACAAAGGACAAAAACGGAAAATAGTTAGAGCTATTTTGGTTCTGAGCGCTTATAGTCATTTGTGTAGGAACGCAGTTCCGATCCTCTCTCGAGTCTTCTCGCAAGTTTGTCGGCAATTTCTTAGCTAACACCCTTTCTGCACCTAATAGCGAATGCGGTCGCACGCGCTATTGTTCGTTGCACTCGCATATCGACAGGTAAACTGGAGTACCGGCATATGACTGACCAGGAATTGAAGGAAATGGAACGCCTGGGTATCACCTGTGAAACGAAAACTATCTTTCATTTCCAGGGCTCGAGATATGAGCGGTTATCGGATGCCATCGCGTACGCCAAGATAACGTTAGAAGCTCAGCCGAAGCCCGATACGAAATAATGAGCGATGCACGATGGCCCGCAGCCGATCCATCCGCTGCAGAGCACCAACCATCAATACTTTCTTTCGTAAAGGACATACCGAATCTGTGTTCTCTCGCTGGGTTGGCTTGTACTGTGTTTGCCCTTTACTTCAGCATAACCGGTGCGTTTCATACGGTAATGATCTGTATGGTGTGGGCTGTGGCATTTGATTGGGCGGATGGATTGATCGCACGCCGTATGTCAGAACGAACAGGCACGGATCGACAATTCGGCGGGCAGTTGGACGTGCTAATCGACGTGATGAGCTATGGGGTTGCGCCAGCAGTTTTGTTGCTGAGTTTTGGCAGGTTTGAACCCATCTTTCTGGCAGGTGCATTCTTTTTGATGGCCACCAGCGCCATACGCCTCAGCTATTTTTCTACTTTCGGGCTATCAACAGACGGCAGCTACACTGGACTTGCGCTAGATAACAATAACCTGGCGATCGTATTTTTGTTCTTGTTTGAAAGTATGTTTAGCCATAGTGAATTTTCACTCATTCTCTATGCGTCTTGTCTTGGACTGGCAGCACTGAACGTCTCAACACTTAAAACACCTAAGCTCTCAGGTAAACCCAGGAACGTATACCTGCTAGCGGGCTACACTGTGGCAATAACTGCGATTTACACTCACAAACTAATCGTATAGATCAGATCAGTGTACTCGACAACGGAGTTAAAAATAGTCTTATGCTCGTTTACACGGTAGGTACCTTTGATTTGTTACACGTAGGACATCTTGCGCTACTACAACAATGCCGTGCACTCGGCGATATGATTGTTGTTGGGGTAGCATCAGATAGCGTCGTGCATTCTTACAAACCTAATGTGCCGATCATCCCCTTAGATCAACGTAGAGAAATGCTCCAATCGCTGCGGTGTGTAGACGAAGTTCGACCATATTACGAACTGGAGTATGTGACCGCTTGCAGAGAGCTCGATGCTGATATATTCGTCATCGGTGAAGACTGGGGCCATCAACCACACAACATCGATGTTGAAAACTACTTAATGAGCAAGGGCAAGAAGATTGTCCAGCTAAGCTACAACCCACGTACATCATCTACCAAAATTAAAAAAGACGTCGTTAACCAGCATAAGATGTATCGGAATCGTTAACAGATCACATCAATTCGATCGTTTCTTGAAGAGTTTGATGAAATTTTGCTGCGCCTGACCATACTGGATCAGTACGCAACCACTCTTGGGTTTTCATTGAAGTCAGGTAACACTTTATCTCAATACTTTTCGGGGTCAGGGGTAGAAGGAGATTAAAGAAAAAAGGGTTTGTGTAGGAGCTATAGTCAAATCTGGTGTCTGAGAACTGATCATGAGCAGGCAACCCTAAAGATCAATCGCCGTTCGCCAGTGCCCACGTCTATCCTTCTGGGCGGGCCATTTCTAAAGGGCTGTAGCCGATCGGCTCTTCTCAACCGCCTTAGGTGTAGTCCTGACGTCCCATTTAAGAGGGCACTGCTCAGCGCTCACTAGTCGTTTCTCGATACCGCATGGTTTGCAGCCAGGTAACCGAACACCATCGCCGGGCCAAGCGTTCCCCCGGGTCCACCATACGTCATGCCGAAAGGTGAGCCCATGACATTACCTGCAGCATACAAACCACGTATCGCTTCACCTTCAATATTGAGGACCCGTGCATATTTGTCGACTTTCGGCCCCCCTTTTGTACCCAGGCACCCGCTCTTAATTTCGACTGCATAGTAAGGAGGTTTCGTTAGTGGACCTAAAGTGGCATCTCGCTGACCTTTCCGATGGGGATCACCCCACCAACGATCAAAAGCACTGTCGCCCCTGCCGAAATCCGGGTCATGGCTGTTCTCGCAATGTGTGTTCCATCGTTCGATACTTGATCTAAGGTTTTTGCCATCGATGCCCAAAAGGTCAGCCAATTCCCCTGGCGATTGGGCTCTTGTCACCCAGTCGGCCACACCTTTTCCCTCTACACCTGATGCGACTCTGAAGCCGTATTGCTCAGCATAGGTGCCATCGAAGATAAGCCAGCACGGTAAGTTCTGATACTCGAATTTAGACACATCCTCGACATGAAACGCTGCACCAAAGGCATTGTAGTTAGCAGCTTCATTGGTGAAGCGCTTGCCATGCCTGTTTACCATAATAGAGTGAGGCAAGGTTCGCTGCCCGTTGATGAGAACCCTGCCCATCGGGTTCTCTTCTGTGGAAACAACCGCCACGGGAATCCACCAGGCCTCACGCATATTCGAGAGCATGGCACCAGCTTTCATGGACATTCTCAGCCCATCGCCAGTGGTCGTCTCCATAGACACCGGGTGTGTCATAGGTCCTCGAAGGAATGAGCGTCGAAGGTCTTCGTCCCAGTCAAAACCACCACTGGCAAGAACCACACCTTTGGTTGCGCGGATTTTTTGCAACCCCTGCGACGTTTCGACTTCCACACCACGGACCTGATCTTCCTCGACAATCAGTTCTTTGACACCACATCCAGTGCGAATCTCAATGTTCTGATCCAAGCACGCCCGGAGCAAACGACCAATGAGGGCTTGTCCGCAACCTCGTTCATTCTCCTCTGATCTGCGGCTGAGCTCTTCTTTGCTTGGTATTTCCGGGATTGCTTTACCTAAAGGCGTTTCACTCATCGTGATATTTGGATTGGCAAAGTATGGTGAGGGTGTGACCTTGTGTTCCCACTCCCCCAGTTCCTGAAACGGGTAAAGCGGGCATTCAATGGTTCTGCCACCCTCGACACTTCCACCCGGAAACTCTGGGTGATAGTCGGGCATGCCTTCGACCGCGTAAAACTGAACGGGGGTATGCTTTTCCAGAAAGGTAACCATCGCCGGCCCTGCGTCCACATAGGACTCAATCAGCGATTCATCCAGCATGTCGCGCGAAAGCGACATGATATAAGTGAGGGCTTTTTCCCTGCTGTCTTCAATACCTACTTCAGGCATGTGGGGATT
>CAXRCG010000049.1:0-10394 GCA_964228885.1 Pseudomonadales bacterium | reverse complement strand
ATCTATGCAGGACTTAGGATTGACCATTGAAGCTCAGCATCATGAAGTCGCACCAGCACAGCATGAAATTGACTTCCAATTTGATACAATGTTGAGAACTGCTGACATGATGCAATGGTATAAATACATAGTTCGGAATGTAGCTATTGATAATGGAAAGACAGCTACTTTTATGCCTAAGCCGATGTTTTCTGATAACGGTAGTGGAATGCACACCCATCAGTCAATATGGAAAGGTGGAGAACCTTTGTTTGCCGGTGATCAATACGGGGGGTTGAGTGAAATGGCACTTTACTACATCGGAGGAATCCTAAAGCACGCACCAGCGTTGGCTGCATTTACCAATCCGTTGACCAATTCCTACAAGCGTCTTGTGCCTGGTTTCGAAGCGCCCCTGATGCTTGTCTACTCAGCCAGAAATCGTTCTGCTTCAATTCGGATTCCTTACGTGCAGGGCGGCAGTCCTAAAGGTGTTAGGGTAGAGGTTCGATTTGGCGATCCAACGGCTAACCCTTACCTCATGTTCTCTGCCATGATGATGGCCGGACTTGACGGTATCAAAAACAAAATCGAACCTGTCGGCCCACTCGATAAAGATCTTTATGATCTGCCTGCCGAAGAGCTATCGGGCCTGCCAACGGTATGTAGTTCCCTTGATCAGGCGCTTGATTGCCTCGACGCTGATCGCGGATTTCTGACCCAAGGTGACGTATTCACCGATTCTGTTATTGATGGCTACATAGACCTGAAGCGAGAGGAAACCGAACGCCTTAACTCAACAACTCACCCTGTTGAATTTGAGATGTACTACAGCGTTTAAACGCTGGCGATTTATCGTCACTGTCCTCGGACAAGAAGACCCCGGGTAAAAACGACCCGGGGTTTTTTTTGTCTCAAATCCCCATAAAATGACATTCGCACCATAATGGTGCAAAATGATTCTTAAGGTTTTACCGAATATCCCTATTTCAATGGCCTGACGCTGGTATCGCAAAGTGGTACAAAACTTGCGTTATGTCTTCCGAGTAGCTCTTCTGAGTAGCTCTTCTGAGTAGCTCTTCTGAGTAGCTCTTTGAGATAGCTTTTTATGATTGCTCTCTAGTGAAGCCAATAAGCTGGCCAATTAACGACAGCACTAGCGCAAACTGCTAGGCAGCAAATCTTGGCAACAGACTGAATCGACAGCTTTTGGTATGTGCCAGAACAATATCTACATTGGACGAAAATCCTGCATGACAAGTAATTCCAAAAGTAGACCCGACGAGGTCCTGTCCACCAAGAAGTCCATGGAAAGCATGTTCAATGCAATGAACATCGCTGTACTTTGTGTCGATCACGAGCTGAATATCAGATTCATCAATCAATCAGCTGAAAGCCTATTAGATATTTCAGCAAATCGTGCTATCAACTTTTCGATCTCTGAATTGATACTAAACTCAGAGGAACTTGAGTCGGTGCTATTTGACGCCATTCAAATCCAAAACCCCTATACCCAGCGTCGAGCAGCATTCAAGCTATACGATGGATCCAGCGTGACTGTCGATTACACC
This sequence comes from Pseudomonadales bacterium, assembly GCA_964228885.1. Taxonomy (GTDB): domain Bacteria; phylum Pseudomonadota; class Gammaproteobacteria; order Pseudomonadales; family Azotimanducaceae; genus UBA4582. Next base: position 8,844 of record CAXRCG010000049.1, on the reverse strand, counting down.
GTGACACCCTGGCAGTATGACAACTGGCCAAGACTGGTGATCGAACTCTACCCGCTGGACCGTTTTCTCAGAATTGATCGCGATGAAGCATTCAGAAGCCAGCAACAAGTTACCCGGCAGCTGGTTCGAGGCTTGGCTCACGAAATCAAAAACCCCTTAGGCGGTATCCGCGGCGCCGCCCAACTTCTCGCCCGAGAACTTCCAACCGCTGAGCTGAAAGAATTCACCGACGTAATGATTTCCGAGACAGACCGGCTGACCTCTCTCGTGGACCGTCTATTAGGTCCCAAGTCCCTGCCTGAACCAGTTTCAACCAACGTCCATCGGTTATTGGAAAGGGTGCGCACACTCATTCACATGGAATCTACCGCGACAGTAGAGGTCGATAGAGACTATGATCCGAGCATTCCTGAGGTTACGGTGGATCCGGAACTGCTTATTCAGGCATTTCTCAATATCGCCCAAAATGCGGTGCAAAGTTTGAGAGAAGTTGAAACACAAGTAGCCGACACCGAGCCTAGCTGGAAACCCCACCTTAAGTTCACCACACGAACATTAAGACAGCACGCGATAGGCCAAGAATTTCACCGCGTCGTTATCAAAGTGGACATCCAAGACAACGGCAAGGGCGTGCCAGAGCATATTCGTGATCAGTTATTTTTCCCAATGATTACAGGTCGCTCTGATGGCACGGGACTTGGACTATCTATCGCTCACTCAATCGTACATCAGCATGGCGGTGCCATTGAGTTTGAAAGCGAACCTGGAAAAACCATTTTTTCAATCATATTGCCTTTGGAGCTTATAAATGAACTCCCAGCCTGAAATCTGGATTGTAGACGATGAGCGCTCTATTCGATGGGTGCTAGAGAAAGCACTAACACAAGAGGCCTTTCGCGTTCGCAGTTTTGAGAATGGAGATTTAATGCTCGCTGCGCTTCCCCATGCCAACCCAGACATTATTATCAGCGATATCCGTATGCCAGGTATCGATGGGCTGGCATTACTGTCTCTCATCAAAGAAGACCACCCAGAGATCCCTGTCATCATCATGACCGCACACTCAGACTTGGACAGCGCGGTTTCCTCGATCAGCGGTGGCGCCTACGAATATCTGCCGAAGCCCTTTGAAGTTGATGAGGCTATCGCCTTAGTTAAACGGGCACTACGACATCGTAAAGACATGGAATCAGAAGTGTCAGATCCACTGGAGTCTGGAGAAAACCCAGAAATCATAGGCAAGGCACCCGCGATGCAGGAAGTCTTCCGCGCCATTGGTCGTCTTTCAAAGTCCAATGTCACCGTACTCATTAACGGTCAGTCCGGCACTGGCAAAGAATTGGTCGCCCGTGCACTACACAAACATAGCCCAAGATCTGCTGAAGCCTTCGTTGCCCTTAACATGGCGGCGATTCCTGCCGATCTGATTGAATCTGAATTATTCGGTCATGAAAAAGGCGCATTCACCGGGGCAAATTCTCAACGTAAAGGCAGATTTGAGCAGGCCCACCAAGGCACCCTGTTTCTCGATGAAATCGGCGATATGCCCGCCGAAACCCAGACAAGACTACTAAGGGTTTTGTCTGACGGAGAGTATTACCGCGTCGGTGGACACGAACCTTTGAGAGCCAATGTAAGAATTATCGCTGCGACACACCAAACGCTAGAAACGCTAGTAGCGCAAAACCGGTTTCGAGAAGATCTGTTCCATCGGCTTAATGTCATCAGAATTCATATCCCGGAACTTCGGGAACGACGGGAAGACATTCCTGTGCTTTCAGAATACTTTCTAAAACAGTCAGCGTTAGAACTAAACGAAGACAACAAAATACTGAAACCGGAAACCCTCAGTTACCTGCAAACACTCCCCTGGCAGGGTAACGTCCGACAATTAGAGAACTTCTGCCGCTGGATCACTGTGATGGCGGCAGGCGTCGAGGTCTCAATCGAGGACCTGCCGCCCGAACTACAACAAACAACACCCCAATCGTCTGCGGATAGCAACTGGGAAAAGTCGCTCGCGACTTGGGCACGCAATCGCATGGGAGCGGGTACAATTGAAGAATCCGGATTACTGTACGAAGCGCTGCCTCAATTTGAGCGCATCATGATTCAAGCAGCGCTGGAACAAACTGGCGGGCGCAAAAGGGATGCTTCGTTGCTTCTCGGCTGGGGCAGAAACACTTTGACGAGGAAAATGAGCGAATTGGGACTTAGCAACTAACGGCAAAGCCGACGCCATCAAGAACGTCAATGAGCTTGCACAAAATGACTTTCTACTCTTTAATCTTTCATCAATCGGGTTGCTTAGTCGGGATTTGTAATTCACCCATGCCAAAGCTCATGTGCCACCTTTTCTTCCTGACGGTCCAATTTCTCATGCTGACTTCACGATCGCACGCAGACCCAAAAACCGAATTGAACGCGCACACCACCGCAAACCGAGGCAGAGCAGTTGCCGGGAGACAAAATGCTTCGCGTTGCCCTGTTTGAGCCAGAAATACCGCCGAATACCGGGAACATTATCAGGTTATGCGCTAACGCTGGTGCTAGCTTACACATTATCGAACCCATGGGATTTGAACTAGACGACAAGCGACTCAGACGAGCCGGTTTGGATTACCATGAATGGGCGGAAATCCAACTCCATAGCTCCGTGGCTGATCTCATCGAGGCACTACCAGCATCTCGGATTCTGGCGATAACAACCAAAGGCAAGCAGCGTTACGCAGAGGTCACATTTAATTCAACCGATGTGCTACTTTTTGGACCGGAAACCCGCGGGCTACCAGATGAAGTACTTGATTCACTACCCGCTGACCAAAAGATTCGGATTCCTATGCGAGAGAACTCGCGCAGCATGAACCTGTCAAACGCCGCTTCAGTGCTCGTTTATGAGGCTTGGCGCCAATTGGGTTTCGAAGGCGGGCTCTAAGCTTATCAACCACTGCCAGATAGCGGGCGAGGCCTCCTTTTGAATTTCCGGACAGGATCCCGGACGGGCATTAAGTGATGATTGGCGAGGGGTCAGACTGTTGTTGCTGCTGTTCTTCTCGTTGACGCTTTGATTGCTCGTAGATTGCATCAAAGTTGACCGGCGCCAGCATGAGCGGGGGAAAGCTCGCCTTCAGTACCATTGAATCAATCGCTTCACGGACATAAGGGAACAGTACACTGGGACAAAAACTACCCAAGGTTTGTGACAACGCCTCCACTTCAAGGCCTTTAATTACGAAAATACCTGCTTGCTGCACCTCGGCGAGGTACATGACCTCATCAGCTTCATTACGTGTCGTAATCGTCACGTGGAGGACGACCTCAAAAACATCGTCCTCAAGTCGATTGTGCCGGGTGTTCAGATCCAAATTTACCTTAGGCTTCCACTGATCGACAAAACATCCCGGAGAACGAGGTGATTCAAAAGAGGCATCTTTGATGTAAATTCGCTGCAGCGCGAACTGCGCGCCCTCAGGGTTTTCGTTTGGTGTCGGTGACTGATCACTCATTAGTTGTGCTCCAAAATCCCCGCGATATCGACCAGGGAAAACATTACATTGTCTAGCCGTTTACTTGCCCAGCCAAATATTCGTCTAACTTACCCTGCCGCTCAAGCTGCATTAGCTCATCACATCCACCTACATGATTTTCACCAATCCATATTTGGGGCACAGTATGTCGTCCTGACTTATTCATCATCTCCCGTCGCAACTCAGGATTCCCATCGACTGAAATTTCCTGAAACACTGCTCCTTTGTGGCTCAACAGCAGCTTGGCGCGAACACAATAGGGACAAAACCGGGTTGTATACATAACTATTTGATGTTTCATACTTGGACTGCCAAAGGCTCCTTAAGCGATTATCGGCTCTGATCTTAGCTTTTAATGAGAGGAAGGTTCGATGCAGACCATTCGGCCATGCCACCGGACAAGCGATGCACCTGTTCATAATCCAAGGCTTTCAATTTTTTACCTGCTGCACTGGCGCTTTGACCCATTTTACAGACAATCACGATCGGTGAATCTTTGTATTTTTGAAGTTCGATAGCCCGATTATCCAGATTAGCCAGCGGAATGTTGATCGCATCGACAATATGTCCTGCGCCAAATTCTTTGTTATCTCTGATATCAAGCACAACCGCGTTGTCTCTATTGATCATATTTACTAGCGTGCTCGTTGAAACCGACGCACCGCCTTGCTTTCCTTCATTAACCAAGAATGCTACCGCGAGGAAAATGAAAGTACCCACCAGAATATAATGATTTCCGATAAACTCAAATATTTGCTCAATCATAACATCGCACCCGACTTACCTTTCACTCAACCCTGACCTACACTTTGTCAGTAATACCCAGAACAAAACCAGCTTAAAAACAGTCGCGCAGTATACACTAAAGGACGTAAAATTCATTTTCAGAACACGTAATTCAACTTTAATCTTGATTCAACGAGACACACCTCATGCCCGAAGCTGCTAGCTTACAACCGACCGATAACACCCACCAGAATAACCCATCGGCTCGGACACCTCATTTGTTGCTCATTCTCGACGGCTGGGGGCATAGAGAAGAGAGAGACGCGAATGCAATCCAACTCGCTGAGACGCCTCATTGGGACAACCTCTGGCGGAACAGACCCCACACACTAATCTCCGGATCAGGGCTCGATGTGGGTTTACCGCCGGGACAAATGGGCAACTCGGAAGTTGGGCACATGAACCTGGGCGCAGGCAGAGTCGTCCACCAAGATTTCACGCGAATTTCTCAAGCGATTGATGATCGCAGTTTTTTCGAGAACCCTGCGTTCAAACAGGCAATAAGTGCAGCAAACAAACACCGCGGCGCCGTGCATATTATGGGACTTGTTTCCCCCGGAGGTGTTCACAGCCATGAGGACCATATCAAAGCCGCCATCACGATGGCGTTTGCTGAACAGGCAAGTGCCGTTTACCTGCATGCGTTTCTCGATGGCCGCGACGTGCCCCCTAGAAGCGCGGCAGATTCACTGCAACATCTAGATGACCATATTAAATCACAGGGCAAAGGCGGTATCGCCTCGATCGTTGGTCGCTATTATGCGATGGACCGGGACAATCGCTGGGACCGGGTGTCCTGCGCCTACGCATTAATCACTGAGTCAACGTCAGACTTCGTTGCGACTTCCGCTGTGGCAGGTCTCGAACAAGCCTACAACAGAGATGAATCCGATGAATTTGTTCAACCGACGTCAATTCACATCGATGGCGAAGCGATTAGCGTGAATGATGGCGATTCCCTGATCTTCATGAACTTTCGAGCAGACCGGGCCCGGGAGATTACCCGCGCGTTTGTGACAGCGGATTTCTCAGCATTTGAACGCAATACAACCCCACAACTTGCGCGCTTCGTTTGTCTAACTCAATACGCCGCAGACATCGATTGTCCCTGCGCTTTTGAACCAGCAGCGCTGACCAACACTCTGGGTGAATACCTTGCGAATCTGAACAAGTCGCAGCTCCGCATCGCCGAAACCGAGAAATATGCACACGTGACTTTCTTCTTCTCGGGCGGCAAGGAAGCGCTCGTTGAAGGTGAAGAGCGTGTGCTCGTTCAATCACCCGCCGTGGCAACCTATGACCTCCAGCCCGAGATGAGTGCACCTGAACTAACCGACAAATTAGTCGGTGCCATTGAATCCGGAAAATTCGATGTCATCGTCTGCAATTACGCCAACGGCGACATGGTGGGCCACACCGGTAATCTCAGCGCCGCCATCAAAGCAGTCCAGTGTGTCGACGATTGTCTGCTGCGCATTACTAATGCCATTGAGGCTGCAAACGGACACTGCCTGATCACAGCAGACCACGGCAATGTTGAACAAATGAGCGATCATGAAACAGGACAGGCACATACGGCGCATACCTCAGAACTGGTTCCTCTCATCTATGTGGGCGCCTCCGCTAGCGCGTTTGATAACGAGCTGAAAGGCACCCTTGCCGACGTAACGCCAACATTATTATCAATCATGCAGCTGCCACAACCGCCCGAGATGACTGGTCATTCACTGATTCGCCGTGTAGTAAAGGTCGGTGATGAATGAAAAAAATTGTGACAGTCAGGAGCGGTCGACCTTGCATTTAGCGCGTTCCATAAAAGGCGCGCCTCATGGGGCAACAGGCACAATTGTGCGCGTCATGTTGTTCAGCCTCTTCATTTGCAGTCCGCTCGTTAATGCTGAAGACACCTCTGCACCTACAAAGAATGCCGAGGAGATCAAACAGGCGCTAGAAACGCTTGAATCAGAGATCTTGAAATTCAAGCAAATGATTGACACGACCAAAGGGACCCGCTCGACGTTAGAGACAGCACTGGAAAAAAATGAAAAAACAATCAACAACACTATCAAAAAGATTAACGTCCTTGAAAAAGAACTAAAAGTCGGCCGGGAGAAAATTAATCAATATAGCGAACAGCAAAAAGATTTGACGGTCCAGCGGGTCGAACAGCAATCACAGCTGAAATCCCAGTTAAGGGCCTCATATCAATTAGGTCAACAGCCTTACTTGAAAGTACTGCTCAACCAAGAAGATCCTAACAAGCTGTCTAGGATGCTTAACTATTATGCTTATATGAGCGAAGCAAGGTCGGAGCGAATTGAAGACTACAACCAAACCCTGAATAAACTGGCAAGTGTGACAGAAAAGCTGGAACGACAGAGCGCTAACATGGCCCTGAGCAGACAATCTCTCACTAATCAGCGGTCACGCCTTGAAGCGGAACAACAGGGCCGTCAGACCACAATTAAGTCCCTGAATCTAGAACTTAGCCGCACGGGTAAACGCCTTCAGAATAAAATTGACGATCAAAAACGCCTAGAACAACTGCTCAGGCGAATTGCTGCCGGCACTGTCAACCTACCCGCAACAATCGATAACGCGGCATTTGCCAGTCGCCGTGGCAACCTCTTGATGCCAGTTGCAGGCAAGATCAAAAACCGGTACGGCAGTCGCAGAGGTGATGGTAAGCTCAAATGGGATGGCGTAATGATCGCGGCAAAAAGCGGCGACCCGGTGCATGCGGTTCACCATGGCCGAGTTGTCTTCTCCGACTGGCTTCGCGGATTTGGATTACTCGTGATTATTAGTCATGGCGAGGGCTACATGTCATTATATGGCCATAATGCGGCGCTTTACCGCGAGACTGGTGATTCGGTAACCGCTGGGGAAATCATTGCCACTGTTGGCGACACCGGTGGTCAACTGGAATCAGGTCTTTACTTCGGCATTCGGAATGCAGGAAAAGCAGCCAACCCGCAACAATGGTGTAAAACCAGAAAACGTGGCGCAGCGTAAAAAAATACTTCTAGGAAGTAAAAAGGTAGCAAGACTATGAAATTTTCTCTCCCGGCACTTCTCTTTATCTTTGGTCTGGCTGCGCACCAGCCAGCCCTTGGCATGGAAGCAAGCGAGCCCGAAATGCCATCACCGACAGCAGAACCAACTGAGCCCGCAGCGCCAGCAGCAGAACCCACGGCTACACCAGAGCCAACCGCGACAGCAGAAGTTGCCGCTGAAGCAGCGCTACCGCCGCGCCTGCCACTGAACGAGCTTCGGGTTTTTGCTGAAGCATTTGACCGGATCAGTAATGCTTACGTAGAAGAAATCGATGACCGCACCCTACTTGAAAACGCGATTAAAGGTTTGCTTTCACAACTTGACCCGCATTCAGCTTATCTCGATAAAAGTACCTTTTCAGACCTGCAGGAAACCACGACCGGAAATTATGGCGGCGTCGGCTTAGAAGTTGGCATGGACCGAGGGTTTATCACGGTCATCTCCCCCATGGACGATACACCTGCCGAAAAAGCAGGCATCGAATCTGGAGACGTGATACTTCAGATTGACGAATTAATCGTTAAAGGCATGTCATTAGATGAAACGATTGAAGCCATGCGCGGCGAACCCGGCAGCGACGTGGTACTTTCCATCGCTCGGGAAGGCGAATCTCAACCACTGGAAATCACCCTGACCCGACAGATCATTCAGGTGGCCAGTGTTCGAGAACGGATATTGGAGGACGGTTTTGGCTATATTCGAATAGCCCAGTTTCAAAGTGCCACCGGGCGGGAGGTCAGAAGCTCGCTGGAAAAACTCACGGAAGAAGGAAAACTATCTGGACTGGTGCTGGATCTCAGAAACAATCCAGGTGGCCTACTGCAGACAGCCGTTGAGGTCTCAGACGTTTTCATCAACGAGGGTTTGATCGTTTATACAGAAGGCCGACTGTCTCAATCAGCGCAACGCTACAACGCTTCAACCCCTGATCAAACCGAAGGTGTACCGCTAATTGTACTGGTCAATGAAGGCTCGGCTTCCGCCTCAGAAATTGTTGCTGGCGCGCTTCAGGATCACAAACGCGCAGTCATCATGGGTATGAGCACCTTCGGTAAGGGCTCGGTCCAAACAGTCTTACCATTAAGTAGTGAAATTGCCATAAAACTAACAACAGCGCTCTACTTTACTCCGAACGGCAGATCGATACAGGCCGAAGGCATCGTGCCGGATATTCGGGTAGAACGCTCAACAGTCACGAAGCTTAAGTCAAATCCCTTCAGAATTAAGGAAAAGGACTTGGCTGGGCATCTGGAAAACGGTGACGACGTCCCGAAAGTCAAAGCCGGTGACGAGGATGAAGCCACAGACCTTTCGGTGATGGACTATCAACTTAACGAAGCGCTTACCTTGCTTAAAGGAATTAACATCTTGGCCAAGGGAAAGGATGCACCAAAGGGCTAAGCGCTGATAATCATGCGCAACCTCGTCCTTGGCGCTGCAAATTCGTAGTACTTGTTAGCCTTCAAGATTCGCG
>CAXRCG010000048.1:0-76780 GCA_964228885.1 Pseudomonadales bacterium | reverse complement strand
TAATTTTTTTACCAGAAGACAAGCGCTCCATGGCTTGCTTCAGTTCTACCCCTGAAGCAGCTAACGAGCGTTGGGCTGATAAAGATCCCTGATTTGTGTTTACGACCATTGGCATAGTTTTGACCCCTATGTTGTTTAACGGCTTGGCAATGATTTGCCGGTTTTGTGACCAAAAGCGGCAATATCATGCCGCTGCCGAAACAATATCGGCAGACTTTTGCCGTTCTTTAGTTTTTTTGTGTCGCTAATTAAAAAATTAAGCCATAGAAATTTGCTGATTGGTGCTGGCAGACTAGGCCGGCCGCGTGGGTCAAAACGCCTTATTGCGCGCCCAAGCACAAGTAAAGTTGCGCGGCCTTACGCCGCTTTTGATGTCGGGGGTGGTAATCCGCACGAGGAAAACAGAAGCAGCTTGACTTCGTGGTGCTGTAGTGAATTGTCTGTGATGCCTCAATGCTGAATAGCAGAAACAAGTTTAAAAAAAGTGACCGATGCCCGTGAGGGCACCGATCGTGGGGCACACGGTTACTTGAACAGCATTAATGCCAGTTCAGGCGTTGCGTTGGCTTGCGCCAACATGGCTGCGCCGGTTTGCTGAAGGATCTGGCTCTTTGCGAGCCGCGCACTTTCAGCGGCGAAATCAGCGTCCTCAATTCGAGAGCGCGCGGCAGTGGTAAACTCCGCCACGTTCATCAGATTTGAGACCGTGTATTCCAACCGGTTCTGGATAGCCCCGTATCCAGCTCTATCTCCGGCAACTTGCTCAATGGCATCAGTAATCACCGTTAAGGCGGTACCTGCATTAGCGGATGTGCTGAGATCGATAGCGCTTATCTGAGTGCCACTGGCGGTGCCTATGCTCGCCGCATCCACTGCCTTTATCGTAAAGGAGATGGTTTGGTCTGCTTCGGTGCCAACCTGAAACTTACCAGTAACGCCATTAGCGCCACCGTCTAGATAAGCTGTTCCATTGTACTTGGTATCCTCTGCGATTCGGGTAATCTCAGCTTTAAGCTGAGTCACCTCTGCATTGAGATAACCAAGGTCTTCGCTACTGTTGGTGTCATTCGACGCCTGCACTGCGAGCTCTCGCATGCGGTGCAACATATCAGTGACATCATTGGTCGCGTTTTCAATAACAGCCAACATAGAAAGCCCGTCATTGGCATTCTTTGTGGCCATATTGAGGCCTCGGATCTGGGCGGTCATTCTTTCGGCAATCGCAAAGCCTGCAGCGTCATCTGCAGCACTGTTGATCTTCTTGCCAGAAGATAAACGTTCCATCGCGGTTTTAAGCTCTGCCCCCGAGGTGGCCAGAGACCGTTGCGCATTCAAAGATGCGACATTGGTATAAACGGTTAAACTCATAAGTAAGCCTCTAAGAGTTGATTTAGAAGGCCACGTCAATGGTTTTAACCATGACGACCCTGCATGGATAGTGTGATTGCTCACACCTGCCATACAACGCAACCGTTAAGTTGCCACGAAACCAGTCTTGGTGCTGAGTCATCTGCCGAGACAGACAACCTGGATCAACAATCCCGCTTTCGTGTTTTTATCCTGACGAGATAGGAGACGGGCATATAGCCCGCGAATCTTATCTAATCAGGGATAAAGCGAGCTGCGAAGAAGCGTTAGCTTGTGCCAGCATTGCGGTACCCGTTTGTTGCAGGACCTGTGCCTTTGCCAAGCGTGCGCTTTCAGCAGCGAAATCAGCGTCTTCAATGCGTGAACGGGCAGCGGTAGTAAACTCTGCGACGTTCATCAAATTAGACACGGTATATTCCAGTCGGTTTTGTAATGCACCATAGGTGGCGCGATCGCCCGCGACCTGTTCGATCGCATCAGTGATCACCTGCAGACCTGCTTGAGCGCCTGCCGCGTCGCTGATGTCAATCGATTTAACATCATTAGCCGTGGTGACGCTGTTGACGGTAGTGCTTGTGATGTCACCGTTTGCATCTCTAGTACCGATCGCGTCTGTTTCGATACCATTAATGTCAAAAGTGACTTTCTGACCCGACTCTGTGCCTACCTGAATGGACTTTGTAGCAAAGCTGCCATCAAGCACAGTTTGGCCGTTGTACTGGGTATCCTCTGCAACCCGGTCAATTTCGAGTATCAGCTGTGCAACTTCTAGCTGGAGAAATTCGCGATCTTTGTCACCATTGGTGTCGTTGGTTGCTTGAATCGCAAGTTCTCGCATGCGATGCAGCATGTCAGTGACATCATTGGTTGCGTTTTCAATCACGCCCAGCATCGAAAGCCCGTCATTGGCATTCTTGGTGGCCATGTTGAGTCCGCGGATCTGGGCGGTCATTCTTTCGGCAATCGCAAAGCCGGCCGCATCATCTGCAGCACTGTTGATCTTCTTGCCAGAAGATAGACGTTCCATCGCGGTTTTGAGCTCTGCCCCAGAGGTGGCCAGAGACCGCTGCGCACCCAAAGATGCGACGTTTGTGTTTATGAATAAAGCCATAACTTAAGCCCCTAAAGTGTATTTAGAAGGCCACGTGAATGGTTTTAACCATGACGACCCTGCATGGACGGCGTGATCTCGCACACCTGCCATACAACGCAACCTTTAAGTTGCTACGAAGCCTGGGCTGATCATCATTTATGTGTCTTAAGCGACAGCTAAAACCAACAGTCCAGTTTTCGCATTTTATCCTGGCGAAATAGGAGGCGGGCACTGAGCCCGCGGATTCTATCTAATCAGGGATAAAGCGAGCTGCGAAGAAGCGTTTGCTTGTGCCAGCATTGCGGTACCTGTTTGTTGCAGGACCTGTGCCTTTGCCAAGCGTGCGCTTTCAGCAGCGAAATCAGCGTCTTCAATGCGTGAACGGGCAGCGGTTGTAAACTCCGCAACGTTCATCAAATTAGACACGGTATATTCCAGTCGGTTTTGTAATGCACCGTAGGTGGCGCGATCGCCAGCGACCTGTTCGATCGCGTCCGTGATCACTTGAAGACCGCTCTGGGCGCCTGCAGCAGTGCTGATATCAATATCTGCCACATCAGCTTCAGCGACTGTTTCATCGACGTTGGTAGTAGCAGCATCATCGCTCACTGCAGCAGTACCGATTTTGTCGGTTCCGATGCCATTGACACTAAAAGTGATCTTCTGGCCGGACTCTGTGCCCACCTGAATTGACTTAGAAGTAAAAGTACCGTCAAGTACCGTCTGACCGTTATATTGGGTATCATCTGCAACCCGATCAATCTCTTTTATCAGCTGTGCAACTTCTAACTGAAGAAATGCGCGATCTTCGTCACTGTTAGTGTCGTTCGTTGCTTGAATCGCAAGTTCTCGCATGCGATGCAGCATATCAGTGACATCATTGGTTGCGTTTTCAATCACGCCCAGCATAGAAAGCCCGTCATTGGCGTTCTTAGTGGCCATGTTAAGTCCGCGGATCTGGGCGGTCATTCTTTCGGCAATCGCAAAGCCAGCCGCATCATCTGCAGCGCTGTTGATCTTTTTACCCGAAGATAAACGTTCCATCGCGGTTTTGAGCTCTGCTCCCGAAGTGGCCAGAGATCGCTGCGCACCTAAAGATGCGACATTTGTATTAATGAATAAAGCCATAAGTTAAGCCCCTAAAATATATTTAGAAAGCCACGTGAATGGTTTTAACCATGACGACCCTGCATGGACAGTGCGACCCCTCACACTTGCCATACGACGCAACCGTTAAGTTGCTACCCGAGCGCTTGTCACACGCTTGGGTAACGAAACCGGCAGCAAATTGCCGCTTTCAATATTCTTATCGGCAGGGCTGGAAGAAACTTTAGGAAATTGTTAATAAAAAAAGGATGTTTTCAAAAAACTAGATTTGTATGCTTTTTGTTCGGCAAACGAGGGCGAGGGCTATTTTTTGCGGTCTTTCCAGTAATCGACATAAATTCGCCAAGCCACTACCGTGATAAAGCCGATAAAAATGAAGTTAGTGAAAATAAATTCAATGGGAATCGAGGGGACGGCAATGTCAGGCCGGGTGCCAATCACCATCAGGATGGGGACAGCAAACAGCAGAAACATTCGGATTTGTTTGCAGACCTTGCAGGTTGGTTCAGTGTTGGGTTTCATTACCGAGCCTTTGGTGAGGGCAATCGGAGATTATAGCTTGATTAGTCGCGATTGCTAAATGGTAGATTTTCGAAAGAGCTTTTCATACTATCTTTCGTGCTATTCATCTCTTCAATAATGCTCTGCATGACAAGGAATTGTCGATTGTAACGCTCTTCAACCTTTTCCATTCTGGTGGCGAGATCCTCTGCATCTTTATCGTACTCCACCTTTCGTGCTTGCAGCGCTGCATCCGCTGTCACGAGATAGCCATCTGAGGCCGTGACGCGTTCGATTAAGTTCTTGATATCACCGGCTATGCCGCCGCTGCCTGAATTAAATCTGGATTGATTGTTGGTGTTGGCTGAAAAAACCTTGATCACATCGTCATAATTATTACTGAGCGCTTTATCGATTGCGGCCTCGTCAAAATTTAATTGGCCATTGCGATCAATGCTGATACCCATACTCGACAGTGAACTGATTGAGTCTCCAGGCGATGAAGAGGTGCCTACAATAATCGAGCGGAGGCTGCGAGTTATCGACCTGAAAATGGTATCGCCACGGAGCGGGCCATCTAATTCGGAGCTGGTTAGTTTTTTAAACTCAAGGCTAGCTTCGTTATACATGGAAACAAAAGCAATAATATTGCCTTTTGCTTCCGAGACATCTCGATCCACCGATATGGTGGCTGTGCCATTGGTTACCGATGTTAAATTGAGGTTTACACCCTCAATGATGTCTGAGATTTGGTTGGTGGAGCGAGTGAAGTCTACGCCGTTCACATTCAAGTTGGCATTGGATGCTGATTGGATCGACTGGATGTTCAGTCCAGAAAAGTTAGATGAAACAGAAAAAGCGTTATCGGAACCGTTTTCGCCCACAAGTTGTAGCCGAAAATTGCCTGACCCGGTGCCTGTGTTGACAATCTCGGCTCTGACGCCGAGGTTTGCGTCATTGATCGCTGATTTCACAGAATCAAGGGAAGCGGCATTAACGGAAATATCCTCTGTCGTCCCGCCGATCGTAATGCTGATGGTGGTCGTGTTTTCGCCATTTATCGTCGCAGAGACGGAATCAAACCCATCGGATATGCTGCGCTGTTCTCGGGCGATGCTAGTTACAGTGACGCTGTTTGTGCCGGCCCTTGCATTATTGGTGACGGTTGCTCCAAGCGCGGAAGATTGGCTGTTTTGTATGGAAAGGGTGTTAAAATCTTTGGCGTCGTTAAGGAGTTCGGCCCCTTCTTTTAAGATGTCCAGAATAGACGCAGCGGAGCCTAAACCGCTTATTTTTGACTCTGCGTCAGCGATTTTTCTCTCTATTTGAGCCTGCGCTCCCGCTCTTTCTGCTTCGACTAAAGATTCAACGATCTTCTTTGTGTCAAACGAAGCGCCGGCGCCTAGGGCGTTGATGTAGTCTATTCCAGCCATAATGTGAGGTGTGAAAGTTTGGTCTTCCACTGTTGTTATCGGTCAAGCTTACGATATCTTTAACTTATTTCAGTGATTTCTCTTACTATTTCATTTGCAGTAATCATGCCATGAATTATGTGCCTTTAAAGGCTGATTATTGCGGTGCTCAATCTATTTTTGCTGGTTTATGCGGCAAATTTGGCAAGTAATTGATTGAGAAAGCGGATTTAAATCGCCGTTTTGCTAAGTTAGGCAATCAGATGTTGTTGCTATCGTCTTTTCTGGTTGCCATGATATCCCACGTCAGATTCACAGCCGAAGCAGCATGCAGCCAGTATTTGGGAAGAGTGAGGTCACCAAAGAACTTTTGGGGTTAATCGAGAAGATTGCTCCCTCTGACGTGAGCGTGCTCATTGCGGGCGAGAGTGGCTCGGGCAAGGAGGTGCTCGCGAGAAAAATTCACGATCTGTCTGATCGATCAGATAAAGCCTTTGTTGCTGTGAATTGCGGTGCTATCCCGAGGGATTTGCTGGAAAGTGAGCTCTATGGGCATAAAAAGGGCGCTTTTACGGGCGCGATCGCTAATAGAATTGGCAAGGTGATTGCAGCTGATGGTGGCACGCTTTTTCTGGATGAGATCGGTGATATGCCGATGGATATGCAAATAAAACTTTTACGGGTGCTGCAGGAGCGTGTCGTCGACCCGGTCGGCTCAAATGTGTCTATTGCGGTGGACGTGCGCATCATTTCAGCAACGCATCGACATATCGAGAAGGAGATCGAAGGCGGTAGTTTCAGGGCAGATTTATACTACAGGCTCAATGTTGTGCCTCTGACGCTGGCCCCACTGAGAGAGCGAGCAGAAGAAATCCCGCTATTTGTGAGTCACTTCTGCGATCTTTACAAGCAGGACCAAAAACCGCTCAAGTTTTCAGCAGATTTTCTCGCCGAAATGATGAAATACCAGTGGCCAGGCAATATAAGAGAGTTGTCGAATATGATTCATCGGCTATCAGTATTGCATCCGGGTGAAGTGATTTCCTTGGAAAGGGTGAATCCAGCCATGCTCCCGCCGGGATTGCAGGAAGCGGCCGAGGCGGTAAGCACGGTAAATGACGCCCCAAGCGAAGCCGATGAGGACAGTCATGAATTTGAGGATATTATTTTGATGGCTCGTGGCATCCACAAGGCGGAAGAAGAAAGCCTCTCTCTGAAAGAAGTTGTCAATCAGGTTGAACAGAGAATGATTTCCCGCGCGCTGGAAGAAGTGAACGGGAATGTCTCGATGTGTGCACGTATTCTAAAAATCCAAAGAACAACGCTGATAGAGAGAATTAAGAAGTACGGTTTGGGTTAGGAAGAAGGTGTCGAAAAGTTGACAAAACCGGTATGGTCTGGCCGGAACTTTGCCGTTTCTCTTTTAAGTTGTTGTTTTATAAGAAAATAAAATGTTGGCACGGCAGTTGCTTTAATATTCTCACTGACTTAAATGAGAGCGAGAAAATGTACAGCGAGCAGCCTTTAGACATTATTTGGGATGACGTTTCTTCAATTGATCAGTCATTGTTAACGATTCTGACCAAGATGGGTCTGGCCCCAAGACCTATTAACATTCACTCCCTTTCAAGTTCGATCGCTGATCTTTCTGGGCCCGTGATTCTTTCGATTTGTGCTGATAGCTTTGCATCAGTGGAGGCGATGATGAATCTCGTTAAAAGTTTTCCTTTTAAGATCTTTACGGTGCTCCGTGTGCATCCGCATCAATTCGAACTCGGATTGGACGCCCTTAAGAAAGGGATTGATGAAGTTATTTGTGAGGGTCAAGATACCGAGAAAAAATGGGAGGAGATTGCCGCTCATGCACGAGTTGGACTGCTCAAGGGTGATTCTTATGTATTCGTCGATGAGTTATCTCAGCATCTATTAGCGCTGATTGAGCGTGTGGGTGCGTCGGAAGTCACCGCTTTAATGAACGGTCCAACAGGCTCCGGTAAAGAGGTGCTGGCGCGATTAACGCATGATTTTTCGCCAAGACGAAATGGACCATTTGTACCGGTTAATTGTGCGGCACTGCCCGAAGCTTTAGCTGAGAGCTTGCTGTTTGGTCATGCTAAAGGCGCTTTTACTGGCGCCACCAAAACCACAATTGGCTTTTTCGAGCAAGCGGAGGGGGGAACTTTGTTTTTGGATGAGGTGGGTGAGCTGCCTCTGCAGATTCAGGCCAAACTATTAAGAGCGCTGCAAGAAAAGGAAATTACGCTGATTGGCAGCGCAGAATCTAGGCCGGTCAATGCAAGAATCATCACTGCGACGAATAGGGATCTCCGACATGCAATCCGTGTTGGACAGTTTAGAGAGGACCTCTATTTCCGAATCAGTACTTTTAGAATCAACGTGCCCGGACTTCGAGAGCGGTCTGACGATATCTTGCCATTGTCAAATTTCTTTCTAGTCAAATATGGCAACGGACAGCAGGTGCCTAATCTTTCACCGGATGCTTTAACCAAATTACTGGGATATGAGTGGCCTGGGAATGTCAGAGAACTGGAAAATGTCATTCAGCGTGCGGTCGTTTTATCAGACGGTAAAGACATTACCGCTGATCACCTTTTCTTTGATGATCCTGTCTACGATGTGCCAACGACCGGTAAAGAAGTGCCTGCCGGATTTACCACGCCAGCTTATGATGTCCCGAGTGAAACGCGTGCTCCTTCATCGAATACTTTCTTTGGCGCTAATGATGGTGGGCAGCCAAGTTATGGTTCGGTTGAGGCTGATCAATCCAGATCAGGGCTTCAAAGTGCGATGGATGCAAATGAGTTTAGAGTGATTGCGGAAACGTTAAGAAATTCCAGAACTCGGAAAGAGGCAGCCGCGCGGTTGGGTATAAGTGAGCGCACACTTCGTTATAAAGTCTCTAGAATGAAGGACCGAGGCATTGATATACCAAGACGTAAGTGGGCGTAGGTCAGGGAGTAGGAGATGATTAAGGCAACCTATGATTCCTCTGTCGCCGCTTTGATGAGTCAGATACAAAGTCAGAGGCAACAAGTCGCGTTGGTAGATGACTCCGCGCCTAAAGCCACGAATATTCAGGGCACAAATGCTCCACAGAAAGTTGATTATGCTTCGGTCGCGAAAGAGGCCCTAGATGCAGTGGATGAATCACAAAAGGCGAGTACTGCACTCAAGAGCGCATACGAACGTGGTGAAGATGTCCCGTTGACCAATGTCGTGCTCGCTATGCAAAAATCGTCTCTGGCGTTTGAAGCAACATTGCAGGTGAGAAACAAGGTCCTTAAGGCGTATCAAGACATTCTTAATATGCCTGTTTAAGTGAGTTATCTAATTTTTAGGAAGAGTTGACATGTCCGAATTAGCTTTGAATTCTCCCCTAGCAGGTATGCAGCCTGCAGAGAATGAAACTACGAACATCGAAACAGCGCTAACAGAAAGTCAAGCTGATGGATCTTCGATGTCCCAATTACCGGCTGAAGCTCAACAGTCAGCGATTGTTAAATTTTTTGAACAGCCAGCTGTAAAACAATCTTTGCCAGCTGTTTTAGGCTTGATGCTGATCATCGTTTGTGCGCTTTTCTATGTCTGGATTTCAGCCCCAGGTTATCGGTCGGTTTATCCGGGCATGCTGGAGAGTGATCGGCAGGCTGCCTACGATTTATTATCGACGAGTAGCTTCGAGGTGTTTATTGACACTTCCTCGGGAGAACTTCAGGTTCCAACCGATCGATATCATGAAGCAAGGATATTGCTCGCTTCGCAGAATATTCCAAGAAGCGCTGCCCTTGGTAGTCTGGGGGCGCTTGTCGAACAAGGTTCAATAACGACTAGCAGATTTATGGAGCAGGTCAGTTATAGAGCTGCAATGGAAAATGAGTTAGCCAAGACTATTTCTCAAATCGGTTCAATTAACTCGGCGAGAGTTCATATTGCTGAATCTCAGCAGAGTGTTTTTGTTAGAAATCAAGCGCCTTCAAAGGCATCGGTTGTTGTCAGACCCTATCCAGGAAGAGTTGTTTCTCGATCGCAAATTCAAGCGATTGTACACCTGGTTTCTTCGAGTATTCCGTACCTAGTCAGAGAAAATGTGACAGTCGTTGATGATACCGGGCAGCTGTTGACAGACTCTGATTCGGACGCGGCGATGGCGCTAACTGCGGCTCAATCTGAACATAAGCGGTCAGTAGAATCGTCTTACCAAACGCGTATTCAACAATTGATGTCTGCGGTTGTCGGCCTAGGCAACGTGCGTACAGAAGTTGACGTAGAGCTTAATTTTGCAGAAATAGAATCGACAACGGAGGAATTTGATCGCGGTGGCCTTGGGCCAAGGACTCGTTCTGAATCTTTACAAATTGAACGGGATAATGCATTAACGGCCAGTGGTGTACCTGGCAGTTTTAGCAACGAACCGCCTGCTAGCCCGGCATTTACCGAAACAACGTCAACCGAGGGTGCTAGAACAGAGAATGCTGAAGATGTGAGCAGTAGCTCCTCTACGCGGAACTATGAACTCGACCGAGAAATTCGTTACGTGAAACAACAGGTAGGGTCGATAGAGAAAATTTCGGTCGCTGTTGTCGTGAATAAGTCGATTTATGGCGACGGAGAAGGTGTCGTCGACGAGCAGGAATTAGCGCTAAAGATTGATAAGATTGAAAAAGTTGTTCGAGGGGCGATTGGGTATGTAGAAAGTCGCGGTGACCTCGTGACGGTTGTGGCTGCAGAATTCGCAAAACCTGTGGAAGATTTGGAAAAACTGCCGTGGTACCTAGAAGCTGATAAATTAAACGGTTTTGTTCGGATGGGTGCCGTATTTTTACTCTTGTTCTTTGTTTATTTCACAATGGCAAGACCATTCCTGAAATCCATGAAAGAAGCTAAAGAGTTCGAAATACCGATGGAGCTTGAAGACCCCGACAATATTACAGAGGAAGAGCGCCAACTGGTAGAAATGGGTGATATGGAAACCATCAAAGATGTGACCGCACGGCTTAAACCCAAGGCGGTTGGCATACCGGCTGAGTATCTTGATACCTCTCAGCCTTATGACCAGAAAGTTGCATTGATGAGATTCCTTGTGAAAGATGATGTAGGTCGAGTATCCAATTTATTGAAGCGCTGGATTGAAGAGTAGCTTGGTTGTCGCTAGGAGGAAGAAATGGCAGAACTAGCAATAGATGAAGTAGAAAGTGACAGTTTACCCGTGGAATTTGAATTTGCGTTCCAACAGCTAACTGCGACAGAGAAAGCGGCAATCGTCATGTTTCTGCTTGAGGAAGCAGGGGCCGCAGCGGTGATGCAAACCTTGTCACCGACGCAAGTCACTTCAGTTTCAAGGGCAATGATTAAAGTCAGTGACGTGCCTCAACCGATAGTGGTCGCCGTCGTCGATGAATTTCTTAATAATTTACAGGGCCTAACAGATCTCGGCTTGGAAGGTCCTGGTTACGTTAAAAAGGTTCTTCTGCAAGCGGTAGGAGAATCAAAGGCTGCAACTGTGCTCGCGAAAGTTGATCCCGCGGCAAGGTCCTCAGGTCTTGAAATGCTGGATTGGATGGCGCCCAGGGCTATCGCTGATATGGTCGGTGGTGAGCATCCGCAAGTCATTGCTATCATTCTCGCGATGCTCGACGAGCGCACAGCGACAGATGTTCTGAGCTATCTTGCCTCAGACCTTAAAACCACTGTGATCAGTCGTCTCGCCACGTTAGATACCATTTCTGAATCGGCTTTGGCGCAGTTAGAAAAAGTCATGCAGTCGAAATTCTCTGAATCGACCTCAATCTCATCTGCACAATTAGGTGGACTGAGAGTTGCAGCAAAAATCATGGATAAAACAAAATCGGAAGACGCGAGTGAAATTTTTGAGTTAATGCGCTCAATGGATGAAGAACTGGTGATGGCGATTGAAGACAATATGTTTGACTTTGAGAATCTCGTTGACCTTGCTGACCGAGATATCCAGACCATGATTAACAATTTTGATGAGGAAGAAATACGGACAGCGCTTAAAGGGGCTGACGAATTATTGGTAGAGAAATTCAAAGGAAACATGTCTAAAAATAAAGCGGAGATGTTCCAAGACGAGATGGATATGATGCCGCCGCTCGCAATATCCGTGGTTGATACAGCACGTAAATCAATTATCAGGCAGGCTAGGAAGCTTCAGGATAAAGGCGAGTTGATTCTTGCTTCACCAGAAGGTGGTGATTTTGTCTAATCAAGAATTTTCGACAGGTGAGCTGTGGGCTAAAAAGGTCAAAGACGTTGGTGATTTTGTAGAAAAACGCCTGAAAAACAAGGTTGAAGGCACGTTTACCGGCACTAATTGGCATGCTGTGACCGAGAGCCGAGCGCCCGCGCCTGAGCCTGTCTCAGAACCAGTTAGCACGGATGTACTGCCGGCTAATCCTGAAAATGACGTTTTGGTGGTCCCTATAGAGGAACCCGCGCCTAGCCTGATTTCGATATCGGAAGAGGAATTGGAAGCAACTATTAACAGGGCTCGGCTTGAAGGTGAAAATGCCGCCAAAGAGAGACTGGAAGATTTGTACGAGTCAAAAATTCAAGCATCGAAGGATGGTCAGAAGGCTTTTTTTGAAGCGCTCGAGAATAACCTGAATTTTTCGAGTGAGTATACCTCGCAATTGAGTCAGTTAGCGCTTGCCTTAGGTGAAATGATCGCGCGATCTGAATTATCGAGCAATCGTGAAGTGATTGATCGCTTTTTGAGTACCGTTATCAATCAAGTCGCCGAGGAGGGCCAAGTTTCTGCTACTTTCTTCATCGCTGATGAGTGGAAAGATCTGATTAAGACATTAGACATGGAGAGTCGTTATCCAAACTACAGATTTGAATTTGATCGGACGCTGAAACCGGGGTCCGTGTCGGTGATGTTTGGGAATGGCGGATTCGAAGACAATATCGATCAAAGAATCGCTGAACTGGCGCAACAACTCTTGAACTATGCGCCGTCAAATAATCATCTTTTGGACCTGTCGAGTCCAAGCAACCATCATTCTTCCTCTGGCTATGATATGGAAACAGCCTCTCCTAACGATTCGATGCTATCGGTGACACAAACGCGTCAGGACTTCGATGCTATTGACACGCGTTTTTCAGATAAAGAAGAGGTTCAAAATGATGATGCTGTTGATCCGCCTGATATGAGTGATAACGAGATAGATCCTCATGAGTGAATTAGCGGTTCAGCGGTTTCTTGATATTCAAGATCGTTTAATCGAGCCGCAGGTGGTTCGATTCGGTCACTTGAACCGTATCGTGGGTATGACGATTGAAGCAAGTGGCTTAGATGCGCCAATGGGCTCTCAATGCAGCGTGGAGAAAAGTGATGGAAGCCGGGTCGAGGCACAAGTGGTCGGCTTTAGTAACGACTTGGTCTATATGATGCCTTTTCAAGGAACCATTGGATTAAAACCTGGCGCGCGAGTGACGTTGCGCGCGTCTTCTGACTCGGCCTTCGTCGGTGACGGAGCATTGGGACGAGTATTGGATGCTTACGGTAACCCGCTAGACGGACTCTCGCCGCCCCGCGAATTGACCCAAAGACCGTTGATTAGTGAACCCATTAACCCGATGTCAAGGGAACCCATTGATCAAGTACTTGACGTCGGTATTCGAGCGATCAACGCACTGCTAACCATCGGTTGTGGTCAGCGAATAGGCTTAATCGCGGGTAGTGGGGTCGGTAAATCTGTATTGCTGGGAATGATGACTAAATTTACCCAGGCGGATGTGATCGTAATAGGCTTAATTGGCGAGCGAGGTCGAGAGGTAAAAGAATTTATAGAACAAACGCTCGGCTATGCAGGGCTCCGGCGTGCAGTCGTTATTGCGGCGCCAGCAGATAATTCGCCTTTATTGCGAATTAGAGCGGCTAATTTGGCGCATTGTTATGCGGAGCACTTTAAAGAAAAGGGTCAAAACGTATTGCTCTTAGTTGATAGCTTAACTCGAGTAGCACATGCCCAGAGAGAAATAGGACTGGCGGTGGGAGAGCCACCAACGACCAAAGGGTATCCATCTTCAGTATTTAGCTTGATCCCAAAAATGATTGAAAGAACTGGCACGGGTGCGAAAAATCAAGGGTCTATTACGGCGATTTACACAGTGTTGGCGGAAGGTGACGACTTAAATGACCCCATTGTTGATATTTCCAGAGCTTCTTTGGATGGCCAGATCGTGTTAACTCGGGAGCTCGCGGATGAGGGGCATTTTCCGGCGATTGACCTTTCAGGGTCTGTTTCGAGGCTACTACCCGTGCTGGCCAGTGAGGAACATTTAAAATTGGCCTCAAGTTTTAGGCGCTATTGGGCGATATATCAACAGAATAGAGATCTTATTCAGGTCGGCGCCTATCAAAGAGGCTCCAATCTCGATTTGGATGAAGCAATATCGTGCAGAGAAGAGAATTTGAAGTTTTTGAGACAGTCGATGCACGAACCTGCTGAATTTCACCAATCGTTAACAGAAATGAAAGAGGCGATTGATGGCTAGTCGTTCAACATCAACAATCTGGGAATATCTCGGTAACCTAGAGAAAGATAAGCTGGGTCAGGCGCTGCGGTCCCTGGCTGATACCGAGCAGGAGCTGACGAATCTTGAAGCCAGTGTGGTCAAGATGCAGGAGATGAAGAACGAGTACCTGACAAAGCTGAATCATGCAGAGTCAGGCCAGGAAATAGCGATTGTAGAATTGACCACGGCCATTAATTTTATTGGCAGGATTGAAGAGGCGCTTAGACACTCTGCAGCAAGAAGATTGGAGCTTAATAAACATTTAAGACAAGCCAAACAACGCTGCGCCGATCGTCAGGTTGAAGTGAAAAAATATGCAATCCTCGGTGAAAAAGACCTTAAAGCCAGAGCGTTGAAGGATCGGCAAGAAGAGCAAAAACAGGCCGATCAGCACGCGACTATCAGCTGGCTTCAACGTGAATCTCATTCCTAACCTCTTCATTTGGCATAGTTGTTGCATCCAATTGTAGGTAAATTGAGCACAGGCCAAATAGATGAGTAATATTATTCATTCCTCCAGCTTGCTGAACCTAGCAGATGGTAAAAATGAAACGACCGCTGACTTATCAAGCCCGAAAGAAACTCAGCAAGGTATTGATTTTAAAGACATATATGCTGGTCTTGCTAAAGGGGCTAGTCGAACGTCGCCATCGGACAATCAAAACCCGAAAGAGGATTTCCAAAAAGACTTGGGAACCCTCGCGGACCCTAAAGAATCAGATAGCGGAGAGCTTAGGCAACCAATATCTGAAGTTCAGCAGTCTTTTGGCAATATCTTGCCGACTCTGGTTGCTCACCAGCGTGGATTGTCACTGGGAAAAGTGATTCTCACGGCACCTGTCAGTGCTGTTTCAGAAAATAGTTTGAAACAGTTTATCATGCGTCAAAGTGCGGTTGACGAGGTCATTGATCGTGGCAGGACGACAGACACAGAAAAAAGTGAATCGAAGCAGCTCGGAGGTCGGGCGGAAGAGATGGATCTCCCGTCGCCAACCAAGCATCCTCGCGCTGAAGTTGATTACGGTACTTACAAACAGCACCTAGAGCAAAAACAAACCGTTGATCCGCATGCGTTAACCGCTTCAAGGGCACCATTCTCCAGTGAGCTGGCGCTCAATCAGCAACAGCAACCATCTGCTGAAATGTTGATTGCTCGGGGTCCTAGCGCAATAGGCAAGACGGAATCTTTATCAGCTGGACAAATCCAATCACCGGCGAAGTCGGAGGCTGTCTTAACAGGCGTTGGCAAGGACTATCGGCATCAGGTTGTTGATACACAGCTCACTTCTGCAGCGAAGTCCGGGTCTGTAAACGAGCTTGTGTTGGATCGAGGACAAACCGCCCTAGTGGACAAGTCAGCGCCTGCAGCAGGACAGACCGCCGTATTGGATAAGTCATTGCCGAATACAGGGCAGTCCGCGGTATTGGATAAGCCAGTGCCGGTTTTAGGACAAACGGCCTCTTGGTTGTCTCAATTTAATACTTTGTCGAGAGAAAATCCTACAGGCTCGTCGATGCCATCGCCAGTGGAGGGGTCTTCCACGGTGGCAAGGGAATTAAAAGCAAGCCCTGAAGCGATGGGGCTCAAAAGGGAACAGTTGCTTGGCAAAGACCATTACACCGAAAGAAAGGCTAACGGGCCTCAACTCATGGCGAGCAATGGTGAACCAGCCAAGCCCGACCTGATTAGTTCGGGAGCGGAAAGACCTCTGGAGGAACGACAGATGGTCAAACCACGGTGGTCTGCAGAGGTTCTCCCATCAGAAGCTCGTGAGCAAGGGGTTAGAGGGAAAGAACCTTCTGATGGCATTAGTCCAAAACACGACATGGTCGCCGAGGCGCTGGCTCGAAACTTGAGAATGGTGAGCCCGTCAGCCCGCCAAAACTTAAATTCGACGGCCTATCAGGGCCAGAAAGTTGTGCTTCCTGAAACTCATTCCATCCCGAAGCAACCGAACGGCTCAACATTAGAATCAAGTGACAAGGTTAATGTACAAAATATAGAAAGTAGGGTTGAGTTCAGGTCCGTGCTTCGCGATCTGCAGTTCCAACCGCAGCTGCAAGGCTCCTCAGATAAGTCTTTGCAATATGAAGGCCTTACTCAGAGGTTTGGTGAATTAGTGGCAAACAGGATCATTGCCGGGGTCCAACAAAATAATTGGAATTTGAATATAAAGTTGCGCCCAGCATCGTTAGGGGAGGTTGGCGTTACGATCGCTTATGATGAAGGAGGTTTGGAAGGCAAAATTGTTGCAGCGGAAGAGACGACTCGACAACTATTACAGGACAGCCTGCCCAAATTACGTTTGATTCTCAAAGAAATGCTAGAAAATGATCAGATGGTGAATGTCAATGTCGACAGCCATGCTGATTTAAAACAAGATACAAAGGAAAAACCTGATGACGAAAATGATGCTACTGTTGAACTGGTGATGGATCTTCTCGATGAAGCGGCTGAAAAAGTTGAAGGTAGGGGTTTAGGTATCGGGAACCTCAATATCTACGTATAATATAAACAAGGTGAGCACCCGTAATTAGGAGGGTTTGTAATGTCGGAAGTTGAGACGGAAGATGCCGAAGGAGGAAAAGGAGGGATACTGAAAATCCTCTTGATTGTTGTATTGGTATTGGTGTTGGTCGCCGGGAGTATTCTGGGCACTCTATTTTTCACAGGTTTTTTTGACGAAAAACCAGCTGACGAAGACCCGGAAGTGACACTGCAAGAAATGGAAGCAGAGATGGAAGACACTGATGCTGCCTTGGCGTTATCACCTGGGCCTATGTCTGCTGATATTGAACAGAAGTTTCTGATTAGCTACTATAATTTTATAGACCCTTTCACGGTCAATGTGAACGGATCAAAAAAAGTCCTTCAAGTAAAGATAGGTATTAGTACTTATCACGATAAAGACACGCTATTTAACGATGAAGAAGGCGCAGAAGGTTGGGTTCCTAGACATCTAATTGGCATCAGGGCGCAAATATTAAAAGTGTTAAGAAGCGTGCCTTTAGAGAAGCTTCAAGCGCTAGATGGGCAAGACAATTTATTAGAAGAAATAAAGCTCGTTATTAATGAGACTTTAGAGAAGTACGAAAAAACAACGGCTTCTCCTATTGAAGAAGCCTACTTTTCTGAGTTTATTGTTCAATAGGTAATTCGATGTCGGAAAAAGACGCATCTCTGCTATCTGACGATGAACTCGCTGCCATTGAGGAAATGGTCGCGAGTGGTCGTCTTGATTCAGATATTTTTAATGCAAATGTTGATGCTGAGACCTTTGCAATCGCTCGAAATGAGGAAAGTCTGGGAGGAAGCTCAACAGCAATATTTCAAATTAACGAACGTTTCCACCGTTTTTTTCGCAATAGGCTTTTAACCGAACTCGATTACAATCCTCGTATGGCGGTAGCAGAACCGAGTTTGATGAAGTACGACGAGTACATTCATAGTGTGCACTCTCCGGCCTCTATTAACATCACTGAAATGAGTCCGCTAAAGGGAGAAATCCTATTTATCATACACCCGCAGGTGATATTCAGTTGTCTGGATAACTGGTACGGGGGGCAGGCTCGGCCGTTGACCATCACAGAAGAACGACCGTTCACATCAAATGAGAATGCGATCATTGATTCTTTGTGTGAACTCATTTTTCAGTCAATGCGAGAAGCATGGGCGCCATACGTAGAAGTCGATATTCGACCCATCAACAGGGAGATCAACCCATTATTTGCTAACATTGCTGCAGACGATGAGTCGGTAGTGGTAAATCGCTTTGCGCTCAAACTTCAGGATGAGTCTGTTGATCCTTACATTGACGTTGTGTACACCTATCAAAGCCTGAATTTACAAAGAGATGTGTTGAGGAGTCGTATTCAATCACAAGAGGCAGACGAGAATTGGCTGACGCGCCTACATAGCAGCGTCGGTGACGTTGATTTTGATTTGTTGGTCTCAGGCGGTCACCTAGAAACTACCGTTGAGCAACTCTCTAAATTATCTGAAGGCGACATACTTTCTTTTAATCCGCCTGAAACGGCTCAAGTTAAAGTGAATGGGTTTCCGCTTTATGAAGCGAATGTTGGTATCAAGGGATCGAAAGTAGCGATCAAAATAGAAGATAACATAATGGAAAGGGAAGGATAGATGAGCGAGACAACTGAAGGCCAAGATGGACAAGAAGGCGTTGACGCTGAGACTGCTGAAACTGCTGAGACTGGTAGCGTCATAGATTCTTCCGTTGTTCTCTCCATACCCATCGTGTTGAATGTTGAGGTTGGGAAGGCCACGCTGAAGTTAAGAGAGCTGATGGCGGTGGCTCAGGGTACTGTGCTAGAGCTAGATCGATCAGAGGGTGATTTGATGGATATTAAGGTTAATGACAGTGTGATAGCAAAGGGTGAGGTGGTCACGCTGGCTGGAAGCAAACTCGGCATCCGCGTGCTTGAAATCGTGAGTCCGCTTGAAAGAATTCGTTCAGCTTAGATTGTGATGCCAGAAGGAATCGATTCGAGTTATATTGTTCGAGTAGTCATTGCTTTGATATTCGTCGCAGGCATGATCGTTGCGGCCGTGTGGGCGATGAGGTTCCGGATGACCAAAATGGATCATGGTACAGGCGATTCCCTTAGAGTTCGTCAAAAATTAGCTGTTGATTCAAAGCATTCCATATTGCTGGTTGAATACGGGAAACGAGAAATTCTTGTCGGGGTTTCTCCAGCGGGCTTAACGGCGCTATATGCCAGCGCTCAGGGTAACAATGCAGATGATCTCGATCACGAGTTGTCCTCAGGCGATCAATTCGACGACATTCTTAATGTAGAGTCAAATAAACTATGCTAACGTTCTAGGAGGAATCAAAATAGTCATCCAGGATCGGATATGAATAAGCCCCCCGCAAAGATCACCAAACAGGTTGCCTATATTTATTACGAACTAGAAGCCCTAGTTGATGCCAACAAACTACGCGCCTATACCAACAGAATTAGAATTGCTGAAAATACCCATGTTGGCATGGAGTTGGCTAACGCGGCTTTCAATGAAAGCAGGCAATTATTAAACGATGCCTGCCAAGCGATTGTGCGAAATAAGAAGGTGATTCTACAGCACCAAAGTACTCAGGCAGGTTGTTCAGAGGAGTTGGCCAGAGGCGTCGTAGATCAGGCAGAATTAGATTATCTCGATAAAAGATCAAGCTTGAATAAGGCTGTGCTAGATATTAACAAGAAACTCTCCAACATTAACTCGCAGTTGGTTGGCATGATTGGTGAAATCTTGGAAACCAATGATAAACTGCTCGAATACAATCATGATTCACTTGCTGAAGGTGATCATTGCGCACAACAAGACTATGTAGAGACGCTTAATCAAATAGAAAACGTCGGCGAATTAGCGGCAGTAAACCTCGCCAAGCACGAAGCGGTTTTCGAAAAAGCGCAAGAAAACCTAGAGCGTCTGGAAGAAGTTTATGACTCAGCTACTCGTAATAAAGAAGCCTTGTTGGGTTTACGTGAGCGTGTAGAGTCGCAGAAAGAAACGATCACGCAGATGTGGGACCACGTTGAGGCGCAGCAAGAATTTTGCTTTGATTTGATCCAGGAAACCGATTAGCTCAAGTACATCTCCTAGTAATACCTTTATCTGCCGTAAGTTTTCTCGACTCGAACGTGCAATAAAATATTTTTCTCCTGCCTTTCTAATATTTATTACGCATACACCTGTTTTTTCTCCTGAGCAGTTGGCGCCACATTGCCGCTTTTTGAAAAAAGCGGCAAGTAATTCGGACGTTGGCTGCCCTTGTTTTGCGACGGGCGATTTTCTAATTGAAGGCTAGGCAAGATCACAGGGAACAAACCGGCAATATCATGGGAAGTGTCGGCAAGCAGTTTCCCTAATGTCTGTGCTTTTTTCCTAAACCGGTCTTCAATAGCCGGGTTCACAAAAAAATCCTCTTTTATCCAAAGTTTTCTAAAGAAGGTTGTGGCCACCCCGACTGTATCTATGTCGCTATAGGGCGGCCAAGCGAACCAAGGGGAGGACCTGCTTGGTCGCCTTAATGCAAAAACTTAGATAGGTGGAGGACACATCATGTCTCTAGTAGTAAACACAAACGTGAGTTCATTAACAGCTCAAAGAGGGTTAGCTGAGTCAGGTGATATGCTTGATAAAGCCATGGCGCGATTGTCTTCCGGCAGTCGTATTAATAGCGCTTCTGACGATGCGGCCGGTTTGGCCATCGTTCAGCGAATGAGTGCTCAAATCAATGGCCTGAACATGGCCGTAAAAAATGCTAACGATGGTATTTCGTTAACACAGTCGATTGAAGGCGCTTTGGTTGAAGTGGTCGATATGCTTCAACGTGTGAGAGAGCTAGCGGTACAATCAGCTAACGATACCAACACAAATACTGACCGCGCCTTCCTGCAGGAAGAGGTTAACCTCCTGATTGCAGAGATCACTCGCGTATCAGCCAACACGCGATTTAACCAGACCACAGTGTTAGACGGTTCTTTCAGCAATAAGACACTGCAGGTAGGTACTGAAGGTGGCGAAACGATTCAGTTCTCTGTGGATTCGGTATCAAGCGATAAGCTTGGTGCATATAAAATTACTGGAGATCGAATTGCGGCCACTGAAGGTGACGGTAATGGCGTTTTTCTCAACCAGACCGATGATGCGGACGATATCATAATCAACGGTAATAGCTTATCCAAGACGATCGCTGTTGCCGCGAAGGATTCTGCAGCTAATGTCGCAACAAATATCAACGCGGTCTCTGGCGAAACGGGCGTGAGTGCGGTAGCAAAGAGTTATGCTCACTACTACAGCACTTGGAATGCGGACCAAACAGCCAGTCTGAAGATAAACAATAAGACGACGGGCCAGTTTGTTGTCAGTTCTACTAACGTGCTTGATGCGATAGATAAGATCAACTCGATCTCTGGCAGCACTGGCGTGACGGCATCTGCTACCAGCGATAACAAAGTACTCTTGTATGCAAGTGACGGACGCGACATTCTGGTTGAGAATGAGACGTCTATTCTTGGTCAGCGTGTGGCTGCAGTCAGCCATGACGGCACTAGCGTTGCGGCCCTTTCAGGCGCTGTCGCAGGTGTTAAGGAAACGGCTGATAATGACGCTGCTGGAGACGGGTCTACGATAACGTGGTATATCCGAAATCAACATACTGGTGAGTCAACGTCAGTCTCTTTTGTTGATAATGCAACGCAGGCCACCACGGTTAGTAACTTGAATACCGCTCTCGGCAATTTGAGCGGAAAATGGGCAGCTGGTGGAGATTATCACTTAACTGCCGCGGTGAGTAATACTAATAAGATTACGCTCACTGGTACCACGGCACTAGGAGATTTCCAAGTGTTTGAAGACTCTGCTATGAGCACTTCTGCACTAGAAACCACAAGTGACACGCTGGGTAAGTTGGGCACGCACGATGTAAGATTGTTGGCCGCAGGCACAACCTCGTTTGAGGGCGATACAAGTACTGGCGACTCGGCAACAATCCAGGGCACCATTAGTTTGTCTTCCAGCAAGTTATTTTCGGTGACGCAATCAGGCACCGAAGCAGCAACAAACGATAACTACTTTACGACCGGTGCAGCGACGCTTTCAACGGTCTCTAATGTAGATCTGAGAAATCAGGCAGGTGCTTCCAACGCCATCTCGGTATTGGACGGTGCGATTGAGAAAATCTCCTCAATGCGAGCTGATTTAGGTGCGATTGAGAATCGATTGTCTTATACCGTATCAAACCTGATGAATGTTGCTGAAAATACCGCCGACGCTCGGTCTAGGATTAACGATGCAGACTATTCAGTTGAATCGGCTAACCTAGCAAAAGCACAGGTACTACAACAAGCGGGCACCGCGATGTTATCGCAAGCTAATGCTCGTGCACAGTTGGTCCTCCAGCTCCTTCAGTAAAATAGATTCACTCTATTGATAATGAAGGTTTGGAAAAAGGCCGGGGGAGGTGACTCCTCCGGCTTTTTCTTTTTTAAAGAGGAATGGCTTATTTTCAAAGCAAGGATGCGATCTAGCATTTGGTCTACTTTCCCATCTGTATCTGGTGTATCGGTCAGGGTAGGTGAAAAGTTTTTATACTACATTGTCTTGAGGCAATAACTTAGATAGGTGGAGGACACATCATGTCCTTAATCGTAAACACAAGCCTAAGTTCATTAGCAGCGCAAAGCGGGTTGGCTGAGTCAGGTGATATGCTTGATAAAGCGATGGCGCGATTGTCTTCCGGTAGTCGTATTAATCGCGCTGCTGATGATGCAGCCGGCCTGGCGATCGTCCAACGAATGCGTGCTCAAATCAATGGCCTGAATATGGCCGTAAAAAATGCTAACGATGGTATTTCGTTAACACAGTCGATTGAAGGCGCTTTGGTTGAAGTGGTGGATATGCTTCAGCGTGTCAGGGAGCTCGCGGTACAATCAGCTAACGATACCAACACAAATACTGATCGCGCATTCCTGCAGGAAGAGGTCAACCTGTTAATTGCAGAGATTACTCGCGTATCAGCCAACACGCGATTTAACCAGACCACCTTATTAGACGGTAGTTTCTCTAATAAAGTGCTGCAGTCAGGTACCGAAGGTGGCGAAACGATTCAGTTCTCTGTCGACTCGGTATCAGCTGACAAACTCGGTGCTTATAAAGTAACCGGCGATCGAATCGCGGCATTTGAGGGTGATGGCAATGGCGTTTATGCCAACCAGACAGACGATGCGGACGATATTCTTATCAACGGTAATCGCTTATCCAGGACGATAGCTGTCTCCGCGAAGGATTCTGCAGCTAATGTCGCAGCAAACATCAATGCTGTCTCCGGTGAGACCGGCGTCAGTGCTATAGCAAAGACCTATGCCCACTACTACAGTACTTGGCATGCGGATCAAACCGCCAGTCTGAAGATTAACAATAAGACGACGGGTGAGTTTGTAGTTAGTTCAAGTAACGTGCTCGATGCTGTTGATAAGATCAACGCGATCTCTGGCAGCACAGGCGTCACGGCGACGGCGACCAGTGATAATAGAGTACGCTTATACGCAAATGATGGACGCGATATTTTGGTTGAGAATGAGACAGCTATTCTTGGTCAGCGTGTGGCGGCAGTCAGCCATGACGGTACAAGTGTTGCAGCCCTTTCGGGCGCGGTCGCGGGTGCAAAGGAAACACAGTATCCTGATGCGATTGGAAATGGTGCTACGTGGACAGGTTATATCCGAAATCAACACACCGGTGAGACGAAGTCATTTTCTTGGTTAACGAGTTCAACTCCGGCGACTCAAGTTAGTAGGCTGAACACCGCGCTCGACAATTTGAGCGGAAAATGGGGGGATGGCGGAGATTATCACCTAACCGCTGCGGTGAGTAATATTAATAAGATTACGTTTACTGGTACAGCTGCATTAGGAGACTTTCAGATTTTTGGAAATTCAAGCCTTACTACGAGCGTACTGGAGAGCACCAGCGACACCCTGGGTCTGTTGGGGACGCACGATGTAAGATTGTTGCCGGCAGGGACAACGTCGTTTGAAGGCGATACGACGACTGGCGATTCAGCGACAGTCCAGGGCACCATTAGTTTGTCTTCCAATAAGTTGTTTTCGGTGACGCAGTCAGGTGCTGAAGCAGCGGCAAACGATAACTACTTTACGACCGGCGCAGCGACGCTAGCAACGGTTTCAAATGTGGACTTGAGAAACCAGGCAAGTGCTTCCAACGCCATCTTCGTATTGGATGGTGCAATTGAGAAAATCTCCTCAATGCGTGCGGATCTCGGTGCGATAGAGAATCGATTGTCTTACACGGTATCAAACCTGATGAACGTTGCTGAAAATACCGCTGACGCTCGGTCTAGAATTAACGACGCAGACTACTCGGTAGAGTCGGCTAACCTAGCGAAAGCGCAGGTATTACAACAAGCAGGCACAGCGATGTTATCGCAGGCCAATGCTCGTGCACAGTTGGTCATTCAACTCCTTCAGTAAATAGATTTACGCTATTGATCCTCCGGCTTTATTTTTTGTGAAGGCTAACTTATCTCTGAAGGTTCACTTTCAACGCCAATATACGATCGAGGAGTCGATCGACTTTCCCGTCGGCATCTGCGGTACCCATAAGCTCGGGTAACCGGTTTTTAAAACCTGTGAGTTTCGCAATTGAGCAGAACTGATGCGTGTTAGTCAGCCACTCAATTACTTCGATCTGGCGCTGTTTTGGGTGATGGGTTTTTACCGTCAGATTGATAAGCCCGGCTATTTGGCAGGACCCAAGATCTGCCAGTGAGGATGAATGGGCCAGCAGCGCTTCTTCCCGATAGATTTTTTCAATGTAGCTAAGCGTTGGCTTTGGAATGGCCTCAATAGCTGACACTCTGGTGGGCCCAATGTGGTATGCCGCGAGTGCGAGCATGCGACTTTCGAAGCGAGCCTCCAGCTGGTTGAGGTATTTTGCCCCAGCATGGATGTTCAAGCAGGGATCAAACAGTTGATCTCGGCTACTAATGCCTAATTCCGCCGCCGTTAAAGGCCACTTGATTTGCATTAAACCTATCGCATTTGAGCTTGAGACGGCGCTAGGGTTCAAGCTGCTCTCTACGCTAGCGACAGATGCCAAGAAACCAGGACTGATTTTGTACTGCTTCCCTGCACTCTCGAAGCAAGTCTTATAGGGGTACGCTATTTCTTGTTGCTCCTCGGCGTTGGCACAAAGGCAAACGAGAAGAAGAAATCCGATTCGCATTTGCATACTTGCGTTTGAGCTCTCGTTTTCTGTTCAGGCTCACCCTAACAAATTCTAGCGGCCAGATGGAAGCTTGCATCGAAAAGTGTCAGGTTTTTGACATATTGTTTGGTTAAATAAATCTAAGACTGTAACCCATTGATTAATATACAAATTAATGTTGGCCCCTTAATTGCATGGTAGTCCATGTTCAAGGTGATGATATTAATTTTTGGATTAATCGCGCATGAGTTTGTTGTTTTCAAAAATCAGAGAGGTCCAACCTGCTGTCACGAAGCTGGTCAAAGTATTTTTTACTTTGATGTTATGTGCCCTTGGAGAATCTGCGAGTGCCTCGGAGCTTGGGCCTGCTCTGACGTTAATTACGGCAAATGACGCTGGATCTGAGTATGGGTTGTCGCTCCAGATCCTTGTGCTGATGTCGATTCTTACCATACTGCCTTCGATTGTTGTTTTGATGACATCGTTTACGAGAATCATCATTGTTTTGTCGTTGGTCAGGCAGGCATTAGGCACCGGTCAAACGCCACCCAACCAAGTGCTTATTGGTATCGCTGTTTTCTTATCAATATTTATCATGAAGCCGGTCTTTGATCAGGTTTACGAAGGTGCTTATCTCCCGGTGCAAGCTAACGAAGTGACATTTCAAGAAGGCTTAGAGCTAGCATTACCACCCATGCGGGGTTTCATGCTGGCGCAGGTAAGGGAGAAAGACTTACTCATGTTTATGGAAATGGCAGATGACGAACCCGTGGAAGACGTTAGCCAAATTCCCCTATCCACGCTCATGCCAGCCTTTCTAACATCTGAATTAAAAACCGCGTTTACCATTGGTTTTTTAATCTACATTCCCTTCATCATCATTGACCTTGTGGTCGCCAGTGTCTTGATGTCTATGGGTATGATGATGCTCTCTCCGATGATGATTTCACTACCCTTTAAGCTATTACTTTTCGTTTTAGTTGATGGGTGGGGTCTTATTACGGGTTCTTTGATTTCAACTTTTGCAGTGGGATAGATGATATGGAACCTGGAATAGTCATGGATCTTGCCGTAGAAGCATTGTTTGTGACGGTGATGGTGGCAGCACCAATCCTTGGCGCTGCGCTGGGTACGGGTTTAATTGTTGGTATTTTGCAAGCCGCGACCTCGATTCAAGAGATGACTTTGAGTTTTATTCCCAAGCTGGGGGTGATGTTGTTGGCGCTCATAATTTTTGGTGAGTGGCAGTTGGCTGTGATGATGGACTATTTCGACACAGTCTTTGAACGTATAAGAACCATGGAATACTAGCGGCCATGGAAATCCTAGCACCTCATGTCATAAATTTACTGGAAACGTTTCTGTGGCCAATGATTAGAGTGTCCGCTTTTATAATGACAGTGCCGTTCTTTTCACAGGCAGCGATAAACCTCAGGGTCACGTTGCTGTTAAGCCTAGTATTGACGTGGATGATCTACCCGTTAATCGAAATCCCGGAAATTGACCCGTTTAGCTTTGGAGCAGTATTAGGCATCACCCACGAGATCCTTGTCGGCGGTTTAATGGGTATTACGCTACAAATTGTCCTTGCCGGATTAATAGTGAGTGGCCAAATTATTGCGGGTGGGATGGGGTTAAGTATGGCCAATATGATCGACCCGAATGTGGGTAATGTGCCTACCTTGTCTCAGTTCTTTATCGTTGTCGGCTTTCTGCTGTTTATGAGCTTTGGCGGGCATCTTATTTTAATTTCTGTGCTCCAACAGAGCTTTGAACTTGTCCCGATAGCCTCTGGTGTGTTCGGTGATTTAATGATCCAAAATTTTGTTGTTTGGACCTCGCAAATTTTCCTAGGCGCAGTGTCCATCGCTTTTCCAATAATTTTTGGCTTGCTGCTAATTAATTCATCTCTTGGCATTATCTCGAGAGCTGCGCCGAGCCTCAATGTGTTTGCTGTCGGTTTTCCTGCTTTGATTCCTGCAGGGCTAGGTATGCTGCTGCTAACGATGCCTCTCTGGTTCGCACAGGTTGAGAACCTTTGGTTTTTGGCCTTTCGTCGACTTAATCTGATACTAGGCGGATAAATAGATGGCTGAAGATACGCCTCAAGAAGAAAAAACCGAAGAACCGACCTCTCGTAGAATCGAAAAAGCACGAGAAGATGGACAAGTTTTGCGGTCCCAAGATATGACAATCGCGGTTGTCACGATCGGTTTTATTGCGTCTTTATACTCACTCAGCTTCTTTCTGGCACCTCGGTTTATTGAGTTGTTCAAGGATAGCCTGATCTTTTCCGTCGATTCTGTTAAAGATGAATCGGCGTTGGTTGTTCGGTTAGCGAGCATTTTCGGGGAGAGTTACCTGGTGCTCAGTCCCGTGCTTGCAATCTCGATGTTGTTAGCCATTTTTGGTGCAACAGCATTGGATGGTTTTGTGTTTTCTTGGAAAGCCATTGCACCGAAAGCAAGTAAGATTAATCCAATCTCTGGCCTTGCAAGAATTTTTGGTCTTAAAGCGGTCGTTGAGCTCGTGAAATCTGTCCTAAAGTTTTCGTTGGTTGCTTTGACTGCAGGGATATATCTATACAGCAATTATGAGCAAGTTCTCCTATTTTCCAGAGGTGATATTGCTACGAGTATTTATGACGCTGCTTCATTTGTTTTGTTCGGCGCGCTGATTGTTTCCGTCGCGCTGGCGGTGATAGCAGCAATTGATGTGCCATATCAAAGATATGAATTCATCAGAAAGTTGAAGATGACAAAGCAAGAAATAAAAGACGAATTTAAAGAAATGGAGGGTCAGCCCGAGGTCCGTCAGAAGATTAAACAAAAACAGCGGGAAATGGCCGAGCAAAGGATGTTACAGGATGTCCCTGCCGCTGATGTTGTCATTACTAACCCCGAACATTTCGCTGTTGCTCTGAGCTATGACAAGGACTCTGAGGCTGCGCCAAAAGTGTTGGCAAAAGGCAAAGGTCTTATTGCTCAAAAAATTAAAGAGATCGCAAATGAAAACCAAGTGCTAGTGTTTGAGTCACCCCAGCTTGCAAGAGCAATCTATTTTACAACTGAACTCGGTCACTATATTCCTCAGGCTTTATTTTTGGCCGTTGCTCAAGTCATTGCTTATGTCTTTGGATTGGGAATGGCAAAAGAAGAGGGAACAAGTCTTAAGAAGCCCAAACCAAAGGTGCCAAAAGAGTTATGGTTTGATGAGCATGGTCGTAGGCCTAACTAATTGATTGGCGGGAAGTACACATTATGAAAAAACATACGGGAATAAGAAAAGAGCCATACATTGGGTCGTTCTCAAGTTTTAGCGAAAAGCATACTGAGCTGGTCACAAGCGTGATAAGCCATCTGAGAAATCCGGCTTCAGCGGCGGTCGTCACCAGTGAAAATTACGCGCTACAAGAGCACTATGTGCGAGAAATTGTTTCTAATATTTTTACAGAAAAAGAAACTGGAGAGGTCAAGAGAGCACCGCTTAATCGAGACTCGATTATTAAAAAAGTCAATGTTCGATTAAGAGAAATAGAGCAATTTGATCTGCAAGCTCAAGTTCAGGGGCGCACTCAAGAATTATGGATATTCGAGCTCACTAACTCAGAGTTAGTGTCGCCGCTGTCCCTTGTGCATCGTATCTTGAGCCAATTTAAGCAGGCAGGCATCTCTGTGCTTATACTCACGACTGGTATAGCTTGGAGAAGCGAGGAAATGAAAAAGTGGCTGCGTGTAACCAGAACGCCACTATGGAGCTTTGACTTGCCGGATGCGGATCAATGCGCAGATTTCGTTCTCAGAGCAGAGACAGACGGGTCTTTGCAAACGGCCAGAGAGCTAGTTAGTAAATTAGCAGTGCAAGAGGACACACAAGACGATATAGCTCAAATCGTGACATTTGACCCTTTGGCGCTAGCTGACAAAATTCAAGCAGATAAGAGTGCCGGCCAGGTGAAAGATGAAAATGAAAGCAAGGATGGCATAGACACAGCTGATCCTCGATTGGCCAGAATAAAGAAGGGCAGGTTTTTGGGTTATGCTGCTTTAATGTGTTTAGTCATAACTTTTCCGGCTGCTATTTTATTTGATGACTTTATACCCGGGGGTATTGAGTCTGCGAGAATTAACGTTAAAGAATTTTTAAATGATCAGCCGATGAGTGCTTCAGCGGAGCGTCTTCCGGATAACATTGAAATCAAAGCGGTTAATGAAGAAACCGCGATGATTATAATGCCGCAAGAGGAGGTTATCTTGGATGAAACCATATTGGGTTCTATTGAAGTGATTGCGCCCGTAGAATCTATCACCCCTGAGCAGCCAGCCCCCGAACTAGTGGCAGCTGCGGAAGTCTTGCCGCAATTATCGGTTCCAGATGTTAAGGCTGAAGAAGTATCGGTTCCAGATGTTAAGGCCGAAGAAGTATCGGTTCCAGGTGTTAAGGCTGAAGAAGAAATTTTTGAGGCGAAGTATTTTGTTCAGGAAGCGGCTTTTCGAAATAAGAATGCTGCTGTCGCCTGGATTGCGAAGAGCGATGCCCTAGAACAGTTTCGCGTTGAACTAAAGAAGAATAACTATTGGGCAGTGGTTAAAGGCCCCTACGGAGAAGCGGAGTTGGGTAGGATAAGGTCTGCCGGTGGTTTTGAAAATTCCTACATCATTTCCGCAAGTGATTTGATGAACTAATAATTCTAGAAAAGAGGTTATATCAATGGCCAATGACAAAGAAGATCAGACCGACAATGGCGTCGCTGAAGAATCAGTGTCTGAGGAAGAAACGCAACAATCAGTTTCAGATGAAGATGGCGTAGTTGATGATTCCAACGAAATAGAGGCAACAGATTCGGTGAGCGACAGTGATTCAACGGCAGAAGAGGACGCTTCTGTTGAGGAGCCAGCAGAGTCTGGCGATACGTCATCAGCACCTGAAGCTGAAGACGATGCCGGGGATAGTCTCGCGAGCGATGTATCAGGAGACGAGGAAGCTTCAGAGGCAGTAAATTTAGCGACAGCTTCAGATACAAGTACGGAGCATCAACCACAAAATAGTGATCGAGTTGAAATTGAAGGAGGCGGTTCGATTAGCGATGGAACTGTCAGCTTAAAAATTAATGGTGTCAATGTCGGTCCGTTGACGCATATCAAACAGATTCTAGAGTCAACCACTCAGCAAATTGATAATGCTAGAAAGCTCATCTATGTTACCTCTGGAATAACCGGTTTTGTGTTAGTAGTTTCGATTCTGTTTTATATTGTGCTATCAATGCAACTTTCGCAAAAAACGGATGAACTTGATCGAGTGATTATCGCCGTGGCTAAAAGAGGCATACAATTAGGAGACGGCATCGAAAAACTGGTTGATGTGCAAGATCAACTATTGTCGATCGAGGGTCAGCAGTCGCTCATTATCAGTGATCTCGAGGTTTTGAAGTCGAGCACCCAAACGCATACCAGAGATATCTCGGGATTGGGCGCAGCCATCGGGCGTGAAATTCAGGCGAAGGGGGATGATATATTGAAATTGTCTGAGGCCCAGAAACAAAGTGTTCTTGGCGAGCTGAAGACTCTTGGTAAAATGAAAAACCAATTAGCAGTATTGAAGCAGGTTGAAAATAATCAGAGAGCGATCAAGAACAGCATGACTGAAGATAAAACGATTGCTGCCGATATCCAGCAAAAAGTCAGTGATCTCTACATCATAAGGAAAGCCGAATTGGCAGAGAGTTACAAATTGACTGAGAACTATAAATTGACCGGGAACGACGATAAATGATCGCAAAGACGGGGTTATAGAGATGGCGCAATCGAGTGTTGAAGTGCTTTTGATGATCATGTTGTTAGTGCTCTTTTTCATTGTGTTCGCTTTACTCTTTTACCTTTTGAAGAAAACGTCTGAGCTTGAAAAAAGGACAAAGCAAAGGAAAGCTGCACCCTTGCCTAAAAAGGGTGGGCCACTTTTAGGGTTGCTCGGCAAGGAAATATGGGATGCCCTGTCAGACCAATCCGATGCTAGTGAGAGAATTACGGAAGTGAGGAAGAGGTATGCCTATATCCTGCAGCGACATATCGAAGAAATAGTCGAGCAGGGTATTTATGACGCTAAAAAAGGGATTCGAGAAGAGCCGGAACCAGAGGCCTCCATTGGCGGCACTAAGGGTGAGGTTTTGTCATGGATACCAGCTAAGTATGTAAAAAGGCTATATAACGTTGGGCAAAATCTTTCCTCTGAAGAGGAAAGGGAAGTCGCCTCTGAAGCCCTCAAGGACGAAGTGTTAGAGATGCTGAAGGTCATCGGGTTAGACACGGAAAAGCCCAGTATGGGTCAAACCGTTTTAGACAACATTACCTAGCATCAAACGAAAGGCCCAAATTCATAACGGTCGTTTTGCGCTCAATTTTCTGTGTTAGCACTTATGTCGCTGCGCAGAACATACCGGTTTGTCCGCGCTCGTTGCCCCAACGAGAAGTCAAAGGGTACTCGCCTGCGCAATAGATTCGCAACATCTTTCGTAGCCATAAATCCAGTATCTATCTGTGTCTTCTCGCTAGAAAATCATTACGCTGGTACTTTTCTTCGACCCACTAAGTTCCTTCGACGCCTTTATGGGTATCGGGCAGATATTGTGGATCAATTGTAAACAGTTTAGTCTGTTGGTGTGTCATAGATTAGCCTCAGAAGTATACCTTTGCGACCTACTCAAAAGCCTATCAATGCAACGCTACCGAAACTCATTACATTGTCTTTTCTGGTGGCGATCAGTGCACTGGTTTTTAACGTTATGCCGATTCTTCTATCGCTAATTGGCTAGACAAGGAATTTCAGTGATTCTCAAGTAGGCGACCTAGGCTCATCCTACTTTGCTGGTTTTACGATAATCACAATTGTTGCCATGTTCTGGGTGCGCCGGGTTAACTGGCAAAGAGCCGTGAACGTCAGTCTATTTTGCTCTATTTTAATTTTTGCAACGATTCCGCATCTTGAAAGTTTTGAGGTCATTGCGCTCTTTTTGTTTGCGCTCGGCGTAGTCATGGCTTTTATCTATACCCCGGTTTTTACTTACTTGGGAGATACAGATGAACCTGATAGAGCGATCGGGATATGTATCGTGTCCCAGGTAGGTCTGGCTGCGATTGTCGCGTTCGCGATACCTGTATTAATCGCCCCTTATTTTGGTTTTCAGGGCAGCATGTATTTCCTGTCATTGATTTGTTTGCTCTCGCTTTTTTTGTCAAGGTTTGTGCCAGAGAGCGGCAGGTTCTTGCTTAAGCAGGTAGGTTTGCGCGACTGTCTTGTGGCTATCAAGGGCGCCGTTCTAGCGCCAAAACTTGGAGTCCTAGCGATGTTTATTTTTTACCTGGGTATCACTGGACTTTGGGCTTTTATCGACAGAATCGTCCAGTCAGGTGGTTTGACCGCTGAAGCTGCCGGGGGAGCAATATCTGTGGCGCTTTTGCTGGGTGGGTTGACCGGGCTTATTCCGGCATTCATGGGCCAATGGCCGAGCCGTTTTGTCATGTTGCTTGGCGGTTCGATCATTATCGCTATCAGCGTGGTCTTGTTGATGCGCCCGATGACAGCGTTGGGTGTTACTTTCGCGCTTGTGTTGCTTAATTCCGGCTGGAACTTCACCATAGCCTATGGCTCGGCGGGTGTTGCCGAATCAGATGGCAGTGGTTTTTTACTGCCGATACTGCCGGCTGCGATCAGTGTGGCGGCGATGCTAGCGCCGGCAGTCGGTGGACGACTGCTGGAGTTTGGCGGCAATGATCTTTTTCTTGTTTTTGTCGCAGCGGTACTGATGATTGCTCAGAGTCTGTTTTTGTATGCTGCTTACTTGTCAGATACGTCAAGGTCCTAACAGTATCACAACGGCGATTGCCGCGGGAAATTCCGACAGGGTTCTTTATTAACAAAGACTTCAAAGCAAACAATGTAGCACAGGGGTGTTGTGATTGAGCGCTCCGACGTGATTGACAGTCTATGCGTAAGCAGGTGGTGGTATGAACCCTCCGATTTCTTGCGCCATCAATCTGGTGAAGTCTATGGTGATATAGTCGTTAAATTCAGCCCCGACAGCCTGCAAGCCGATGGGTAGCCCTGCTTGTGAAAGTCCTGTTGGAAAGACGGTGCTTGGTAGGTGTGCGACGGTGACCAGTCCTGACCAAAATACTTGTTGGAAATAGTCTTGCTTGACGTTATCGACGATTATTTTTCGCCCGAGATATCCCGTTTCATCTTGTGGAAAAGCAGTCGTTGCGGTTTGTGGGCATATGACGATGTCCCAGTCATTAAAGAAACGTTGCCACCGTTGTCGAATAAGAAACCTTTTGTTGTTGTGCTCTGCCCAGTTTCCGTGGCTTTGGATAGAGTAACGAATCATGTTAGCCGCTATTGAGTGGTCGTTGGGGTCTAATTGACTAAGACGTGCATGGTA
The DNA here is from genome assembly GCA_964228885.1 of Pseudomonadales bacterium. Classification (GTDB taxonomy): domain Bacteria; phylum Pseudomonadota; class Gammaproteobacteria; order Pseudomonadales; family Azotimanducaceae; genus UBA4582. Next base: position 43,550 of record CAXRCG010000048.1, on the reverse strand, counting down.
GTCTCTTTTTTCTTCAGCGCTAAGCTCTGCCCCCATTACGCCCCAGAGTAGGCTACTGTAGGTGTCATGACTTTGTTCGATGTCAATCTCTGGTCGCGCGCTGTCTGATACAGTGGCGCCAAGCCTGCTTAACATATCACCGATCGACTGGACCCTATCGGATATCTCCTGCGAGACCGGGGCCATATCGTCGTTGGTCCAGATAGCGACTCGAAAATCCCTCAGGTGGGTTTTACTGGGCATTGGTAGTTTGAGCTGCCAGCCAAGCACGTCATGACTCGCGGGCCCCGCGGAAACCTCCATGCTGACTTTCAGATCTTCAGCGCTGCGCGCCATTGGCCCGACCACCGCTATATCAGCAGGTGCGGCTTGTCCTGGAAGTGCATGCCCGGCATCTGAAACAATGCCCCACGTGGGTTTGTGTCCATAGATGCCACAAAAGTGTGCGGGATTTCGAATGGAACCGCCAATGTCAGAACCCGCCTCAAGGCCCGTTAGTCCTGCCGCTAAGGCTGCGGCGGAACCCCCTGAAGAACCGCCAGGTGTGCTTTCAAGATGCCAAGGATTGTTAGTTGTCCCATAAATGTCGTTGAAACTTTGAAAATCTGCAAGACTGCGAGGTACGTTGGTTTTGCCGAAAAAATGTGCACCTGCGCGCTTCATTTTAATAACCATTTCGGAATCTGCTGTTGCGATATTGTGCTCGAATTCGGGGAAACCCCACGTCGTGGGTAAGCCCTCGATGTCGTAGGCCTCTTTGATTGTCATAGGGACACCATGAAATGGGCCATGCGCCTTACCTGCGGCAATCGCTGAATCTGCAGCGCGCGCTGCCTCACGGCCTCGCTCAAAATCCTTCACAACGACTGCGTTGATATCAGGGTCGATTGATTCTACTCGATCAATGTACATATCTGTCAGTTCCAGCGAACTCACTTCTTTAGAGGCAATGGCGCGGGCTAGCGCCACGGCGGATTGGTACGCATAGTGACTCATTTGGTTAGGCCCCTTAATTTAGCCAAACAGTTGAAGGTTAGACAGTATAAACCACATCTACTAAACGACCGTCAAGGGTGACGATCGCTGATGATCATCGAAACTTAAGACCTCGAGCTGTGATGGTTCTCCTGGTAATGAAGGTCCGTGGCGGTGCTTGCTTGCTAACGGTTTGGGTGAGGACCTAAGAGATTAGTAGCACGATCGGTAGCCATGTTGCGTTGTTTAGTTAAGAATGTTCTGCAAGCGATGGTTGACACAATTAAGCGGGTGTGGGACTTTCGGTGCGATAACTGAGAGGAAAAGTATTATGTTACCAGTAGCCACAGCAGATCTTATCCAGGCCAAGCGCGATCTCGATCAGTTTGGTGTTTGCGTCATCCCTGGTGTTCTAACCGGGAAAGCGTTAATGACCGCGCGTCGGCGATTGGTTGAACAAGCCGAGGAAGAAGAGCGCCAGTGTTTAGATTTTCGAGACGCGGGCAGCGATCAAAAACTGTTAGATGATTTTGGTCAGATTAAAAGTGACGCATTCTCGAAAACCAATGGCGGCATTAATCAGCGACTATGGATGTTAGTCAACAAAGGTCAGTGTTTCCGCGATATGGTAGAGCATCCTTTGATTGATGAGTTGATCGGTCATGTATTAGGCGATCGTTTCATTCTTTCAACGCATTCAGCGAACATCGCCAAGTGCGGTGGCCAGCGAATGGGTTTGCACACTGATCAGTGGTGGATGCCGCAGCCAGTGTTGCCCGGCAGCGATTATATCCGGCCTGCCGACATTAGTCGTATTCCGTGTAGTGATGCTTTGATGCCAAATCCGCAGCTAGGTATCGCACCCGCTGTGGTTGCTAATGCCATGTGGATGCTCAGTGATTTCACAGCGGAGAACGGTGCGACGGAAGTGGTTCCAGGAACACATTTATCAGGCGCCCAACCAAACCCTAACGAGGAAAGTGATGGCATTGAGCAATTGGTTGCGCCGGCGGGTTCCCTGGCGATATTTGAAGGTCGTCTTTGGCATGGTACTGGGGCCCACACTGCTGGCGAGGATCGCCTTGGTGTGCTAACAACATTTTGTGCGCCGCAATTTCGCCAACAAGAGAACCAGGTGCTTGGCTTGGACAGGAACTTATGGCCTTCACTGTCGGATAAATTGAAAGAGCGTCTGGGGTTTAAACCTTGGAATGCTTATGGTCGTCTAGAAAGCCCCAGCGATCCATGGGTGTACCCAGAACCGGCGCGAATTTTGGAATTATCATAATGCTCGATTTCAATCTATTGGAAACACAGCCCGGAAAATAATTATTCTAAACCAGATATGCCGAAGCAGGGTCAGGTTTGCTGAGCCGGCGTGCTTATTCAAGTTTAAGACACCGTCATCGGGTGTTTTCTTTGATCGCTAACAAATGTTGTAGTGTAAGTTTGATGTCTTACAGATGACCTGAATGAATACTAATGAAACCAAGCGGTCGAGCAAGACAATTTTACCTTGTTCATTCAAACCGGTTTTAGGATTGAATAACTGTACCGGTTTTGATAGTTGGTAATCCCGCTGCGCTGGGAACGGTTTTTTATCGAACGATGTCTGGGTTTGTGATGGCTGCGATAGTCCGCATAGTCAGTCCACATGCGGGGTGTAGCGCACTATCGACAAAATGTCGCGCTTGAGTCTTGAACCCGAAATAAGCCCGATAAAATTCATCGGATGAGACGAAATGCTCGCTGGACTTGCACAGCGCAATTTAGTGGAGTAGATTATTTACACCGACATTGAGAATTTCTCAGCTGTAGTCGGCCGTGCTTCATCAGGAAAAGGAAGATGGCCAAACTAGCGGATGTAATCAATCGTCGTAGCTCGTTAGCTGTCCTGCTATGCGATTTCGAAGCAAGAGGTGACCTATGACAGAGTCATCTCTCTGGCCCCTTGTGTTATATTTTTCTTCTGTGCTGGCGCTTGTCGCAGGGATTTTGGTGCTGTCCTCACTTATAGGGCAGCGATCAGACATGAAAGGTGCGACCGGCGAGCCATTCGAATCTGGCGTTGTTCATATCGGTTCGGCACAAATCCCCGTCTCTGTAGAATTCTATTTGATCGCGATCTTTTTCGTGATTTTTGATCTGGAAACTGTCTTCATTTTTGCCTGGGCAATTGCATTCCATGAACTCGGTGTTTTTGGGTTCCTCGCAATTTCAGTCTTCATCATCATTTTGGTAGCTGCATTGATCTATGAATGGCGATCAGGCGCGCTCGATTGGGGCGTCAAATCCAGAAAAGGTTTGCCCTCGGGCGCTTCACTGCAGAGGCTAAAGGAATAGGTTATGGAATGGAGTCTGACGAAAGCTGAGGAAAGTATTCCACTGGTAGACGTGGACAGTGCCTTGGATGAACACCTTAAACAAAACCTGGTCATGACGACACTCGAGGATATGCTTGCCTGGGGTAGAAAGAATTCTATTTGGCCATTCAATTTTGGACTTTCCTGCTGTTATGTCGAAATGGCGACGTCACTCACCAGCAGGTTTGATGTTGCACGTTTCGGTTCCGAAGTTATTCGCGCTACGCCGAGACAAGCCGACATGATTGTGATCTCGGGCACTTGCTTTCTAAAGATGGCCCCAGTGGTTCAGCGGCTCTATGAACAATTATTGGAACCCAAGTGGGTGATTTCTATGGGTTCTTGTGCCAATTCAGGCGGTATGTACGACATCTATTCTGTGGTGCAAGGTGTCGACTCGTTTTTACCGGTAGATGTTTACGTACCTGGGTGTCCACCCAGACCCGATGCATTTCTACAGGGGTTGATGTTGCTACAAGACGCGGTAGGAAAAGAAAGACGTCCTTTGAGCTGGGTTGTTGATGATCAACGCGTCATCAAAGCGGAGAAGATAAGCCAGCGTGACCTCAGGACCGAGTCTCGTCGAAAGGCGACTGACTTGAAGGAGCCTAACCGCGTTTAATTTGTAGTAGTCGTAATCGTTAAAGGGGAAAGCTGTTGTCGGCAGTTGCTGAACAAGTGGTACCTAGAAACTTCGAAAAAAAAATCGGAGAACAATTCCCCCGTGCTTCGATTGTAAGTCAACACACCGTTGACAAGATTGAAACACTCTGGATCTCACGTAATCATCTGCTGGAAATTATCGAACACCTGAAGCAGGACTTCGACATGTTGTTCGATCTGTGCGGGGTTGATGAGAGACTTAGAGTCTATCGTTCCGGACTACCAGAAGCTGACTACACGGTTGTCTATCACTTTCTGTCAATCAAACATCTCAAGGAACTTCGCGTTAAAGTCGCGCTCTCGGAATCCGATTTAACACTACCGAGCATTCATACAATCTTTCCCAACGCTAACTGGTACGAACGCGAAGCGTGGGACATGTTTGGCATAACCTTCACCGGCCACCCTGCGCTCTTTCGTATTCTCCTGCCGCCAACTTGGGAAGGTCACGCGCTTAGAAAAGATCATCCGGCTCGCGCAACCGATATGGCGCCCTTTGCGATGAGCGCTGAGCGCCAAGACAAGGAACAGGAAGCACTGCGGTTTAAACCGGAAGCCTGGGGGCTGAAACGCAGGGACAAAGACACAGAGTTTATGTTTTTAAATCTGGGCCCAAACCATCCTTCGGTCCACGGCGTTTTTCGCATAGTGCTGCAACTTGACGGTGAGATTATTGTTGATGCGGTACCCGAGATTGGTTACCACCATCGCGGCGCAGAAAAAATGGCCGAGCGCCAATCGTGGCATACATACATCCCTTATACCGATCGAATTGATTACCTCGGCGGTGTAATGAACAACCTCCCTTATGTGATGGCGGTAGAACAGTTAGCCGGTATCGAAGTGCCTGATCGTGCAAAAGTAATCAGAATCATGATGGCGGAATTCTTTAGAATTTCTAGCCATCTTGTTTTCTATGGCACTTTCGCTCAGGACGTCGGACAGCTTTCACCTGTGTTCTACATGTTCTCTGACAGAGAAAAACTGCTGCGAATAGTCGAGGCAGTTACCGGTGGCAGGATGCACCCGGCCTGGTTCCGAATCGGTGGCGTTGCTCAGGACTTGCCCGAAGGCTGGGACGCCATGGTCCGCGATTTTATCGACTGGATGCCTAAACGTCTTGATCATTATGAAAAAATGGCGATGAGCAACAGCATTCTCCAGCAGCGCACGCGGGGAATTGGTATTTACACGCAACAGGAGGCGATGGACTGGGGTATTACTGGCCCTGGCCTCAGAGCGACCGGCGTCGATTTCGACTGGCGTCGTGACAAACCCTATGGGGGTTATGATCAGTTCGATTTTGAAGTGCCGGTCTACCATGGAGGCGATTGTTTTGATCGCGCCAGAGTGCGTGTCGATGAAATCAGGGAAAGTTTGAAAATCATCGAACAGTGCTTAGACAACATGCCCGCGGGCCCTTACAAGGCTGAACATCCGTTAACAACGCCTCCGCCAAAAGAGCGAACAATGATGGATATAGAAACGCTCATTCATCACTTTCTGAACGTCAGCTGGGGACCGGTGATTCCAGTCGGAGAGTGCAGCGTTACGATTGAAGCAACAAAAGGTAACAATATGTATTACCTGACGAGTGACGGAAGCACTAATTCCTATCGCACTCGCATTCGAACGCCCTCATTCCCCCATCTACAACAAATACCGCTCATCAGCAGGGGGCTACTCATTCCCGATTTAATAGCGATTATCGCAAGCATTGATTTTGTCATGGCGGATGTAGACCGATGACACAAAATCTTGCTACAGACGCACCGATGGATTCACTGACCGAGATTGAGATCGGAGAAATTGAACGTGAAATCCAGCATTTACCGGATCGACAATCAGCCGCTATTGACGCGCTAAAGATTGTTCAAGTGCATCGAGGCTGGATATCAGATAACAGTCTGGCGGCTATTGCTCAACTGCTTGGCATGTCAGTTGACGAGCTAGATGGTATCGCGACTTTTTACAATCTCATTTACCGACAACCAGTGGGCGAGGAAGTCATTCTTTTTTGCGACAGCGTCAGCTGCTGGTTGATGGATGGCGAAAAGGTCTGCAAAAAACTACGTGAAAAACTGAAAATTGAATTTGGTCAAACCAGCGCTGATAACAAATACACGTTATTACCGGTGACATGTCTTGGCGACTGTGACCATGCGCCGGCCATGATGGTTGGCGATGAACTTCACCACGACTTAACCGTGGATAATCTGGATGAACATCTGAAATGAGCGAGCGGCCATTAACAAAAAATATTCTGGATCATGAGGGTCCAACCGGTATAGAGCGGTACGAAGCACGTGGTGGCTACTTGGCTGTCCGGGATACGATTGGCAAGCTCGACCCGAATGCCGTGCTGGACATCATAAAAGACTCAAACCTTCGTGGTAGGGGAGGGGCAGGTTTCCCGACCGGCATGAAGTGGAGTTTTGTACCTAAGCCCGATGGCAAAGGTCATCGCTACCTTGTCGCTAACGCTGATGAGATGGAGCCCGGTACGTTTAAGGATCGATTGCTCATGGAGTTGGATCCTCATCAACTGATCGAAGGCATGATCTTGTCTGCATACACACTTTCTGCAGATGTTGGTTACATATTCATCAGGGGCGAATATCACGTCGCGATTTCTAGGCTCAATGAGGCGATAGCGCAAGCCGAAAAGGCTGGATACCTTGGCGATCGAGTTTCCGGGTCCAAATTTTCGTTCAAGTTACATGTTCATGTGAGTGCAGGCAGATATATCTGCGGTGAAGAAACCGCGCTGTTGAATTCTTTGGAAGGTAAGCGGGCAACGCCGAGAGCTAAACCACCTTTTCCTCAGGTCAGTGGTCTTTGGGGCAGACCGACGATCGTTAACAACGTCGAAACCCTGTGTAATATCACGCATATCATCACTTATGGTGCAGAGTGGTTCCGTCAGCTGGGTAGGGGTAGCGATGGCGGCACCAAATTGTTCGGCGCCAGCGGCCGAGTTAAGCATCCTGGCTGTTGGGAACTTCCAATGGGGACACCCATTCGCGAGATCCTGGAAGGCTGTGCCGGAGGCATGGCAGACGGCTACGCACTAAAGGGCTTCTTGCCCGGCGGCGCTTCAACTGATTTCCTGGTAGCTGAGCATCTAGACCTTCCGATGGAATACGAGACGATCATGCAGGCGGGCAGTCGAATGGGAACCGGCACCATGATTATCCTCGATGATCGAGCTTGCCCTGTTGGCATGATTGCTAATCTCGAAAAATTCTTCGCTAGGGAATCCTGCGGTTTCTGCACACCTTGTCGTGAAGGTTTACCCTGGGTTCAGCAGGTGCTGGATAAGATAGAGGCTGGCAATGGTTCAGGCTCGGACCTAGACATTCTTGAGAAGCAGGCAGTTTTCATTGGCGCGATCGGCAATACCCACTGTGCCCACGCGCCTGGCGCGATGGAGCCACTGGCGAGCGGTTTGAAATACTTTCGCGAAGATTTTATCAATCATATCAATAGCAAATCCTGCCCCTATTCCACGACCCAGTCTGCCAAGCGCGAGGTGAGCTGATGCCTACTATCATTGTCGACGGGAAAACTATCGAAGCGAAAGATGGCGCAAACCTTTTAGAAGTCTTGTTGAACGAAGGTATCAATGTGCCCTATTTCTGTTGGCATCCGGCTATGGGCAGTATTGGTGCATGCCGACAGTGTGCCGTCTTGGGTTACGCTAACGAGGATGATACGCGTGGCAGAATAGTGATGTCGTGTATGACGCCCGTATCGGAAGGTGCAAGATTTTCAGTCAGCGCAGATAACGCAGAAAGTTTTCGCGAATCGGTGGTTGAAAACCTGATGCTAAACCACCCTCATGATTGTCCCGTTTGTGAAGAAGGCGGCGAGTGTCACTTGCAAGATATGACGGTGATGGTTGGTCACCGTGACCGACAGTACCAGGGTTTGAAAACAACTTATCGCAACCAGTATCTCGGCCCTTTTATTGGCCATGAAATGAATCGTTGCATCACCTGCTATCGTTGTGTGCGTTACTACAAGGATTACGCTGGTGGTGATGACCTAAGTGCTTTCGGTTCACGTGACCGTGTGTTTTTCGGTCGTGCCGAATCCGGTGTGCTGGAAAACGAATTTGCGGGCAATCTCATTGAGGTCTGCCCGACTGGCGTATTTACCGATAAGACATTTTCAAAGCACTACACGCGAAAATGGGACCTGCAAACAGCACCCACTGTTTGCCAGAGCTGTTCGCTTGGATGCAACACTTATACCTCCGAACGTTATGGCGAAGTCCGCCGGGTTCACAACAGGTATAACCATGAGGTCAATGGCTATTTCCTCTGCGATCGCGGACGTTTTGGTGCAGGGCATGTGAATTCTGCAAATCGCATACCCCAGGCTGGGATTCGTAATACCGATGGACGCTATGATCCTGTTGACCTTGAAACAGCACTGGCAGCGGTCAGTGATTTGATCAGCAGCAGCGACGGATTGATAGGGATAGGCTCTCCCCGCGCTAGCCTTGAGGCGAACGAAGCCTTGATTCAGTTAGTCGGAGAAGAAAACTACTGTAACGGCATGACAGATAATGAGTGCGAGATGCATCAAGTTATCCTTGATGTGCTCGCCAGCGACATAGCCACACCGGCGATGGCTGAGGTGGAAGATTACGATGCGATCATCATTGTCGGCGAAGACATTACAAACCACGCGCCACGGCTCGCACTTTCCATTCGTCAGTCGATACGTCAGCGGGCAGGTGAACTGGCTGAAAGCTCGGGCATTGCACTGTGGCATGATGCGGCCGTTAGGGAGCTCGCCCAGGCAGAAAAAAGCCCACTGACCCTCTTAACGCCGATGGCTGACCGGTTAGATGACGTTGCGACACACTCGATTCGACTCGCGCCTCATGAAATCATCAACAAAGTTATCGAAATCACCAACGCAGTGGACGATGCAACACCATCTTCTGCTCGTGAGATAGCCCAAACCCTGATCGAAGCCAAAAAGCCGTTGATAGTTTCCGGGACGAGCCTCAACAGTCCAAATATCTTGAAAGCAGCCACCAACCTTGCTATCGCCGTTGCTCAACATAATCCGGAAACAGGCATTTTTCTGTGCGCCCACGAGAGCAACAGTCTGGGAGCGAGTTTACTGGGGGGTGATCGCAGTTGTGAAACGCTGCTCGCTGCCAAACCCAATACGGCAATTGTACTTGAGAACGACATCTACAGCCGCTTTGCGGATGCAGCGCTTGAATCGATCGATCATCTGGTGGTGCTTACACCCCTTGACGACAGTACGGCCTCACAGGCTGATGTTGTCTTGCCAGCGGGATCTTTTGCGGAAGCTGAAGGTACCTTCATCAATAGTGAGGGGCGGTCCCAACGTTCCATGGTCGTTTTTAAACCAAAGGGAGATATCGCACCCAGCTACCAACTTTTGACACGGCTTGCTGGTCAAGCAAAACAAGCGTCAACACTCCGGTCAGAGTTGGCAGCAAGACATGAAGCATTACAATCTATTACGTCAGCCGCGCCTAACGAGCAATTTCGTATCGCTGGGAGTAAGGTCGCTAGGATGACACACAGGTCCAGTGGGCGGACAGCCATGTCCGCCGACATTTCTGTTCGAGAGAAAAGACAACCCGAAGATCAGGAATCGGCGCTCGCATTCACCCTGGAGGGAAATCAGCAGCAGGCGCCTGCAGCGCTGCGGACCTACTCATGGTCTCCAGGATGGAATTCAAACCAGTCAATCCACAAATTTCAAGATGAGGTGGGTGGTCCAGACAGGTCCGCTGTCGACAAGCGTCCATTGTTTGAGCAAACACGTCGTTTAACACCCTATGACATATCAGCAGAAAGCGAATTTAACCCGGGACAAATTGTCATTCTCCAACAGCACATTTTCGGCTCTGACCCAAGTAGTAATGAGGCAGAGGAAATAGCCAGTTTGATACCCGAACCCTACGTGCGGGTGAATAGCACCACCGCTTCATCTCTGGCGCTGACTCATAGGGGCGGCGCGAAATGTCGAGATGTAGTAATGATGGTGCTGGTGGATGACGATATCGCCGAGGGGTGTCTGATATATCCGGCGATTCCCGCTACCATAGGACTAGCCGGTGTAGCATCTTCCGATTTTACGGCGATAGAAGATTGGACGGCGCCAAGCGAAGTCGTGAAAGCGAGTCTTATCACGACGGATGGAGCGCGCTAATGGCAGAACTCGTCATATATCTAGTGATCTTTGGCACCTTGTTTGGTTCATTCGCGGGCGCGGCTCTGCTGGTGTGGTTTGAGCGAAGACTTTTGGGGATATGGCAAGACAGGTTGGGACCAAACCGGGTTGGGTTATTGGGCGCGGGCTTGGCAGTTGCTGACATCATTAAGCTATTCGCCAAGGAGGACTGGGTACCGCCATTTGCGGACCGTTTTGTGTTCGTTTTCGCACCTACCGCGATTGTCATGGCGATGCTGCTCGGATTTGCCGTAGTTCCCTATGCGCCAGACCTTTATGTTGCGGATCTGAATATTGGCTTGTTATTTTTTCTAGGCATGACCTCACTTGCCGTTTATAGCGTGTTACTCGGCGGTCTTGCATCAAACAACAAATACGCATTGCTCGGCGGCTTGCGGTCTGCTGCACAGATGGTCAGCTATGAGGTCTTCATGGGGTTGTCACTGATGGGTGTCGTGATGCAGGCCGGAACTTTTAGTTTAGTTGACATTGTCTTATGGCAGGCTGATAACAGCTGGTTTTTCATACCACAGTTTATTGGTTTTTTGATCTTCCTGATCGCGGGTATAGCTGAAAGCCACAGGTTACCTTTCGATCTGCCTGAGGCTGAACACGAGTTGGTCGCGGGTTTTCATACTGAATATTCAGGTATGAAGTTCGGCATGTTTATGGTCGGTGAATATTTGGGTGTGATTCTTATCTCCTCGATGATCGCGACAATCTTCTTTGGTGGTTGGTTAGGGCCTGACTTCTTACCACCTATATTCTGGTTCTTCCTGAAATCCTTTGCATTTATCTGCTTTTTTATCTTATTGCGGGCAGCTATCCCCAGACCTCGTTACGATCAACTGATGTCATTTGGGTGGAAATACCTGCTGCCGCTGACGCTCATTAACCTTCTTGCAACGGGAGCAATTCTGTTATGGGCATGATTCTGAAAGCGATCTGGAGCCAGTTGGTCACCCTGTACCGGGTATTGCTACACACCTTTACACCAACCGACACGATCGAGTACCCAGAGGAAATGCCATATCTCGCGCCAAGGTATCGAGGTCGAATAGTGTTGACGCGCGATCCAGGAGGTGAAGAGCGATGTGTTGCTTGCAATTTGTGTGCAGTGGCATGTCCGGTTGATTGTATTGCGTTACAAAAAACCGAAGACGAGCATGGTCGTTGGTACGCAGACTTTTTTCGCATCAACTTCTCCCGCTGCATTATGTGTGGGCTGTGCGAGGAAGCTTGTCCCACCTACGCTATTCAACTCACACCCGACTTTGAGATGTGTGAATACGACCGACAAAACATGGTCTATGAGAAAGAACATTTACTCATTAGTGGCCAGGGGAAATATCCTGGCTACAGCTTCTACCACGTAGCTGGTAAAGCGATTAAAGATAAAGACAAAGGTGAATCCTTAAACGAGGCGACACCCATAGACGTGAGAAGCTTATTGCCATAGTTTAATTTATAAGACAGGTTTTTTATGCTGGAACTTGGACTGTTCTACATAGCGGCAACCGTATCACTCGTTTCCACCATTATGGCGGTCACGAGATATAACGCTGCCCATGCTCTGATCTATCTGATCATCTCTCTCCTTGCTTCTGCGATTATTTTTTATCTTGTCGGTGCGCCATTTGCCGCGGTGCTTGAGGTGGTGATTTATGCAGGCGCCATAATGGTCCTGTTTGTCTTTGTGATCATGATGCTGAATCTCGGCGCCTCCGGTGATACCGAGGAGCATGCCCTGCTGAACCCATCCATGTGGATCGGACCTTCAATCCTTTGTGCGGTCCTGTTTTTTGAAATTGTTTACATATTGAGCGGTACCCAACAAAACTTAGCCGGGCAGGTGATTGGTCCCAAGGCTGTTGGTCTCGAACTATTTGGTCCTTATGTGTTGGCGGTGGAGCTTGCCTCAATGTTGTTGCTAGCGGCGCTGGTTGGTGCCTATCACCTAGGGCGACGATACTTTATCGATGTTCGGGAGCAAGACAATGGGTGAGGCTGTCGTAATTCCCATGACCCACGGGTTACTGTTAGCCGCGATGCTTTTCACCATAGGCTTACTTGGTGTGTTGGTCAGAAGAAATATCATTCTGATTCTCATGTCGCTAGAGATCATGCTGAATGCCTGCGGTCTGGCGTTTATTGTCGCAGGCGCACACTGGGGTATTGCTGATGGACAGATAATGTTTATGTTTATCCTCAGTATCGCCGCTGCTGAAGTCTCCATCGCGCTCGGATTATTACTTCAGGTGCATCGTCGGTTCCCCTCCTTGGACATTGACCAGGCTAGCGGGATGAGGGGCTAAGTTATGGCTGATCTTCTTTTTCTGATCCCTCTGTCTCCTCTAGTTGGGTTCCTTATACTGTTTTGCACCCTCGGCAAGCTGCCAAGAAAAACGGTGGCCGTGGTTGGCATTGGCAGTATCGCCATTTCCGCGTTGATGACTGTTTTTGTCGGCAAGTCGCTACTGGAAACTAACATGCCACTGAGTGCCGAGATCTACACCTGGATCAACGTCGGTGGGTTCGCGCCAGCGGTCAGCTTTTATGTTGATGGGCTCACACTGACGATGATGTCGGTCATTACAGGCGTGGGTTTACTCATCCACATCTATTCTTCGGCATTTATGTGGGATGACAAGGACTACAGTCGGTTCTTCTCATACATGAACCTTTTTGTCTCGGCCATGCTGGTTCTTGTTCTTGCCGACAATCTGTTATTGCTATTTGTAGGTTGGGAGGGTGTGGGGCTATGTAGCTATCTGCTGGTCGGGTTCTGGCACGAAGATCCAGCTAATGGCGCAGCGGCAAGAAAAGCGTTCATTGTTACGCGGATCGGTGACGCTGCGATGGCACTTGGGCTTTTTATTCTGTTCCACCAACTGGGTACTCTAGACTTTATACCGCTTGCAATCGCCGCGCAGGAGGTGTGGCCAAACGGAAGCACGATGCTGACAATTGCGTGTCTCTTGTTATTGGGTGGAGCAGTGGGAAAATCTGCTCAACTTCCGCTGCAGACTTGGTTGCCAGATGCCATGGCTGGACCTACGCCGGTCAGTGCGTTGATTCACGCCGCGACGATGGTGACTGCGGGTGTATATCTGATAGCTCGCACGCACGATTTGTTTTTGCTATCACCGACGGCGCTGCATACGGTTGCAGTTGTTGGGGGAATGACACTCATCGTGGCAGCATTTACTGCGATGACACAAAACGACATCAAGCGAATTCTTGCTTATTCGACAATAAGTCAAATCGGCTATATGTTCCTTGCGCTCGGTGTTGGCGCATGGGCATCTAGTGTGTTTCATCTCATGACTCACGCTTTTTTCAAAGCGCTGTTATTCCTTGCCGCGGGTGCAGTCATTTTCAGCCTGCATCACGAGCATAATATACTGAAGATGGGGGGGCTCAGAACCCGACTACCGGTTGCTTTCTGGAGCTTCATGATTGGCAGTGCCGCGCTTGCAGCGCTGCCACTTACCTCAGGATTTTACTCGAAAGACGCCATACTGTTGTCCGCATATCACGCTAGTTGGAACGGCCCCCTATTATGGGGTGCGGGGTTGCTCGGTGCTTTGCTTACTTCAATTTACAGCTTCAGACTGGTATTTCTTGTTTTCTTTGGTGAAATCAAAACGGAACCGGAAGCGCCGGCCAATTGGGGTATGGCAGGTCCACTCGTGATTTTATGCATTCTTGCGCTTGCAGGAGGACTTATCTCAATCCCGGTCGAAGCTGTTTTTCCTGCCGCGAGCACACTCGACCACACTGGACTGATTCCAATTGTCACCGCTGCCATACCCGCATTGGGCGTATTTATCGCCTATCTGCTTTTCCTAAGGCGCAGTGTCGATATCACGGCGATGACCCAATCGTCTCCGGGAAAATCATTGATTCGATTTTTTCACAGTCACTGGGCCATGGATTGGCTCTATGAAAAGATATTTGTCATCCCCTATACCTGGCTCGCAAAAATTAATCGGGCAGACTTCATCGACCACATCTATGGCTGGATTGCCGTCCTCATGCTCTGGGCGAATAAAGTGAGTGTGCAAACACAGACCGGTCAACTCAGAACCTACGCAGGTACGATGGTTCTCGGCCTAGTTCTGATCATCGCTCTCATGCTGGGAGTTCAAGCATCATGATCATGCTGCTAACGATACTGACATTATTCATTGGCGGCCTTGTTGCTTGGTCGATTGAAGCATGGAATAAAGATCTGCCACGATGGATATCTGTTGGCACCTGTTTTATCGCTTCAATACTGATTGCAACGCTTTATTTTCAACCGACCCAGCAAGAATTGATGTTAGCCGGTGTCTCATCAACTTGGTATGAAGTGTTAAGCGTTCCGTGGATTCCGCGTTTTGGTATCGGTTTCGTCATGGCTATTGATGGGCTGAGTCTTTTGATGGTCTCACTCACACTCTTTCTTGGCTTTATTGCAATACTGTCATCCTGGGATGAAATCGATCGTCGCCCCGGCTTTTTTCAGTTTAACCTCATGTGGACGCTGGCTGGCGTCGTGGGCGTGTTTGTTGCGCTTGACCTGTTTCTGTTTTTCTTCTTCTGGGAGGTCATGCTGATACCCATGTACCTTCTCATTGCCATATGGGGACACGAGAACAAAGCCTATGCCGCAATGAAGTTTTTCCTCTTCACTCAGGTCAGCGGACTGATGATGTTAGTGGCAATCTTGGCGCTAGTCCTCGGTGTCGCTGGTACCGGGGCGCCACTCACGTTCAACTATTTCGACCTAATGGGACACCAACTTGGAGAGACGCTCTCGTTCTGGTTAATGTGCGGCTTCTTTGTGGCATTTGTTGTCAAGCTACCCGGATTTCCATTCCACACCTGGCTGCCGGACGCGCACACGCAGGCACCAACGGCTGCCAGCGTGTTGCTTGCAGGCATATTATTGAAAACCGGCGCCTATGGTCTCATTCGCTTCACCGTACCGCTCTTTCCAGAGGCTGCAGCGGACATCGCCGGCGTTGCGATGACGCTTGGTGCGATAAGTATTGTCTACGGTGCGCTACTTGCTTTTGCCCAAACTGATTTTAAACGTCTTGTTGCCTACAGTAGTGTGAGTCATATGGGTTTTGTTCTGGTTGGGGTGTTTGCCTGGACAGAGCTCACGATTCAAGGTTCGGTGATGCAGATGGTCGCGCACGGACTATCAACCGCCGCTTTGTTCATGATCGCAGGCGCGCTTCAACATAGATTACACACGCGAGATATGACTCGGATGGGGGGAATCTGGCATTCAGCACCAAGGATGGGTGCAGTCGCAATGTTCTTCATTATCGCCTCGCTTGGCATGCCCGGCTTAGGCAATTTTGTTGGCGAATTCCTCATACTTTTAGGCGCGTTTAGTATCAATAAAACCATCACTGTCTTAGCCACAATGGGGCTAATCACCGGTGCGATTTATGGGCTAATTGCTATGCAACGTGTTTTCCAGGGTCAAAAGTCCAGCGATCCGGAAATCTCGGGCATAAAATTTGACGACTTTGGCGGCCGGGAAATGGTGGCAATGATTCCCATGATCTTCGCGCTCACATGGATTGGCGTTTATCCTCAGCCTGTGTTCGATCTTGTTGACCCGGTGTTAGCCAGCTTGTCTGAATTAACCCTTGGTAGTTCGTCTGCGTGGATAGGAGCAAGCCGATGAATACGCTAGATCTCTTTGCTCTACTTCCCTTGATGATATTAACGACATCAATAATTCTCGTGATGCTCGTCATTGCCTTTGCCCGCAATCTCGCACTGACCTGCCTGTTGTGCTGCCTTGGGCTCGCGAGCACCTTACTTTCAATCGCTTGGGGGGGGTCAAGTACAGATTCCGGATATGTGACACCGCTCATCCTGGTTGATGCTTATGCGACGCTGTTCAGTGGCCTCATTGTCGCCGCTGGTATATTTATCAGTCTTATATCCTACAGTTATCTGAAGAACCGCGGAGAAAACCAAGATGAATTCATTCTGCTTTTGATGCTGTCAACCCTTGGTGCAATGACACTTGCCCATAGCGCCCACTTTGTCTCTTTCATTTTAGGACTGGAACTTGTTGGCGTATCACTTTACGCAATGATTTCTTATCCATCTAAAGGACTATTCGGTCTTGAAGCAGCGTTGAAATACCTCATTCTCTCCGGCGTTTCCTCTGCATTCATCTTGTTTGGTGCTGCTCTGATGTTTGCTGTTCTGGGCACGCTTTCATTTAGTGAAATGGCTTCGTCTGCTCAACCCCAAAGCACGCTCGAGAATGGGTTCATTCTGATTGGAACAACGATGATACTGGCGGGAATAGGTTTCAAATTGTCATTGGTTCCTTTTCACATGTGGACGCCTGATGTCTATGAAGGCGCGCCTGCGCCGGCCACTGCACTACTGGCAACAATATCTAAGGGTGGAATTTTCGCTGCGTTGCTGAGATTTTTTCTTTCCTTCGATGGGTATCAATACAACCTCATCACGGAAAGCCTGTTTTGGATAGCAATTCTTTCGATCGTTATAGGTAATGTGCTCGCGCTGATGCAAACGAAAATAAAACGGGTGTTGGCCTACTCTTCAATTGCGCACTTAGGCTACCTTATGGTCGCCTTTGTCAGCGCGAGTATTCTGGGCGGCAAACAGCTTGCTATCGAAGCATCAATATTTTTCCTTTTTGCCTATTTCATTACAACAATTGGCGCTTTTGGAGTTGTGGCTATCATGTCCTGTGAATCACAGGGAAGTGACAAGGACGAAATGTCCCATTATCAAGGCCTGTTTTGGCGTAGACCACTGCTAGCTACTTTTTTCAGCGCAATGCTGCTTTCGCTTGCCGGGATACCACTGACACTTGGTTTCGTTGGAAAATTCTATATTGTCGCGGCGGGAGTAGAATCTGAACTCTGGGCGCTTCTTGTTGCGGTAGTGATAGGCAGCGGCATAGGCCTTTTTTACTACCTCAGAATCATATTTACGATGACAACCCATACTGATTCAGGTGAACCAATAGCCATCCCCGCAACTGGCGGCTGGGCGCTAGGAACGCTAGCGTTCCTCTTGGTTTATCTTGGTGTGTATCCAACCCTAGTGGTGGATTGGGTGTCATCGGTCGCTAAATCAATGATTTAACGTGCGGCTTTACAAGCAGTCGATAGCACGGTTGGTTGCGTTTTTTAACGAAACGCATACGGGTGTGTTCGGTCAGAACTGAAACACCACCTTAAAACGGAGGAAGGCCTTATGCTAGGTTCAGTTGAATTAAATGATTATATGTTGAAAAACCCTTTAACGGCGAAAGCAGACTTGACGGTGTATGAAGCAGCGCAGAGAATCTTGAGCAATAAAGTCTCTGGGTTGGCTGTGATTGATGACAGAAGAGCGCTGCTGGGAATGCTCTCCGAGCTGGATTGTCTCAGAGCACTACTGGCAAGCGCATACAACGATGAAGCGTTCAGCACAGCAGTGGTGGGCGATCTCATGTCTACCAATTTAGAAACGCAAAGCCCCTCGGATGATATCATTGACGTGGCAACGTCTATGTTGGATCACAAGCACAGACGAAGGCCTGTTGTTGTTGATGGACTGTTAGTTGGTCAGGTAACGTGTCGCCAGATTTTAAGCGTCGTGACGGCGGGTTTAAAAGAACAAAAACATCGGATCATAAGATAGCCGGGCTGGAACACGTCACAGCGAGCAAGATAGCGAGTGCAGGGCACTGAGCTTTTGATGGTCCCGCTCGGGTTGACTTTACGCTATGCCACCCATTAAACGTGCCAGCGAAAACCTGAGGTAAAATATGCGCGGATAAACGGCGACGTCAGCGCGGTGCATTGCACAATCTTATATCGATAGCGAACAAATCACATTGTCGCTCGAACTATATATAGAGCCACGCTTGGAAATATATGTGGTCTACCCGCCAACCAAACACCTAGCTGTTCGCTTGCATGCCTTGATCGATCACCTTGCTGCTAGGCTACTGGCGCTGCAGCAATAATCAAACGATCACAAAGGAATCAAAAAGGACCTTGGTCGTGAATTTATTGACGATATCAGGTGTCTTATCCTACCCCTGTTATTCCCACTAATTAGAACCGCTCTGGCTTTTGCAGATGTTTGTACATTTTTATCACGTATATACCGGACAACGCGAACTGAAACATTTACAGTAAAGGCGTTCGATAGTAGCTAACACCTTGTAAAGAGATCCATCTATGACTGCAGTAACCGCGCCCGAAGAACGTGAAGCGCCTGATCAAATAACAGGATTTGGTACAAAACGCTACCGAACCTATGTGCTCTCAGCCCTAACGCTTATCTATATTATGAACTTTGTCGACCGTGGCCTGCTTGCCGTCGTTGGCCCAGATCTTGTGCCCGAGCTCGGTATTTCCGATACCCAATTCGGTCTTCTTACCGGTTTCGGTTTTGCCCTTCTTTACACCATCGTGGGTATTCCTCTCGCGCGGTATGCTGATGCGGCGCACCGTGTGTGGATTATGACGGTCTGCGTTGCGCTCTGGTCTCTTATGACAGCGCTATGTGGGCTAGCAACCGAGATCACCATCGGCTCGATCACCATTGGCGCGTTCTGGGTTTTGTTGATGTGTCGCGTCGGTGTAGGTGTTGGAGAGGCCGGCTGTACTCCCCCGGCTAACTCCTTGATCGCAGACTATTACGCGCCGCGAGACAGATCGCAGGCGCTTGGCGTCTACGCCATGGGTGTAACGCTTGGCACGATGTTTGCCAACCTGATAGGTGGTTGGGTGACAGACGTGTTTGACTGGCGAACGGCATTTTTTGTGGTCGGACTGCCGGGTCTGTTGATTGCCTTGGTGTTTAAATTCACAGTAAAAGAGCCGCCACGGGGTTTTACTGACCCGAAGGTAACGCAATCAAAAGAACCGGTAACGTTACGTGAAGCGATCCGAGAACTGACGACAAAGCCCGCCTTCTGGCTGATGACAGGGGGAGCCACCGTCGCTGCGTTTTGCGGTTACGGCATCTCCTCGTTTCAG
Source organism: Pseudomonadales bacterium (assembly GCA_964228885.1). Classification (GTDB taxonomy): domain Bacteria; phylum Pseudomonadota; class Gammaproteobacteria; order Pseudomonadales; family Azotimanducaceae; genus UBA4582. The sequence goes on along the minus strand of CAXRCG010000048.1, from coordinate 24,292 downwards.
TCTATCTTCCTTGTGCGCACGCACGAAATCACAACCGGTGAAGCGGCTATTTGGATCAACGCACCCGTATCATTGTCATCTGCGATCGGCACGTTTGCGACAGGATGGCTTGCAACCAGACTTTACAAAAAACATCCGGGCGCCATCGCTTGGGTGCCGGCCCTTGGTTTAGCTTTGTCGATTCCATTTTATGTGTTTGCCTTCACAACCCAGAATCTGCTGTTTGCCGCCATCGGCTTGATCATCGGCGGATTCGTGAAGTATGGCTATATTGCCGCACAATATACCATCGGCCAGGGTGTTGTCAGTATGCGTGTGCGAGCGATGGCAACAGCGGTGCTGCTGTTCATCGCCAATTTGATCGGCTACGGCTGCGGTCCGCTGTTCATTGGTTTCACTTCTGATATTTTCTTTGCCAGCGGCGTGGCTGAACTCGGTGTTGCCGCAGAGGAATTGACTAGAAACCAGTGCCATCCGCGTTCTATCGAAGGGTTGAGCGAAAGTTTGCAGAACGTCTGTGGCGCGGTCTACGCCCAGAGTTTACAGTCGGCGATGGTCATTATGGCGATCTTATATGCAGCAAGTTCACTGTTCTTCCTGTTAACCTGGCGCCGGCTGGACAAGGATATGGTAGATAGAAATCAAAGCTAAAACAGGACGGTAAGACTGCCAACCTGCTTGTCTTTCGATGCAATGTGTTGATAACGCTGATGATGGCGTTAAGGAAAACACGTGATGGCACGTTACCGGTTGTCTGTTTTTTTTGAGTATCTACTCTCAATTGCACTATCGTTGCAGGTTCAAGCACGCGTATTATCACTGCGAAATCGAACGTCATGAACGAACATTTCGCCAACAAGCATCTCATATAATGCTGACTAAGTTAGAAACTGCTGTAAATCTTTACCACCTAACGCAGCTTGTAAAGCCTGGCAGTCTTTAGCGCTCAATAGGCAGTTGCGATTCCACAACACGCGCGAAGAAGCTGGCACCATAAACTGTTGCTTCATCGTTGAAGTCATAATCGTGATTATGCAAAGAGTGACTGTCAGCGCCATTTCCCACGTTGATGTAACAACTTGGCACAACTTCAGACATGAAAGAGAAGTCCTCAGAGCCGGTGCTGGCTGGCCCTTCTCGAACAACCTTGTCGCTGCCGACCAATTCGCTACACACGTTGGCAGCGATCTCAGTGACGTACTGGTCATTGTTCACGGGATGGAAGTTAACCCGGAAGTCGACTTCTCCCGACGCGCCATGCGCCATACAGATACCGTTAACGAGCTCGTTGAGGCGGCGCTCAATTTTTTGCATTGATTTGTGATCAAGGGTTCTCACGGTGCCAGACAGTTTCGCGGCACCTGGTATGACGTTGTAGGCATCACCCGCATGGATTTGCGTAATAGACAACGCCGCTGTTTGAGTCGGACGCATATTGCGTGAAATGATGGATTGTGCAGCAACGACCAATTCGCTCGCGACTAGAACCGGGTCAACGCCTTGGTCCGGGAATGCCCCATGTGCACCTTTGCCCGTAACCGTAATGTCGAAAAAAGCTCCGGCAGCGGTACGAATGCCGGGTATGGCTGCAAAGGTACCGACTTCCATTCGCGGTGCATTGTGCATCGCCAGTAGCATGTCACACGGGAATAGATCGAACAGACCATCCTCAATCATGGCGCGCGCCCCACCGATGCCTTCTTCTGCAGGTTGAAAGATGAAGTTAACTTGGCCTCGAAAGTTCTGGGTTTCCGACAGATATTTGGCGGCTGCCAACAACATGGTTGTGTGGCCGTCGTGGCCGCACGCGTGCATTACGCCATCGGTTTGTGATCGATGTTCAAAACTGTTTCGTTCGTGAATTGGCAAGGCATCCATGTCTGCACGTAATCCAAGTGATTTGGTTTCATTTCCCACTTTTAACACGCCAACTACGCCGGTTTTGCCAATTTTCTGATGTACTTGCAAGCCAAACTCCTGAAGTTTGTTCGCAACAAATGCAGCAGTTCGGGCCTCTTCGAAACCCAGTTCAGGGTGCGCATGAATATCTCTACGCCATCGGGTTAGTTCTTCTTGCATGGCAACAATTTCGTTAACAAGTGGCATGGAAACTCTCCTGATTGATTGAGTTATTTCGGACGCCCGAATATATTCCGTAGATGGAAAGTATAAAACACATTTTCCGAAGAACGGTTATGTATAGTAATTCAACCAGAAAGACCCATATTTTCGCAATAGATGCCAAGCCATAGCGTCAGGAGATAGTTTGTTCAATATTCGCTGTCAGATCTAACAAGACAACAGAGATTGCGAGGGGTTAGAATCCCAGATTGGTGAGGCCTTGCTAAGGGTTTCTTGATCGGCGCGCTAATTGAATGTTGTCAGCATAAAAAAGTAGTGGAAACTGACTAATCGAGTAGCTGAGGGACGACGACAATCACAAAAGTGAGGTGCCATGGCCCGTCAGCTACTCGATTAGTCAGGTGCATTGATCTTCGCGCTATATCGCACCGAATCGGAATGTGACGTCGATACCATAGTAACGCGGGTATAAATTCTCAGCCCCTAGCGAGTAGTTGCCGCTGCTTGTACTGGTGCTAAAACCTCGCGCGTAGGTCTTGTCCATGACGTTGTCGATGAAGCCGCGAACAAGCCATTGTTCGTTGCTAGCTCGCCATGTCATAGATAGGTCGAGCCGACCACGTGGCGGTACCTTGTCTAGGTCCCGCAGAATACCACTGCTCCAATAGTCTCCGGTGTACGCGTATGTTGCGCCAGCAGACAAAGTACCTGTCGATAACACCCAGTCATAGTTTGCCCAAATAGTAGCTTTCCAAGTGGGTATTCGTTTCAGGTCGTTGCCTTTTAGGTTTTGTACGAGAAACGCATTGCTGTTTGGATCGGTGCCAGTTGGGTCTGGTGAAAACAGTTCAAACGGAAACAGAGGGTTGTCATCCTCCAGTACAATAAAGTCAGATTTGTACTCTGTACGTGTGTAACTGCCATTGCCACCCAAGGTCAAGTTATCTGATGCGAGCCACATGAAGTCGAACTCAACGCCCATATTCTCGGCTTCCTCGGCATTCTTTACTTCATCAGTAGAAGTACTGGTGTTGCTATCAAATATTTCGATGCGATCCTGATAGTTATCATAGGAGTATAAATATGTAGATGCGTTGAATTGCATTTGGCCGTCAAGCAGGGTGCCTTTGTAGCCAAGCTCCCAAGCTATTAACTCTTCTTGATCGTAGGTTGAGGGCACGATGCCACCAAATTCCCCGGGTCCCCTTGAATCGCCTATACCCAATGAATATCCGCCTGCTCGATACCCACTGGTCACTGAGGCGTAGATCAAGGTGTCGTCACTCGGTGACCAATCCAGATTCACACGAAAGGAAGTGTCACCCCAGGTTTCTTCGCCTTGCGCTCTGTCGGCAAACGAGAACGGGACACCACCGAGCAATAGCGGGGTTGCACATGCCGAATTAGGGGTCCCCAATGCGCATGTTGGTGCGATAACGTCAGCGCCAAAAGTTGGGACTGCGGCGCCGGTTAGTATGTTCGCGAATGCCAGTGGCGTAATGCCAAAAAGCGTGCAGTCGGCGCCGAATGTTCCATCGCAGGTTGCGTCAAGCGCGCCATCAAGAAAAGCGGCTTCGAAGTAGCCGGTACGATCTTCAAACGCTGTTTTTTCATCCTCAGCCCATCGCAAACCGACGGTTAACGCCCATTCTTCACTGAAAGAATAGGTGCCCTGTGTGTAAACAGCGACGGCCTCAGTTTCAACCGTGTTCCAGTACTCGTAGAAGTGACCGGTTGGGTCACCCTGCCAAGGACCAAAACTTGAAGTACCTACGGCTACATCGCCTCGCCTGGTATGCGTGGGAGAACCGATCAGTGAAAATCCTGCCAAATTCCCATAGTTGAACGGCTCAACAAATCTTTCGTTATCGCGGAATGCATAATTTTGCAGACGATCTGAGTTAAACAGATAGAGACCACTGGTCATCTGCAATTTGTCGCCGATTTCCCATAATAGTTGTAGTTCATGTGAACTAGTCTCTACTGCTTCCAATACAGTCTGACGAGGTTGCGTGAAACTTCCGTTGGTCGCATCCAAATCAATGTCGAAAGTGTAATCAAATTTGCTCCAACCGCCGAGATACTTCAATTGAGTGGTTTCGTTAATATCCCAAGCAAGGCTGAATTGGACGCCATTCTGTACGAACTTCTCATTGTTCGCGTTGTTTGTCGCAACGTCCCCGTTAAGGTCTTTGATATCAGTGTCCAGCGGCAAAGCGTTCTGAATACCAAAAGCGGCATTAGGGATATTTGAGGTAGACCGGTCAATACCGGGGCGAACAGGAGCACCAAAGATTGTATTTCCTGATACCGGATGGATATAAGCTTGTGCGCCAGGTGTTGCGGCGGATATTGGAACGCCACCATATGAAGTCGTTAGGCCGCGTGCGTAGTTGGTCGTGTCCCGGACGCCGCGTGCGCCGCCAGGCCCCTCATTCACAATAGAGTTCTGACCGATGATCCTGTCGGAAGAACGGTCATTCCAGCGAACATTCATTTCCCAGTTTTCAGCAATGTCCCATTTTAGAGACAAGGCGATGTTCTGATCATCGATGGAATTGATGTCTTCTGCGCCACCTATACCGTCCTGACTTCCGTCACGTTGTCTGGAAACACCAACGAGACGATATCCGAGCTTATCGGTGATGAGAGGTCCGGAAAGAATACCGTAGAATTCACGCGCATTTAACGCGCCAATTTGAGAACGAATTTCGCCCTCAAATTCGTCTGTAGGTTGGTTAGTGATGTAGTTCAGCGCGCCGCCAATTGAGTTGCGCCCGTAAAGCGTTCCCTGGGGACCTCGTAAAGCCTCAATACGGGCGACGTCATAAAGCCCGCTTTCTGAGGCTGCGATGCCGAAATCTTCTGAGTAAATACCGTTGTAGTATGTCGCGACGCCCGGATCACCCCCTAGGGCCCGGAAATTGCGACCAACACCTCGGATTCGGATGTCGAATGCATCGCGCGTCGTCGCTGGTATAAAGTTGACCAATTCATCAGCACCTTGTATGCCGAAGTCGTCGATCATATCTTCACCGAGCGCGGTGATTGATATTGAAATATCAGAGACGGTCGATTCGCGTTTTTCTGCCGTGACGACTATCTCTTCGAGACGACGTTCTTCGGCGTGAACAAGATTTGCTATGAGGGCGCAGGTGAATACAGATACGCCAAGACGGAATGAAGACATCAGATTACCCCTTTTAAATTTCGTTTTCTCGCAGATAGTTTCTGCATACAAACTTTTTATTTTTCGGGTCGGACTACATTGCAGCTCTTCAATAGTCAAACAATCTAGGGAAATATGCAAATAAATTTGTTGACAGTTTTTCTATGGGGTTGGTCGACACTTGTTAGTGACGAAACCGCCTGATTTTGACCCACCGGCCCGATTTTGACCCACCCAATGACGCCAATTAACAAGCTACTAGTCCCCTAAACCTGGACTAATTATTGCGCCAAACTAAGGTATTAGGCAGTTGGGCTTAAGAAAATAAGAATTCGGAGCTAGCTTTTATCACTATGCATAACGCTGAGACAGCTTATGAGGGCAAAAAGAACTTGGAAGGGATAGGGAAAATAGGCCTCATCCGCTCGGGGTTGGCCCATTAGAACAATCGCCGATTGCTCGCTAAATACGGAGTAATGTGATGTGGTGATCACTTGATAGGTCAATAAGGGGATGGTACTGGCCGGATGCCTCTCAAAAAAGAGGGGAAAAGGAGCGACTAGTGCCGCTCCTTTTCTCAGTTGAGATAATTAATCGTTTGTCCAAGTGAACGTCACACCATAGGTTCTGGGTGGCGCGGGTGTTGCTTGTCCACTGCCCTGAAGCGGCCAGTTATGAAGGAAATACGACTCGTCATTTGCATTACGTGACCACAGGGTTGTTTCAAGATTGCCTTTTGGCCAGACATAGCTGACACGAAGGTCGACAACGTCGTACTCAGGCACGGCGGCAAACTCAAACACGTCTGGATCCTGATAGACGATGTCTTTATGACGAAAGTCGGCCTGCCAAGTCAGAGAGCCACCATTCGACAAATCCATATAGTAGCGAACCAATACGTTGTAGGCCTTGTCAGGCGCATTTCGCAGCGGGTTGCCTGTTCGATCTCCCTCAGTTCCGGCGCCACCATCGGGCGGTCTGAAACCGGCGGGCGTAAAGAAGTTAGAAAACGCCGTATCGAGATGCGTGTACGAGCCAGAAATTGTTAGGTTATCGGTTGGCGCTATCACGAACTCCAGTTCATAACCCTCGATGTCGGCATCCGCAGCGTTCTGAGTAATTAATTGTCCGCCTGTTCCAAATGGTGCATCTTCTTCTACCAAGAGCTGCAAGATCTGCAAGTCAGAGTAGTCTGTTTGGAAGACAGCTAGGTTAAGCCGTAGGCGATTATCAAACCATTCAGTCTTGGCGCCGATTTCGTATAGCGTTGCCTCTTCCGGATCAAACGGCGTGATTGCGATAAGTTCGGTTGCTGCTAAACCCTGATAGCCGCCAGCTTTGTAGCCTTCAGAAATTGTCCCGTAGAGGAAAGCATTCTCTGTCGCTTGCCACTCAACTGTAAATTTCCCCGTAAACGCGTCCCAATCATTGCCAGTTCTGAAGTTAAAATTTCTGTTTGGGGAAAGTGGACTTGGCGTGCCAACTCGCGTGATGTCTTTTTCATCAAAGGACTGTCGTCCACCGAGTGTGACCGCCAGATTATCTGTGATGTTGTAGGTGAACTGACCGAAGACCGAATAACTGGTCGTTTCGTTACCTTGATCATCCCCGGGCTCAATGCCAGGCAAACTTCCCGGAACACCGCCACCGCCAGGGAACAGTAGACCGACCGATGATGTTTCGAACCGATCCGTTTCCTCTGTCATGTAATAGAGGCCAGCAATCCAGAACAAGTTGTCGTTGCCACCCGACAATCGGAACTCGTGCGTAAAGGTGTCCGACTCGTCCGTGTAATTGTTGTTGCCGACGAGATACAGTGGAATAGCGCCCCCTGATATAAACAAAGAGCTGAGATTGGGTGTTGAGAGCGCCCAGATCTGTTCAGATTCCACGCTACGAAAAGAAGTAAGTGAAGTAAAGGTCGTTGAATCTGTCAGTTCATAATCGAATCTGGCCGTGAAGCCGGAGATATCAGTTTCTGACGAGCCTGGGTCCTCAATGAAATTCTCATGGATGTTGACGCCATAGTTCGGATCGAGCGAAGCATTCGCGCTATAGGGGATACCGCCAGGGCCGATGGATATATAGGTGGGTCCCGCGCGATCCATTTGCGACCAGTTGGCAGACAGATTGATTTCCAATCTATCGCTTGGGGTCATCCTTAATGCTGCTCGTAAGCTGTCGGTATTGATGTCGTGTTGATCATCAACGTTGGTGTCTGGGAAAAACGATGGAAATTCATCGATCCGTGAATCGACATAGCCATCACGGCGACGACTGGAAATTGACACTTTGCCATAGACGTTCTCGGCTAGTTCGCCGCTGACCAAACCACGAATGCCGACTTCACCGAGGTTACCCGCGGTGCCCTCAAACTTCATTCTGGTTTCTTCGGTAGGCTTCTTCGTGACAAGGCTGACTGCGCCACCGATGACGTTCTTGCCAAAGAGCGTGCCCTGTGGTCCGCGAAGGACCTCGACGCGTTCCAAATCAAATAGGTCAAAGTCGGATCCTGCAGAGCGTCCGATATAGACCTCATCGACGAACACGATAACGGACTGGTCACCGCCGGCGCCATCTTCATTAGAACCAATGCCTCGAATATAGAACTGCGGCTGACCAGGGTTGAAAGTACCCATCGTGAAGCCTGGTGTTCTTTCCGTTATGCCTTTGATATCGACGATACCTTGGGCATCCATTTCTTCGCCCGTGAAGGCAGTGACAGCTACGGCAACGCTTTGCAGACTTTCAGCTCGACGCTCTGCAGTCACAATGACTTCCTCAATTGGGCCTTCCGCATTGGCAAGGCTAATCATGCCTAGGGTCGACCAAACAGCCGTCAACATGATAAATAAGTGTCGCATTTTCATCAGACTCTCTCCTTTGTAAAACCTCCAGAACTGCAATTAAAATTAGCGTATCAACTTGCCTGTCTGACATTGACCCTTGCTACGGAGGGAAACTGCCTTCCCCAACTCTCATAGTAGAACGGCCTCTGAAGAGACTTTTTACGCTTGGCAAACCACTCGTTGTATTTCTTAAAAACGAGTAAAAAAACTCACAACCTATTTCTTAAGAGATACATTCGTGCAGATTAACACGATTATAGAAAAATATTTCATAAAAATTGCGCAAAACGATCAACTTTTACGCATAAGGCGCTCAAATACGTAAAAATATCGGTTATACGTGCGCTCTAATCTTCCCGCCCGCGGTATTGCCTGACCTAAAAAATGACCTCTCAGTAGCAATATTAGCGGCCAGCGCTAAAATGAGCTCGAGCAATTGTGCGAGCGTTTTTAGACTGTAAGTCAGAACAACGCCAGCCACGCAGCTTCTACGATTAACTTTCTTTTTGCAGTGTCCTCACCGTAATCAAGGCAGCATTGCGAATGCGGATTGCCGCATCATTTCGACAGCACCTACCCGTCCACTGTCATTCCAATGCGCATTCCACTCCGCTGATGCCATTAGCGCGTCGTTAAACTCTCGCCACTTATCCGGAGATTCGTGATACACACCAAATAAAATCATTCCCGTTGGACTCGAAAGAAACGCATTCATCACTCTAACTTTCGCCCCCATACTCGTCATGATATTTCTGCTTTTGGTGACCAATTCCATAGCCTTAGCGGCTTGGCCGGCATTTACCTTTATATAGCTCGTTTGCACGACTCCCTTGGGTAAATCCTCATAAGCAGTCTCTAAGCCCGGTAGTTCAATCCAAGTAGAGGTTCGCTCTGGTTTTGAATCAGAGTACTGCATACTTGCTTGAGCTTCGGCTAATGAAGGAGAAACGCCTGCGCTTAAAGCCGCCACATAGGCATCGGGCGTGTCGTAATCTATGGCCAATCCCATCTCGCCAGGCGCACCACCCCCTCCGGGGATCAGTGCCATGACCTCAGCGCTGTATCCGTCTTTTCGCATCGCGTCTCTCGCGGTCGTTAAATTGACCGAGAGCTGTGGAGTTGCACCAGAGTTATTGGGGGTCCAAATAGTCGTTATCATTATTGCCATTATTTACTCCTAACTAAGTTTAAATGTTCCGACAGTCGTTAACTTAAAGAAACCAGTTTGTGACATTGCAGTTGAGGCTTGTTCACTCGGCAGATCTCAGAATGCACTGCAAAAAACCTTTTCTCAGTTGCCGGTAGATTTAGCTTATGCAATTTTCATTTCTGAACAATGATTGTTCGATTTTGGTTGGGAGAAAGTAATTCAAGTCGCAATTCCCCCTTAATTTTAGAAGTACTCTGATTGGTTTTTTTATTTTATCGATTGAATGACCGCTCTTCGGTAGAGGATGGTCTCTGTCGACAGTATTTACACCCCCATAAAAATTAGAGTGCCTGCACATCTATAACTCACTGTAAGTTAAAGTTAATTTATTTGTGGCATCGCATTTGCATACTCTTATTTTACTGATCGGGCCGTATAAGGTGCCCTTGAATACCCCAACAAACAAGTTAAGTGAAACTATCTATGAACAAATTGTTAACCATTTGCCTAACGGCATTGCTCGGGCTGACAAGTGCAAGCCTGGCGGATGAGGCTAGAACAAGCGAAGCGGAGGGCAGCATCGTGCAAACCAGCGAATATCAGGCGTGCATATTACAGATGGTTAGTAGCGCTAACGGCGCCGTGCTTGTCTCGGAGATTCGCGGGAAATGTTCAGCGCAGACAGAGCCCTTGATCGATGACGATATTCTTGCCAGCCGCAGACGGGAAGAGCAGCTGGCAATCACCAGCCGGCGGGCATTGGTACCGCACAAACGCAACTTCTTAATGCCTGCGACCTATATCGTCAATCCAAACGAGAAACCCATCCCCTCTGCGCTTAGTGATTTCGCGCCGATCGAAGATATCGACAATATCGAAATGAAGTTCCAACTTAGTCTGAAATACCAGTTCGCAAAGAGTGTCTTGATGCGGGACGATCGTTTTCATTTCGCTTTCACATCTCTATCTTTTTGGCAGGCTTACAACAGTGACGCCTCTGCACCCTTCAGGGAAACCAACTATGAGCCAGAAGTATTCTGGACGGCGCCAGTCGAATTTCAGCCTCTCGGCATTCTTGGCATTGACGCATCAGAAGTTGCCGTTGGTTTTAGCCATCAGTCTAATGGTCAGTCCGGGACCTTATCCCGAAGTTGGAACCGGGTTTACGCGAAGTTCACTTGGGAGTCCGGCAGGTGGGTATTCGGATTGAAGCCCTGGTATCGAATTCGTGAAGACGAGAAGCAAAACGTACTAGACGCCGATGGCGACGACAACCCAGACATCGAGAAGTATATGGGGCACTTTGAATTTCGCAGCACTTATCGTACAGACAATCATGAACTGAGCCTGATGCTACGCAACAATTTACGGAGCGAAAACCATGGCGCGGTCCAGCTCGATTGGACCTTCCCGATCTGGCGTGGGTTGAGTGGTCACGCGCAGTACTTCAACGGGTATGGTGAGAGCATGATCGACTATAACCAAAGAGTGGAACGGTTTGGGTTTGGTCTGATATTGAGTGACCTTTACTAAATGGAGTCACGGTCAGCACAATTCACTGATCTAGCTCGCCGCCGTGTTCTCCTCTTCAGCCGATTTGGATGCTTCATCACCAAAGAGCGCTCTAGCCCGATAAAGAGCAATAGTGGGCACCATAAAAATGGCGCCACTGATCAAAGCGCCAACGATGCCCCCACCTTTGGGTTCATCATTCATTCCAGGACCCTGAAACAGATTGAATACCACCATCGCGATCACTACCTGAAAACTATAGGCCGCAGCCCAGGGCCACATCCAGCTGCGCATTTTCCAAAACCCATAAGCGCCAGCACCATAGATTAGCCAATGTAACGGTTCAGTGAGCTTCGCAGGCCAGCCGGTGAGGACAATGCCAAACCAGATTTCCTCCCATTGCTCAAAGGACTTGGTAAACATGTCGAAAGGCATGTAGATAAAAGTCATATATAAACAGAAATACCATAGCAGGTTCATCCACCAAGGGCGTCTGTTCCATTGCTGTATAAACTCTTTTTTCATCGTTTGCACTCAACTAAACCGCTTAATGAATATTAAGGTATACCAAAAACAAAAAAGAGGCTATTGCTAGTTCGATTTAGTAGTTTTTAATACCATCTAACTTGAATTTAGCCCGTCGTGGCCTAAGTCCTGGCTCAACCGTTAACGACTACAAATGCCAACCGAGTTAGGGGATAATGGCGAAGACCCTATTATTTTCTCTTCGTTGTCTGGTAATCATTATGCGCTATCAAACTCTATTTTCAACTTGCCTCTTACTTCTTATCGCGAGCTGTACTGAACCACCTAAAAAGCAAGTCACCGCTCAAGAAGCTGGTGCTGCCGAAACTGAAGAGCAACTGGTTGCTCGTGCATTAGCAATCCATGATCGTGTTCTGACACTCGATACTCACGCAGATACGCCGTTACGCATGATTGAACCTGGATTTGATATGTCGGTGAGACATGACCCCAACGAATCAGGTTCAAAAGTCGACTATCCTCGAATGATTGAAGGAGGACTGGATTCGATATTTTTCGCGGCATTTGTTGCACAGAACATTCGAGACGATGAAGGTGACAGTCGTGCGAAGGCGCTCGCATTACAAATGATCGACGCGATTATTGAATCTACGCTGGAAAACTCCGATATAGTGGGTCTAGCATTGACTCCCGACGATGCCATTGAGCTGGAAAAGCAAGGTAAACGTGCTGTTTATATTGCCATCGAGAATGGTTATCCCTTAGGCTCAGATCTAGACAATGTCAAGCTTTTCTACGACAAAGGCGTCCGCTATATTACGCTGGTTCACTCCACCAATAATGATCTTGCTGATTCAGCAACAGACTCAAAAGGTGCCGAGCACGAGGGTTTAAGTAAGCTCGGTGAGGAAGTTGTCAAAGAAATGAACCGCCTTGGCATCATGATTGATGTGTCACACGCGAGCGACGATGTTTTCTACGACACCATTGCTATATCCAAAGCGCCGATCATTGCCACCCACTCGAATGCGCGGGCAGTGACTGAACACAAGCGGAACATGAGCGATGACATGCTAAAGACCATCGCTGAGCATGGCGGTGTGGTTCAACTCACAATGTTAGCTTCATACTTGCGCACCGCGCCAGAAAATCTCGAGCGTAATGCAGCCATCGCTGCGGCCCGCGCAAACATGAAGCCACCTAGCGAAATGACAGATGACGATCGAGCTGCAATGCGCCGGACATTAAATGAGATTAATCAGAAGTTTCCAAATCCTCCTGCGACGGTTCAGCATGCTGCAGATCATATCGATCACATCGTCTCGGTAGCGGGTATTGACCATGTTGGTATCGGTTGCGACTTCGATGGGGGTGGCGGCATTGAAGGGGTTTTTGACGCCAGCGAGGTGATGAATATCACCATCGAATTAGTGCGCCGCGGATACTCTGAGGAAGAGATCGGCAAGATATGGAGTGGCAATCTGCTAAGAGTCTTCCGTGAAGTGCGAGCGCTAGCAGAACAAAAGGCTTCGAAAGCTGCTGCCTGATGAAAGCTAGAAAGTGCATCGCGCTTTGTTTTGTTCTGCTGGGGATTTGTGTCGACATACAAGCGCATCCGCTCAGGTTGTCACTGTGCCAAGTCGAATATGCGTCTGCGGACAAAATGCTAACCATTGAGCTGAGATTGTTCCTCATGGACGTAAACGAGGCGCTAGTATTTGATCCGGACAATAATGAACTAGGCCTTGGGCAGCCGCATGAAGCACCTCACGCAGAGGGTATGTTATTGAGTTATCTCAATCGCTTCTTTTACATTAAAGCCAATGGAAGGCAATTAGCGCTGCGGATAAACAGTATGGACCTAAACGGAGAGGGTGATAATACAGCCCTTGGATTAACTTTTAGCTATCCATCGCATGAAAAGATCACGTCTCTTGAGATTAAGAACGCCGTTTTCACCGATCTCTTTTTTGATCAGAGCAATGTTGTTTATGTTCATGTTGACGATGACTCACGAAGTTTAATGCTCAACAAGAAAACGCCTGTTCATCAGTTGATTTATTAGAAGCTATGCAATCATTACCGTTCTATTTACAAATTGGTTTTGAACACATTTCCAACCTCGCTGGATACGACCATATTCTTTTTTTGGTGGCATTGTGTGCGGTCTATCGGCTAGAGCAGTGGCGTAATATCGTTATTCTCGTCACAGCATTTACAGTAGGACATTGTGCGACTTTAGTCTTGGCATCGACTGATGTTGTGAGTATTCCTTCAGACATTATCGAGTTTCTGATTCCCGTTACCATTCTGCTCACTGCGCTTCAAAACGTGATCAATCACCCAGCGCAACCTAGTCAGTCACAAGTGCGGCGCATCTACCTTATGGCATTGTTCTTCGGCTTTATTCACGGTATGGGTTTCTCGAACTATTTCCGCGCGCTATTGATGGGAGAAGGCTCAGTGTTTATTCCTCTACTGGGTTTCAATATTGGCATTGAGCTTGGACAACTGATGATCGTTGCTATCATTTTGTCGATTGCTTTTTTCGTTATGCGCTTCCTCAATGTTCAGCATCGAGACTGGAACTTGTTTGTTTCTGGCGCTGCCGCAGGCATGTCTTTGATGCTGATGGTTGAGACCAAGTTCTGGTAGTCCGTAAGCAGGGTTGAGGTCCTCATAGAGGCAGCACCTAAGAGAGGCCGTGTACGGAGGTTTCTTAGGTTGGTTAGTTTGCTTGTGACTTGGTTGTGCTATGAGCTGTGTCGACCCATGCTCAGCTTGCCTGCGATACGCATGATGGCTTATGCGGTGTAAGAGCATTTTTTATCCCCTGTGATTCGCGAATAGATGCTTTGTGGATAGTGTTCAATGGTTGACGTTTTGACGTAAAACTTTGTCGAAAAAAAGCAAGCCCGTCTAGAGATTTACGTGTCAAATCGGCCTTGTTCAAGTGTGCAGCGCAGGGTGAGGAGACACGAGTCATGGAACCCGAATCAAAACCTTCGCCGGTTACCGACGCTGATCGAGTCCCTGTTCATCGTGGCGCAGACTTTAAGGCAAACGATGACCTTAAGCATTCTGCTTCGATAGAGGTGCTGCCGGCTCAGATTATCCAAGCGCCATCGCTGACGAAGCTTTTCGCCGAAGGAACTGAGATCTATCTACCCCTCCTTCATGGCGATGATCTAAATCTCTCTGTAACAGCCGCCAAAAAAATACAGGCTGAAGGGATGGTTGCAACACCTCACCTTGCAGCACGCTCAGTGCCCAATGCCAGCCAACTGGATGAGTGGCTCCATGAATTGTCAGAGACAGGATGTGATCGTCTGATGCTGATAGCAGGTGATCCGCTCGCACATCGAGGTCCGTATCACGACACGCTCGATGTGCTGAGTTCCGGGCTGCTGGAAAAACATGGTTTTATTCATCTGGGTGTCGCGGCTCATCCTGACGGACATTTACACGCCAGTGAGTCAGATGTTAGATCTGCGCTGGAAATAAAAAAAGCTTACGCTCAAGAGAAAGACGTCCATATGTGGTTGGTTACCCAGTTTGTCTTCGACATGACGAACTTCGCAAATTGGCTAGATGCTTGGGAAGAAGACTTTGACTTCATGTCTATCCGGGTGGGCCTCGCGGGACCATCCAGCCTTGCTAGCCTGATGCGCTACGCCGCGCGTTGTGGTGTAGCGACTTCCGTAAAAATGATGCTGACTAACCGGAATTCTAGGAGGTTGATGAAGTTATGGAATCCGGACGATCAGCTGAAAGAGCTTTACGAGCTGTGTGGTAACCATGTCAGCAGACGGTTAAAGGGGCTGCATCTTTTTCCATTTGGTGGACTTGAAAGAACAGTTAGATGGCTTGACCAGAGAGCGACGGAGCGTGAACTTAGGACCGGAAAACAAGCTATCGACATCTGATAGCAATGATTAATTTTCTCGGGACCGCTGGACGCCGAAGTTGCATGATCTCTGGCGCAACAATGGTTCCTAGGATCTGCGCAACAGCTCATGAGAACGCCCGTGTGATTCCATTTTTCCTTGGGTGATTATCCGGATCGTCAATAGCTGCAATAGGCAGGAGCGGTGATAAGGGCGACCACAGGTATAATGCCGTTTCATGTTCTCTGCTGATTCAAGTAGTTCATGGCAATCGCTGCGTGTGCTGCTATGCCGTAGGCCATACTTTCTTCGTTTAATATCATTCGATTGGAGTGACAAGGTGCAGCCAATGACGGATCTTCAGGTTTTACTCCGAGAAAAAACATTGCACCAGGCCACCGTTCTAGCAGGTATGAAAAATCTTCCGCGCCCATCATGGGTGTCTTCATGGGTATATAAGCATCCTCGCCGAAAAGTTGTTCCAGTGTTCCCCGAGCAAAGTCAACAAATTCAGGATGGTTAACCGTCACTGGGTACCCTAGTGACAGTTCGACTTCGGCTTCCATTTCATGCGCCAAGGCGATTTGTGTTGCGATCCGTTTAATGCCTTCGTGTGCCTTTGCTCTGGAACGCTCTGATGTAGAACGCAACGTACCGAGCATATCTGCCGACTCGGGAATCACATTGCTGGTTGTGCCGGCTTCAATCTTTGTGGTGGTTAATACGACAGGATTGAAGGCGTTGATTCTGCTGACAACCATGTGCTGCAGCGCCTGGACGATTTCACAAGCAACGGGTATTGGGTCTAGCGCATCGTGCGGCATAGAAGCATGGCCGCCTTTGCCAGTCACTTTTATTTTCCAGGTATCTGCAGCAGCGAGAATAGGGCCGGGTCTGCCCGTAAATTTCCCGCTGTCCATCAGTGGTGTGATGTGTAGCGCAAAAATGGCGTCTGGTGAATATGGCGCTTCTAACAATCCTTCATCGAGTACGACCTTGGCGCCATAGTGGCCTTCCTCTCCGGTCTGGAAAAAGAAGTCGACGGTGCCATTTACATGTTCTTTATTTTCGTGGAGCAGCCTAGCCGCTCCGGCCAGCATGGCGGTGTGAGCATCATGGCCGCAGGCGTGCATTTTGTTTTTGTTTCGAGAGGCGAAAGACAAATCGTTATCTTCGGGCATGGGCAGGGCATCCATGTCTCCTCGAAGCAGGATGCGAGGCCCATTTCCTTCACCTTTTAGCGTTGCTATAAAACTGGTTGTTTCTTTTGACGCACGAATGTCTAGTTCAAGGTCAGACAGTTCGTTTAATACCGCAGCTGTTGTTTCAGGCAACTGGTTACCTAGTTCAGGATTAGCGTGGATCTTTCTTCGTAGGTTGATAACGCTCGGGAGTATCTGATTAGCAGAAGCAAAAACGTTTGTAGTCATCATGAATTCCTTGTTTGTTTTCTGGGAGATTCAACAAATCAGGGTGAAGCGCTCGTTGCCATTTTTTGATTGTCAAAGTTAATAGTACCACTTTCGGCAATCATGATCTGGTGGCCCATCGCCAGACCGCGATCTTCGCGGCGAGTTGTGTCGAATGAAGCGCAAGTATGATCAATAATTGTAGAGCAATCCGGGAGACAATTTTCAGCCGGCCAGATAGTGACATTGCCGCGCCGTTTAAGGCTGTTTTGCGTCAATTTAGCGGTGATTGATTCGATTCCGGTGCTTAGCTGGGTTCTGCAATAAAGAAATGGGGATAAAGCCCGCCTTTTGCCACGAATGGTCGGGTCAAGCGATTGCTGATGTTAATTTGAAATTTGCCGACCTTGGTTGGGTGATGCTTTGGTGGGTCAATTAACGCAATCGCGATTGCGTGCCGAGTGTGTCGTTTATACGTTTTCACATGTCGTTAATTTGCATGCATACAATCTGCTCATAACCCACTATTTGGCTGTGTACTCTAATAGAAAGTGGGGCATTGCCTGTGTCTAAAGATCTGCGTGTGAGCGCATGAGCGGCGCTAGAAAAAGACGATCAGGTGGCAGAGCAAATCGAGTAGCTGCACGCCAATCCTCCGTTGCAGTTGAAACCTCTACTTTTATCGAGCGGAAAATCCCGTGCTTCGAGATACTCAATCAAGAGGCCCTGGAGCTTATCGAATATAACGCTGACACGCTGCTCGAAGAGGTTGGCATCGAGTTTCGTGAAGCCCCGGCTGCACTTGAGTTACTAAGCGCAGCCGGGGCCGATATCGACGGGGAGAGAGTGAGGTTTCCCCGTGGCCTGTGCCGTCAACTCGTCATGGCGTCAGCGCCTTCAGAATATACCCAGCATGCTCGCAATCCAGCGCGAACTACCATTATTGGGGGCGACCGAACAGTCCTCGTGCCCGCTTATGGCTCACCCTTTGTTCGGGATTTGGATGGCGGTAGACGCTACGCCACCATCGAAGATTTTCGTAACTTCGTCAAACTTACCTATATGAGCGCTGGCTTGCATCACTCTGGTGGTACAGTCTGTGAACCCGTCGATCTGCCGGTAAACAAACGTCATTTTGATATGGTTTACAGCCATATGAAATACTCTGACAAACCTTTTATGGGTTCAGTGACGCATCCGGATCGTGCGCAAGATTCAGTCGATATGGCGAACATCCTTTTCGGAGAAGGTTTTCTTGATCGAAATACGGTGATGACAAGTTTGATCAACGCAAACTCGCCAATGACGTTCGACGCCACGATGCTCGGCGCGGCGAAAGTCTATGCCGAAAACAATCAGGCGACAGTTATTTCACCCTTTATCCTCGCTGGCGCAATGTCGCCCGTCACCGTGGCGGGTACGCTGACTCAGATTCTTGCCGAGGCATTAGCTGGCATGACTTATACACAACTCGTCCGACCCGGTGCTCCTGTGGTGTTCGGCACTTTCGCAAGTGCCATATCCATGCAATCAGGGGCGCCTACTTTCGGCACACCAGAACCCAGCTTAGTGCTTTACGGCGCGGCAGCACTAGCCCGTCGGCTGAAGGTGCCGTTTAGATCTGGTGGTGGTCTGTGCGGATCAAAAACGCCCGATGCGCAGGCGGCATATGAATCTGCGAACACCTTACAAACCGCCGCACTGGCTGGGGTGAATTTTATGTTACATACCGCTGGTTGGTTAGAAGGCGGTTTGGTGATGGGGTATGAAAAATTCATCATGGATACAGATCAAGCCAATATGATTGCTGTGTTGCTGCACGGAGTTGACCTGTCGGAAAACGGCCAAGCAATGGATGCCATCCGTGAAGTAGGCCCGGGCGCACATTTTCTTGGTGCGGCTCACACCCAAGCAAATTTCGAACATGCCTTTTACCGCTCGACCGTTGCTGACAACAACAGTTTTGAGCAGTGGCAAGAAGACGGTTGCCAGGACACGGAGGTTAGAGCTAACACTATCTGGAAAGAAATGCTCGCCTCGTATGAAGCGCCACCTTTAGATCAAGCTGTCGATGAAGCATTGCTTGCGTACATGCAGCAGCGCAAAGACAGCATGCCCGACCAGAGTTACTGAGGAAGACCAAATGACGGAAGATACCGAAGAAGATTTGAATCTCAATGATCTGGATGACACTGAGTTGGTCGAACAGATGCACGATGATCTCTACGACGGGCTTCGAGAGGAAGTTGTTGAGGGAACCGAAATTCTATTGGCACGTGGCTGGACGGCGGACAAGGTACTTAATGTCGCACTCGTAGGTGGCATGCAAATAGTGGGTGTAGATTTCCGTGATGGGATTCTGTTCGTACCAGAAGTCCTGCTGGCTGCTAACGCAATGAAAGGCGGAATGGAAATCCTTCGACCGCTGCTCGCGGAAACCGGAGCAAAACCCATCGGAAAAATGGTCATTGGTACCGTCAAAGGTGATATACACGACATTGGTAAAAACCTCGTTGGGATGATGATGGAGGGGGCCGGCTTTGAGGTCGTTGATATTGGCATTAACAATTCAGTGGAAGAGTACCTAGCAGCACTCCTCGAACACGAACCGGATATTCTCGGTATGTCGGCTTTGTTAACCACTACGATGCCGTATATGAAAGTGGTCGTTGACGAAATGGTGAGCCGAAATATTCGTGATCAATACATCATCATGGTGGGCGGCGCGCCGCTAAATGAGGAGTTCGGTACGGCAGTTGGCGCGGACGTCTATTGTCGCGATGCTGCAGATGCTGCTGATCAGGCCACTCGGTTGATGAATGACAAGCATGCGGCTAATGGCTGATCGTTGTCTGATCATCGCGTGTGGCGCGCTCGCTCGAGAAATTATTCAGTTGAAGTTGAGCAATCACTGGTGGCATCTTGATGTCGAATGTTTAAGTGCGTCATTGCACAACAGACCGCAAGAAATTCCTGCTCGCCTAGCAGAAAAGCTTGAAGCTGCCAGAGGCAAGTACGATCGCATTTTGGTGGGCTACGCTGACTGTGGGACTGCTGGAAAGATCGACGAGTTAATAGCGAAGGAAAGTAATGTCAGCCGACTTTCGGGACCTCACTGCTTCTCTTCGTTCGCAGGCGCTGATCGGTACGAGACGATGATGGAAGCCCAACCGGGTACGTTTTGGTTAACGGATTTTTTGGTGCGCCATTTCGAGACCATGGTTTTAAAGCCATTAAAGCTTGATGTGCATCCGGAATTAGTCGACGTCTATTTTAGTAACTATCAGCGCCTGAACTATCTGTCGCAGGTGTCCGAGCCGGATCTTCTTGAAGCAGCAGAAGCAGCAGCGACGTTCCTTGAACTGAAGTTCAGCCACATACCTGCAGGCTACGGTGAACTTGAACAATCTATCAAGTGGTGCGTCGTATGAAACTGATATCGATTTATTGGCGAGACATCCCCTCGCAAATCATCATCAATAAGGGTCGAGTGAGAACGAAACACCAGTTATCCCATCGCTTCCAGGCAGCCATTGACCGTGCTGCCATGCGCGCGGGGAAGGGCAGTTCAGATCTGTATTTGAAGGACTGGCGCCGCACCACCACCCCGCTCGAAGCCACTACTGATGTCGAGTCACTGATAACCGAAATCGCTATCAATTTAGAGAATCAATTCACGGATCAGGATCTAGACTTCCTGATTAAAAACCACGGCAATTCAGCCGCTGGAGAGACGAACACTGGAGAGTTTACATGACAGATACAGTCCTCAGTTCGGCAACGAGAGAAGTGGTCATCGGTTTTGACCGCCCATTTGTGTTGATTGGCGAACGAATTAATCCCACGGGTAGAAAGATTCTTGCGGCAGAAATGGCGGCTGGTAAATTTAGCCGAGTCGAGGCAGACGCCATCGCTCAAGTCGCCGCTGGCGCACAAATGCTCGATGTTAATGCCGGCATTCCTTTGGCTGACGAGCCAGCGATTCTGGCAAAAGCGATTCAGTTAGTGCAAGGCGTGACAGATGTTCCGTTGACGATTGATTCGTCTATCGTGGAGGCGCTAGCCGCAGGTCTTGACGTGTATCAAGGTAAAGCACTGGTGAACTCAGTGACGGGCGAAGAGGATAGACTCGAAACAGTGTTACCTCTTGTCGCTAAGCATGGCGCTGCTGTTGTTGCCATTTCGAATGATGAAACGGGTATTTCAGAGGATCCAGATGTCCGCTTCGAGGTCGCTAAAAAGATCGTAGAACGTGCCGCAGATCATGGCATTTCGAGCGCTGACATCGTAGTTGATCCGCTTGTCATGCCTATCGGCGCCATTAATACGGCAGGTCGTCAAGTCATGCATCTGCTGCGTCGACTGCGCGAAGAACTCAAAGTAAACACAACTTGCGGCGCTTCTAACGTCAGCTTTGGTCTGCCGAATCGCAACGGCATTAATGCGGCGTTTTTACCGATGGCGATAGCTGCAGGTATGACCTCAGCAATTACCAACCCTTTGCACCCAGAAGTTGTCCAAGCCATTCTTGGTGCGGATGTGATGATGGGACACGATCCCGACTGTGCCCGCTGGATCACGCAATATCGGGACCCCCTTCTTGGCCAATCAGCTTCGCGCGGGGAACGCCCTCGACGCCGACGTCGTGTTTAGTTAAGTGCATTGGTGCACTCATAAGTGGTCTCAGTAGTCTTCACACCTTCCGGGCGCCGCGGCGAGTTTGAAATCGGCACGCCATTACTCGAAGCTGCCCGTCAACTCGGTGTCGACATTGACTCCGTATGTGGCGGCCGCGGTTTGTGTGGCCGCTGCCAAATCCTCTGTTCTAGCGGCTCTTTCGCAAAACACGGCATCGAGTCTTCACCCTCGAACTTATCACCGATCTCACAAACGGAACTCAAATACTCGGAACGCAAAACTCCTCTCGAGGTCGGTCGCCGCTTAAGCTGCCATACCCTCATTGAGGGACCTTTGGTCATCGATGTGCCTGCAGAATCTCAAGTACATAAACAGGTCGTGCGGAAAGATGCAGAACAGCGTGACATCAGTCTAGACCCCAATATTCACTTGCACTATATCGAAGTGCCGGAAGACGAAATGGAACACAGCATCAGTGATATCAGACGTATGCTGCAAGCCCTAGAAAATCAATGGCAACTAACAAATCTAACCGTCGATGATTCAATATTTGTCATGATCCACCAAGCTTTGATCGACGGTAAGAACAGCTTAACGGTGGCCATTAGCAACGACGGGTATAGACAAAAAGTCATCGCTGTTTTTTCTGGTTTCAAAGACCAATACTTTGGGCTCGCTATTGATATAGGTTCCACCACCATCGCTCTGCACCTAACGGATATGAGCAGTGGTGATGTGCTCGCCTCAGTTGGCAGCATGAATCCGCAAATTCGGTTTGGTGAGGACCTAATGAGTCGGGTGTCTTATCTGCAGATGCATCCTGAAGGTACGGTTGAAATGACTAAAGTTGTTCGGGAAGCGATTAACAATCTTATTGACGAAGCGACTGAAGTAGCAAACATCGATAAACGCCATATCTTGAGCATGGTCGCCGCCGGTAATCCGATTATGCATCATTTGTTGCTAGGCATTGATCCTTCACCGCTTGGCTTTGCGCCATTTACTCTGGCGACAGACGATGCAATAGAAATATCTGCGCGCGAGGTTGATTTGCAAATCAATCCCGGCGGGCGCTTGTACCTGCCACCTTGTATTGCCGGCCATGTCGGCGCCGATACGGCGGCTGTGTTGCTTTCAGAGCAACCCTATAAGGGTGAATCACTTAGCTTAATGATTGATATCGGCACCAACGCAGAAATTGTCCTAGGTAATCAAAAAAAATTACTCGCCTGTTCCAGCCCTACAGGTCCAGCGTTTGAAGGCGCACAAATTAGTTGCGGACAGCGCGCAGCGCCCGGGGCAATTGAACGAGTGCGCATTGATCCGAAGACATTAGATGTCCGGGTCCGTGTGATCGGCTCTGAGTTTTGGTCCGATGAGCCAGGTTTCGCCGATTCCATTGTGAACTTCGGCATCACTGGCATATGCGGCTCCGGTATTATTGAAGCGGTTGCAGAGATGTACCTAGCTGGCGTGTTGTCGTCAGACGGCGTGATCCAAGCAACGCGCCAGGCCGAGTGTGACCGGATACTCAGTAATGGCCGTACTTTTTCATTCCTCCTGACGGAAGGGGATGTGAAAGTCAGCGTGACTCAGAACGACGTGCGCCAAATTCAGTTGGCGAAAGCGGCGTTATACGCAGGGGTAAAATTGCTAATGGATAGGTTCCCCACCGATTGTGTCGACGAAATCAAAATTGCGGGTGCCTTTGGTAGCAACATTGACGCTAAGTATGCCATGTTGCTCGGGTTGATCCCTGATTGTGCGCTGGCGCAGGTTTCCTCTGTCGGTAATGCTGCCAGTACCGGTGCCCGCATTGCGTTACTTAATGATGCTGCTCGCGCGGAAATCCAAACCGTGGTGCGACAAATCGAAAAAATCGAAACGGCAGTTGCTGCAGAGTTTCAGGCCTATTTCGTCGACGCCATGGCTATACCGCACAAAACCGACCCGTTCGTACACCTGTTTCAAGTGGTTAACAAGCCAGCCCAAGCAGCAGAAGGCGACGTTACCCAGCGAAAACGGCGTGGCCGGAAAAAGCGCGATTAACGCCGCTGCTGAGTATAATTCAAGCGTTTCAGTTTATATCGAGCCCGAATTCAGCGGCAGCGTCTCTTATCCACGCAAACACATAATTTGCGAAGCTTCGCCTCACGACTAACTCAAAACTGTTAGCGTTAAGCCGACGTAACACAACTTGAGTCTGGGCAAACGTTGTCGTCACAACTTTGCCAACTGTCAGATTCGATTCATGCACGTCATAGCGCGTTGACTTCATCAAAATTTCCTCTGCATGTTCTCCTGCAAGCTGCAGCAAGGTTTGACCACCTGATACATTGACAATCGCAGCATGGCCCTCAACTGCATTCCTCAGCTTAACCTCGATGCTATGGGTCTCACCCTCGGCGACTGTGACCAACCACTCATCGGGGCTAATCCAGCGGATACACGCCGCGTCATTTTGATAGCAGGTCAGTGGTTCCGTTGGCAAAGCCAATTCCAGTTGGGACTGCAAAACATCCTTTAAGACATTTTCCGAACCGCGAATCACAATATGTCCGCATTGAACTTCATTGAGCAGCACGGGATTCACGCCCGAGATCTGGCTGTTGTCGACATCAGCCAATACAGATCTCGCTAGACCTGAAATTTCAGGGCGCTGCTGCATCACAGCATATGCATCGGCATTAGACATTTTGTCGGTCCCCTGCTGGATCATAGAACACCGTGGAACAAATTTCCGCGGCCATCCATTTATCAGGTCCAATGGATACTTGAACGGTTTCTCCTTGGCGATCAAGCCCACCTCTCACCAGCGCCAAGGCAAAGCTCTTATTCAGGGTCGTACTAAAGTAGCTAGAGGTCACGTGACCGACCATATTCGCCGGAAGTTGTGTCGGTCTCTCAAAAACAATTTGAGAACCTTCAGGCAAGACAACATTGGGGTCGACCGGGGAAAGCCCAACCAGCTGTTTTCGCTGCGCTCTTTGACAATCTTCCCGAGCCATACCTCGCTTACCGACAAAACTAAATTTTTTGCGCCTGGCTATTGCCCATTCCATGCCTAAGTCTTCAGGCGTAACAGCGCCGTCTGTGTCTTGGCCAACAAT
>CAXRCG010000047.1:0-7734 GCA_964228885.1 Pseudomonadales bacterium | reverse complement strand
AGTTGCTTTTTGCCGATATCAGGGACTTCAGCATCGTCGGCGGGATATCCGACGACAAGCAGCAAGAAGGGGCGCTCGGCGCGCGGCCGGTCCAAAATTTTGTTCAAAAAAGCCATCGGGCTCGGTGTGTGCGTGAGGCTTGCGAGCCCCGCTTCATGCAGCGCCGTAATCAACATCCCAGTTGCAATGCCAACTGACTCGGTTGCGTAATAATGTTTTACCTTATCGCCGTCAGCCGTCTCGCCGAACCGTTTCTGAAAAATAGCGATTAAATAAGGCGCTGTTTCGAGAAAAGGTTTGTTTGCATCAGTTCCAAGCGGAGCCAAGGCATCGAGCCATTCTTGAGGTGCTTTCTCCTCGTAAAAAAGCTTTTCTTCTTTCTCTGCTGCCACACGAATTTTCTTTTTGATAGCAGGATCCGAGACAACCGCAAAATGCCAAGGTTGCAAGTTAGCACCACTCACAGACGTTCCGGCTGTACGTAGGCAATTCTCGATGATTTCCCGTGAAACGTTTCTTGAGGAAAAGTCGCGTACCGTGCGTCTTGACTTCATTTGTTGATAAAATTCCGCCGATCGATCTAGCATCTCTGCTTCCTTTCGATAGTGAAAGTTAAGGGGGATCAAATCACTCGTCTTGCTCATAAAAACTACTCATTGAATATCAATTTGCGAACGGTAAAAGAGTATCACGTAATGACAACCAGTATTCTATCTATGTAATATTCGGAATATGACATTTGCCAAACAGAGCACACAGCGGCAGCGTTAACAGCTGCCGAAGTGGATTTAATGACAACTTACTATCACCGCCCTTTCTATGACCATTACCTGTATCGAAGATCTTAAAGAACTCTACAAGAAACGTGTGCCTAGGATGTTTTATGATTACGCCGAATCCGGTAGCTGGACTGAAAGCACCTTCAGGGATAACGAGGCCGCATTCAGCCGAATCAAATTGCGCCAAAAGGTTCTGGTCGATATGGCGGGCAGAAGCCTTTCGACAAAGATGATCGGTGAAGATGTGGCGATGCCTGTTGCGCTTGCGCCAACAGGGCTGACCGGTATGCAGTATCCTGACGGGGAAATACACGCGGCGCTAGCCGCAGAAAAATTCGGCGTGCCCTTCTGCCTTTCAACAATGAGTGTTTGTTCTATTGAGGACGTCGCTCAAAACACTACGTCTCCATTCTGGTTCCAGCTTTATGTTATGAAAGATAAAGATTACATCTCTCGTTTAATCCAGCGCGCGAAAGATGCTGGGTGTTCTGCCCTTGTCCTCACCCTTGATCTTCAGATAATGGGGCAGCGTCACAAAGACATAAAAAACGGTCTGTCGACGCCACCAAAACCAACCCTCACCAACCTCATCAACATAGCGACAAAACCTCGCTGGGCGATAGGGATGTTAGGTACTAAAAGACGAAACTTCGGCAACATTGTGGGGCATGTTAAAGGGCTCGAAAACATGAGCAACCTGGCACAGTGGACTGTCTCGCAGTTTGATCCCACACTTGATTGGGAAGATGTGCAATGGATCAAAGATCAATGGGGGGGCAAGCTAGTACTTAAGGGCATTATGGATGCAGACGACGCTGAATTAGCTGTAAAGAGCGGTGCCGATGCGCTCATCGTGTCAAATCATGGGGGCCGTCAACTTGATGGCGCCCCTGCTAGCCTCGATGTCTTACCGGAAATTGTCGACCGAGTGGGTGAAAATATCGAAGTATGGATGGACGGTGGTATAAGAAGCGGTCAAGACGTGATTAAAGCCATAGCACTCGGGGCCAAGGGCACGATGATCGGGCGTGCTTTTCTCTACGGGCTTGGTGCGATGGGCGCGGAAGGTGTAACAAGGTGCCTGGAGGTGATATCACACGAACTAGACCTAACGATGGCATTTTGCGGCCTAAAAGATATTAACCTTGTCGACGAATCGATCATATGGCAACCCCATTGACCTTAATCTCTTCGTCAATTGACCACTCACAGCAGCTACTCAAAACATCTTCAACTTCATTTTGTAGCCCTAAAAAATTACTTGCGGTGCTTCTCAATGACATCCCAGGCATGCTGAATGTCCTTGAATTTTTCTTCGGCGGCACTCGCAAGCTCGGGGGTCATACCTTTCGCTTGAATCCTGTCGGGGTGATATTCCATCGCTAGCTTTCGGTATTTTCGCTTAATGGTGGCTGTTTCGTCTTCCTCATGACACCCGAGAATCTGGTAGCACTGGTTAACATCATCGATCTGACCCTGACCAGTGAAACGACCCTTGATTTGTGCATATTGCGTGTCCAGCCCAAATATATGGACCGCACTCTTGATCATGGCTTCCTCTGATGCATGTAATTCGCCATCGGCATAAGCAACGACGAGGAGTAGATCGATGATCGAAACCAATACGACTTCTGAGCGACCAAACTCATCGTAAAACTGTTGGGCATAATCCTCGAAGGCATGGTCAGCATCTTTTGCTGCATTAAAGATATTTATTGCCAGTTGGCGCGCATCTTCGGGCAAACGCAGGTTCTCCTGCATAACGCGGTCAATAACATCGATCTCCTGCTGACTCACCTTACCATCGGCTTTTGCCAACTTACCGAGCATGGAAAAAGTTGCAGCAAAATAAATACCCTGTTTATTTTCAAGCCCGCTAAGAGTGCCGCTGCGGCTATTAGCGTCAAACGCCTGATGACCAAGCGCCGCGCCGAACACAGCCCCTATCGGTCCGCCAAAAACAAACCCAAGACTACCACCGAGTATTTTTCCCATCCAACTCATAAAACTTCGCCGCCTAAGTGAAGTAGCAACTCCGCTGTTTTTGACTCCATTAATGCCACGTCAGCTCTCGACTCGACATTCAACCTAACAACAGGTTCGGTATTTGACATTCTGAGATTAAACCGCCAATCCTTGTAAGAGACACTTAAACCATCGGTATGCTCAACGTCAATTGCACTCCCTGCATACTTTTCTTCTATCTTATCAATGGCAGCTTGCGGGTTAGTCAACCTGCGGTTGATCTCACCGCTGGCGGGGAATTTTTTCATGCGCTCATTCACAAGCGATGAGAGCGTTGCGCGCTGCTTGGACATCAGACCAATAACAAGAAGCCACGGTACCATTCCGCTGTCGCAATAAGCAAAATCTTTGAAGTAATGATGCGCACTCATCTCACCGCCATAGGTCGCATCTTCTTCGCGCATTCTCTCTTTGATGAATGCATGACCCGTTTTGCTTTGAATGCTCTCTCCACCCTTGCTCGCAACAATGTCTATTGTGTTCCAGGTTAACCTTGGGTCGTGTACAATTTTTGCTGAGACATCTTTTTCCAGAAATGATTCAGCTAACAATCCAACAATGTAGTACCCCTCAATGAATCGACCGTTCTCATCAAAGAAGAAGCATCGATCAAAGTCACCATCCCACGCGATACCTAAATCTGCATCGTGGGCAGCGATCGCAGCAGTTGTGGGGGTCCGGTTTTCAACGAGTAACGGGTTAGGTACGCCATTCGGAAAATGACCATTGGCATCATGATGCACCTTGATGAATTCAATTGGCAGAAACTGCTCAATCCTGTCAATCACGGCCCCCGCGCCGCCGTTTCCGGCGTTAACAACTACCTTTAATTTAGGCAACGTCGCGATATCAACATAGCTGAGCAGTTGTGCAATATATGCCGACCTGTGATCCAATGGTTCGAGCTTTCCGCGGGTGACGACGGCATCAAAGTCATTCGCTTCAGCAAGCCGCTGAATTTCATGAAGACCGGTATCTCCGCTGATAGGTTTGGACGACTCCCTGACCAATTTCATACCATTGTAATCTTTTGGGTTGTGGCTCGCAGTGACAACAATGCCACCATCCATATTGAAATGAGAAGTGGCGAAGTAAATTTCCTCTGTCCCACACACCCCAATATCAAAAACGTCTACTCCACTATCCCTGAGTCCATTAATCAGTGCCTCACTAATGGCTGGGCTTGAAAGCCGGATATCGTGGCCAACGACCACCCGTTTTGGTGTCAGAAACATGGCATAAGCACGACCAATGCTGTAGGCAATATCATCGTTCAATTCATCCGGAATGCGACCGCGAATATCGTAAGCTTTAAAACAGGTAATTATCGACAAGGTTTGTATCTCTCTCTTCGTGTAAAACAGATGCCCCAGAGGGCAATTTAAGGCGGGCTCTATTCTAACACTCTATCTGCCTCTGGAGGACAGGTCGTCGGAGACGGAAAACTCTCGCGTGAAGGATATGGATTAAATAACTAACTACCCTAATCGAAATATCTTAAGATTTATTCCCAACTCAACGTCGAGCTTAGGTGTGAGCAACAAACGGCATTTCACTGCTTCATCTTCAAATTGCAGGACCTTCGATAAGGACTTCTGATAAACGGCCAAACTAGAATCTGCCGCCTGATCTTGCGCCAGACCGCGAGCCTGGGCCAGCACTTCGTCTAGGGAGTCAAACTTCTCAAGTAGTAATAACGCGGTCTTTTTACCCACGCCGGGAACCCCCTTGATATTATTACCCGGGTCACCACTCAAGGACCAATAATCGATAAGTTGATCGTGCCTGAGCGCGTATTTCACCCTGACATCTGTGCTGGTCAAAAAACGCTGTTCAAAGTGGTGGTAAACCTCGATATGTTTATCGAGCAAGCTTAGGAAGCCTTTGTCAGTCGACAAAATAATTGCGTCTCCGCTACTGTTGGCAACACCAGCTGCGAGGGTGGCAATAACATCATCAGCCTCATAACCAGCGACCTCTAGGCTCCTTACGCCTGTCTTTTCGAAGGCACGCCGGAACATGTCGAGATTGCTAATCAGGACCTCGGGTGTCGGTTTTCGGCCGAATTTGTAGTCGTCGTACAACATATGGCGCCAGGTCATTTCATGGCTATCAAGAACAACGACCGCGTGAGACGGTCGGTGGGTATTCAGCGCTCGGGTGAGGGATCTAACACAACTTCCGATGCAATCATTGATTTCAGTGTCTTCCCGGTGATTCGCTTCATAAACACGTCGAATCAGATTGAAACCGTCAACAAGTAAAACCCTGACATTGGCCATACACGTTGTTCTCTTGAATTAAAAATTAGTTTTGGACAGGCAGACTTGGCATGGACCATAGCATATCATTGACGGTTTAGCGTTCATGTTCTCAGTACATTTCGGCACAAAAACCGGCCGACATAACAGGATTCTGATGCTCCAAACTATTGAGTTAAAACCCAAAGCAGCCCGACAACTGGTGCTCGACAGCCAGGGCCTGGCGCGTGAAGCGAGTTTTGGTCGAGGCAAAAAAGCGGTAGCAGAGGCTATCCATCAATTGAATTACGTACAAATTGATACGATATCGGTGATTCAGCGCGCGCACCATCATGTACTGAACACCAGAATTCCAGGTTATCAGGAATCAATGCTCCACACACTGCAGGCTGTAGACAACAGCGTATTCGAATACTGGTCTCACGCTGCAGCCTATTTACCCATGCGGGATTTTAGATACTACCTCCCGATCATGCAGGGATTCGCTGCGAACCGCCCCCGCGATAAAAAGTTAGTCAACGAAATTCTCAAAAGAATTCATGCTGAGGGCGCATTGCAAGCAAGGGATTTCGCGCAACAACCGGGTAAAAAAACCAACGGTTGGTGGGACTGGAAACCAGCAAAACATATGCTGGAAACTCTTTTTTTCTCCGGAGAACTGATGGTGAAGGAACGAAAGGGTTTCCAGAAAGTATACGACCTTACAGAGCGCGTTTTATCTGAACAAGTCAATACGACACTACCCTCCGATGACGAATGGGTGCGCTATCACACTGTCATAATGCTACGGGCGCTGGGCATAGGAACCGCGCGTGATATTGCCTATGCAAAATCCACAATCCGCAGGCTCACGAGTAACAGTTTTAAACCAGATTACGCTCAGGCGATTCAGAACTTACTGGAAGAAGGCATCATCCAAAACTGTCATGTTCAGGGTGAGGACTACTTAGTGCTCGCAGAATCACTGACTTCTATCCCAGCAAAAGTCAGCCGTGATCGAGTCAAGTTCCTGTCACCATTTGACAATCTGGTGATTAACCGGTCGCGCACCCGCCGCCTGTTCAACTTTGACTATTTGATTGAGTGTTATGTGCCTGAGGCAAAACGCCGTTACGGGTACTTTACGCTGCCCCTCTTATGGGGAGACGAACTCATCGGTCGTATGGACAGCAAAGCCAATCGAAAAAACCGACAGTTAATCATAAAAAACCTGTTTCTAGAGCCCGGTGTCGCACCAACAGAATCTCTTTCGCGCGCACTTTTGAAAGGTATAAAGCAGTTCCAGTTCGATCAGGACTGCGACCACACGGTGGTTCAAGAATGCTCTTCCCCGCAACTACTCAAACGCTTGAAAGAAAAGGTACCTGCCTTTCAGAGATAGTGCCGGGCACTATCACACCTGCATGTGCTGCATTCATATTGGGTTAATTTAGCATTAAGAGAGAATTCAGGGTCGCTGGTGCAAAGTGTTTCTCAACCTCCAGAGGAGAAGCATGATGAGAATGACAGCTTTGGACTATTCAGCATGGTCTCAAATCAAGATGTTGGCAGGTCTGTTAATTGCCACAACATTATCTTTTAACGCAGCGGCCGAGGAGTCAAAAAGACAACCACGACTAGACCAAGATATCTCTAGGGAGATGCCCGGACGCCTTGATAGGCGCTCACATAAAAAGCATGAGCCACGAAACAATTTTCCGCCATCACGACATGGTCGGGCGAAGGCACGCAGTAAAAAACGGGATGTCGATAGGAGAGACATTCGCCAACCAGTGAGTAATGGCGAACAAAGAAATCTCGCAGTGAGAAGGTTCAAATCGAACAGCGACACTGACCAGTCGCCAAGTGCTGTGCAGATAAATAAGAAAGCAAACAAGCCTGAGCACCAAATCAATCAACGGCAGCGGAAAACGCAGCGCCAACACAAACAAAATAAACGCGACCGACTTTTTGCCTCAAACAACAAGCGCGATCATAGAAGCCAACATATCAAGCCACGAGACCTTCATCCAAATCATGTTCGAAACAGAGAACATTATCGAGGTCACATCACGCAAAGGCATGACCGCAATCGCGCGAACAAAAGATGGGCCAAAAGAAGGTTTGCTGAACACCGGCGCTTTTACAATGCGCATTATGAGAGGTCGCGGCACAGCAACAGAGGGGGAAAGAAGTATTGGCATAAGAAACACAGATCTTTTGGTCGCAGTTACTACCCGGCCACTGGCCTGATTTACAGCGACTACATTGGTGCCAGCAGGCACAATCACGGGCACCCAAGTGATTTTGTCTGGAAAAATATAGATACCTTCTACACCCCAGCAGGAAGACATGGGTATGAAGGTGAGGAAATAGTCATCGATATCAACAAGCGAGTTCGTACTATTCAGCTGGAAGGTAGGAAACGTCGTGTACTAATAGAAGCTGCCCACGTTGAATTTAGCAATGGCGATGTGCGTCGAATACCCGAAATCGAGGGCATGCTCTACAACAACGATGAAATCAACTTCCACTTTCGTCATAGCCGATACGTTGTTGCCGTATATCTCGATGTTGCCTCAGATGATGGCAGAAAAGGAAAGGCGCGCCTCAGCGTTTTGCAAAAACGACACAGGTACTAACATGATTGTTCGAACTGACGCCTCGCAACACCCCTCACGAGCTTTGCT
>CAXRCG010000046.1:0-7093 GCA_964228885.1 Pseudomonadales bacterium | reverse complement strand
GCGGGCACTTTCCTGCAGACAATTAGCAGTTTCTGGTTCAACGACAACAATCCTTGGACGTGCAGCACCCCAGACGCGCCAGAAGTAACCACATACCATCGCAGCAAGCCCGCCCACGCCAGCTTGGACAAATACATGGGTAGGCTTTTCACCTCCCAGTTGGTCGACAATTTCAGCAAGCATGACCGTATAGCCCATGGTCACGTCCCTAGGAATATCGACATATCCTGGATAGCTTGTATCTGAAATAACCGTTCGTTCAAATACAATTGCGTCCTTCGCTGCGCGGCGAACCGAATCATCGTAGTTGCCATTAATGCGCACAACCTCAGCACCAAGTGCTTCCATCACGTCAGCTCGCGCTGTAGAAACTTCACGATGAATATAAATGACGCAGCGGCAACCGAATAGCTTACATCCCCAGGCGACGGAGCGCCCATGATTACCGTCCGTAGCGCAGGTCATCACTAGGTCACGGGTCAAGCTGTCGTATCTGCCACCCAGCAAATCCTGTATCGATATCACTTTATTCGTTTCGCGTGAAACGAATTTCTGTAGTTGCCGAGCTGTGGCATACGCGCCTCCCAATGCCTTAAAGCTCTTTAAATCAAAACGTTTCGATTCATCCTTGTACCAGATCTTTTCAATACCAAGCACTTTGGCAATACTGCCGAGTAGGACTAATGGCGTTTCCGCATATCCAGGCCAAAGTCGGATCTCAGTCCGAATAGATTCGGTCTCTTTAACATCGACAAATTTTTCTAAATGCTCGGGGTAGCCGGCACTAAGATCTAATCTAGGATTATGAAAGCTCTGAACTTCACCAACAACTGATAACATGCAGGGCACCCTAAAGCCCAAAACCTAAAGATTACACCCACAGAGAGATTACTGAAAGAGAGCTAAAAATTGACAATGAACGATGAGACAAAGCAAACTCGCACCGGCGAGTGGTATCATGTTGCCAGCAGACACTTGACCCACTGCCAATTTTTGATTCGAAACTGACGAAAGTCGTATTCTGGCTTAAAACATGGCATTGTGGCGCGCTAAAAAATTCGTGGACCCAACCAGTATAAAGCTACAATGACGCTATATCCCGCTATCCTGCTATTCGCTTTTAGTGCAACAATAACGCCAGGGCCCAATAATATTATGATCATGGCGTCAGGTCTCAACTACGGCTTCAGACGCAGCATTCCACACCTGTTAGGAATTTGCCTTGGCTTTCCAGCCATGGTGATAACAGTTGGCATGGGACTGGGCATCATATTCGAACAATATCCTGTTATCCACCAAGTCATTAAAGTCCTTGGCACCCTGTATCTGATTTATCTCTCTTGGCTTATAGCGACTGCACCGGTTTCATCTTTAGAAACAAAGGCAGGCCACCCACTGACCTTTTTTAACGCTGCACTCTTCCAATGGGTAAACCCCAAAGCTTGGGTCATGATAACCGGCGCGATGGCAGCCTACACAACAACTGATAAAAATCTTACCCTACAAATTTTTTCTATCGCATCAGCATTCCTGTTAGTGACTTTTCCATGCGTTGGAATCTGGCTTTTTTTTGGTATCACTTTGAAGCGATTCCTCAGCAATAACTTTTATCACAGGGTGTTTAATATCGTTATGGCGCTCTTATTGCTGATATCGATTGCGCCAATCGCCTTTGGGCTCACACAGCACTTTATTCACTAGTAACCAATCAAAACCAATTTCG
This sequence comes from Pseudomonadales bacterium, assembly GCA_964228885.1. Taxonomy (GTDB): domain Bacteria; phylum Pseudomonadota; class Gammaproteobacteria; order Pseudomonadales; family Azotimanducaceae; genus UBA4582. Next base: position 5,370 of record CAXRCG010000046.1, on the reverse strand, counting down.
GTTTAAAGGAGCTCAGCCTGCAAACCATGCCTATCTATAACACGCCGATACCACGTTTCAGATTAAGAGCTGAACAGGGCATCTAGATAATGTTTTTTCTATTCAAAAAAACTTCGATTCAACGGGGCGACGTAAAGACACTATCTGCTTTTTGCATCATTACATGCTGTGTGGCATAAAATCTCCTAGAAGACGTAAAGACAGCAACAGGAAACATAGCAGGTTTGATATTGAGTATTACTAAAACAAGATACGAAGTCTCAGTGCCAAAATTTACGTTGTACCGAGCTTGCAGTTCATCTTGTCGATATTCTTTGTTGGTTAGCGCAGGTGCTCAATCCAGAATTTAGTACCACCGGCAACTCCCGCCGGTATCAGCACCAAATTAATAAGAGGGATTGCTAACAAAAAATATGCGGGCATCCCAAAAAATAACGCCTGAAACGTGTTCGAATTTAGTCTGCTTCTGAGCTCGGAAAAACTGATTTCATTGTTATCGGCAGCATAATCGGTGTATTGAACGGCCATCATCCACGCACCAAACGCAATCCAGAAGAAAGGAGCAAGAGCATTCAAGCCCGGGATTAGTGAAATCACAACCAGAACTATCAAACGGGGAAGGTAATACAATAACTTGCTGATTTCACGTGTGATTGACCTTATGAGAATCAGGTGCGGCGACGTATTGCTAGTCAATATCTGACCGGTAATCTTTTCCTCTACTTTGACCGACAATAAAGCATTAAAGGGTGCCGCAATGATGTTAGCAACGATCGTGAATGTGTAAAGCAACACCGCCAGCCCGACAACCATACCCAAAACAGTCACGACACCTCCCAAAAAAGACAGAAATGCTGGCAAGGATTCATCCACATATGCCATCCATGCTTCATATTGGTTAAAGCCATAAAGTATGGCGGCGGAGAGCACCAGCACATTAATTACGAGGGGTATTACAACGTAGCGTCTCAGTCCAGGTTGCCGGATAAGCTTAAGGCCCTCCAGAAAACAGCCAATTCCATTCATCTTTTGATTATTTCCTATCTCTCAAGCTTTCTTACAAATTATCTTTCATTAACAGGTTGAGTGGCTCACTACGCCAACCCATATTCGAATAATCCCAAAGCTATCACAAACCTAGTGTACTGAAACAAGGTCCAGCTTAAGGACATCAACATTCACATTTGTTTTATCACCTGTTTGCTCTTCACTTACATCTGAGCAACTTACCTATCGAATACCTTCCCATACGGATCGAATGGCTGTGTCGGGATCAGCCACTGCTTCAGATTCTGTATCGAACCTCATATTGATACGGTCATCTATCGTGTATTTGGGCCAACCAGGATCACCATCGACAATAAAATTGATCCAGCACTGATGCATTTTGTCAGCCACATTTTGCGGAATATCTCCTGGCCCAAGGAAAATGCCAACACCGCTCTTTCCGAGGTTGTCGAACGCAAATGGAATTTCTAGGGCGTGAGTAGCCTTCAAAGAACCATTCCTTGATTCCCAGTCAAAACGATACATCCAATCGTTACAATTCATCTCGGATCTTGCCTCGCAAACGCGAATACTTGGAATCCTGAAGGTAAAGTCAGTGCCAAGCTGAACTGCTCGCTCCGTGGCCGAAGCATTTGGATGATTGAGATTGTATGTTTCAACCAATGCCGGACCTGCGCCAAACCGAGCTGCATCTCTTTGGTATTTTTCATCCGATACTGCATTCATAATGAACAAGGTGCTTTCGTCCTTGTTCGTGCCAATCAGCAAATCAACACTTGCGCCAGCGCCGCCGCGGATAAGCTCGATAGGCAGATCTGGCAATACGGAATTACCCGTTGCCGGGTAAAATGGAGACACCTGATTCAACTCATCTGAGCTCAAAAATTTCGTATCAAGCGTTTTTTGATGTTGCAGGATCTCTTCAACTGGAAGCTGTTGCAACTCCTCCGGGTTGGCGCACCCGCTCATTCTTAGGAAGGAATCAGTTACCAACCCAGCAGCGTCTTTTGTCAGCGCATGTTGCGCACTACCGCTCTGGGAGATCGCTCGCTTAAACAAACCAGGAGATCTTGGAGAAGCGATTAAACTGCACACGCTGAAAGCTCCTGCTGACTCTCCAGCTATCGTTACACTTTCTGGGTCTCCGCCAAAACTTCGAATATTGTCTTTCACCCACTCAAGCGCGAACACCTGATCTAGGATTCCATTTGCGCCCGATGTTTCATATTCGGAACCAAATCTAGACAGATCTGCAAAGCCAAGCGCACCCATCCGGTAGTTAATGCTAACAACCACGATATTACCGTTTCGCACGAACTGGGTACCATCGTACCAAGGTATCGCGCCTTGTCCCGTCCGGAAACCACCACCATGAATCCATACCAATACTGGTCTGTTGCCGTCATCCAATGCCGGCGTCTGCACATTTAAGAAAAGACAGTCTTCATCCCAATCAACCGGCACAGCGCTAGTCATGCCACCAGTGGCAAGCTGAGGCGCAGGTTTTCCGAACTTTGTCGCGTTTCGAACATCTGCCCAAGGCGCATGTGCAACGGGGGCTTTGAACCTCAGTTCGCCAACCGGCGCAGCAGCGTAAGGAATACCAGCAAACAACAATACGTCGTTTTTTAATTTACCCTGCACTTTTCCTTGTCTGGTTTCTGCAATCTCGTTCATTAATACCCCCCAAGTTATCCGTCGTATTAGATACGCTCAATAATTGTTGCTGTGCCCATACCGCCGCCCGTACACATTGCAATCAACGCTGTTGACTTATCGCGTCGCTCGAGCTCGCCAAGTACTGTTTCGATCAACATCGCACCCGTTGCTCCGATTGGATGACCCAGGGCAATCGCCCCGCCTGCAACGTTAATAATGTCATCTTCGACGCCCAGATCTTTTTGAAACTTGAGCACAACCGCAGCAAACGCTTCGTTAATCTCAAACAGATCAATGTCATCTTTTGTCATGCCCGCTTTTTTAAGACATATTTCTGCGGCCGGCCCCGGCGCTGTCAACATAATGACAGGCTCTGTACCGGCAGTTGCCGTCATTACAATCTTTGCTCTCGGTTTCAAACCATTAGATTTTGCGTATCCAGGAGATGACAACAATATTGCTCCTGCGCCATCGACCACACCAGATGAATTACCTGCATGGTGCACGTGGGTCACGCTGTCAATCTCGGGATAGACATCTTTACAAATTTGGTCAAAAGTCCGGTCATGACCATCATAGAGCGTCGTACCCATTTTTTCGAAAGAAGGATTTAGACCTTCCATGCTTTCAAGCGTCGTGCCAGGTCTAGGGTGCTCGTCCTTATCCAGCGCCAACTGTCCATCATTGTGATAAATGGGAACAATAGAGTCAGTAAAATTCCCTGCTTTTATTGATGCAGCTGCACGCTCCTGACTTCGCACCGCATAGGCATCACACTGCTCACGTGAAAAACCTTCGCGAGTCGCGATGAGGTCAGCAGACACACCCTGAGGAATCAATGGATACTGTTCGAATAGATGCTTGTTGTTAGCAGTAAAACCGTCGGTGTGGTTTGGAGCATACCTTGACATTGATTCGACACCACCACCAATCACCAGATCCTGTTGACCAGCCATAATACCCATGGCCGCCATTGTCACAGCTTGTTGGCCAGAACCACAGAATCTATGGAGCGTCACACCTGGCACATTGATAGGCCAGCCAGCATCAAGTACAGAAGACCGAGCAATGTCATGCGCGTGGTCGCCAGTACCGGAACCGTTACCAGCAACAACATCTTCGACATCACCGACTTCGAAACCCACTTTATCTTTTAAGCCATTCAATACCTGTGCCATCACGCGCTGAGGGTGCACATCTGCCAAACCGCCTGCACCTTTTTTCCCTCGCCCCCGGGGAGACCTAACCCCGTCAATAATCCACGCTTCACCCATTTTTTCATCCTCATCAGTTATTTCAAAAAAAGCATCCGGTGCTATGATTAAGATTGCCTTATTCACAAGGCGCACAGCTTTGCGTATTCACGGCGATTACACCTTCACTACGACATTTCCATCTCTACACCAACCAAGCCCTCACAATACGCCATTGCTGTATCCTCTGCCATCACTTCGATAGACTTGATTAACGAATCTTCAATCTGCAAGCATTTAAAATGCTACGGGCTAATGGCTGTCGTTTCTATCGATAAAATATCCGACGCAGTTCTGCTCGCTAAAAGACGCCGGTACAAGCCTCAGGGCGATAGGTCCAATGCTTTTCCGTCAAGGTTTGATGGCAGGGGCATGCCAAGAACCTCCATCAGCGTTGGTGCGATATCGATACTGTTTACCGGTGTAGTATCAACCCCCGGCGACACCCCTTGACCATAAAAAACCAGCGGAATAGATCTGTCATAATCATACAGCGACCCATGGGTTGTACCGGTACTAGAAATAATACAATCCTGTTCCATCTGCAGGAATAAATCTCCACTGGCACCCTCAACGATTGAATTACGCAGCAATCGTGCTTCACTGGACTGCACGCTCTCAATTTCGTGTCTGGTCCACAGTTTTCTTACGCCAGGTTTACCTTCCAAAATATGTCTTAGACCAGAAACGACCTGATCAAATTCAAGCTGATTTTGCGTCAAATAGGGTCGATTAACGTACAACTGACTGCCGCTGAACATCACAAGATCCGTCGGCAAGTCCCAAGGGGCTGTATATTCAGTGTATATATCGAACAAAAGACCACCAATAAAACTGTACAAACCAATACGCCCGCCCTCAATCGGACAGCGATTTTTACCCAATTCAGACTGCCACTCAGGAAGATTCGCCACCCCATGGTCACTCGTCAAGACAACGATATAACGATCCTCGCCAACAGTTTGATCAAGTAAGTCGAGAAGCATCGCCAACTCGGTATCGATGACATGCAAGGTGTGTTCAGACTCAGCGCTAAACGGACCGAATTGATGTCCGACCGTATCGTTGGCAGACAAGGATATCGTCAGTACATCGGTCACCCCTTTTTGTCCCAACGCCTCCTCGGTGACGAGTTTGCGAGCGAGTTCGAAGGTAAGTTTATCGAGATAGGGCGAATCATAAATTCGACCACCTAACTCATCTATATCTCCGTCTCGAATCGCGTGACCACTCACACGACTATTGTCATCAGACTCACCTGCATAATCATCAACTCTAAACCTTCCTGCGTCGTGCTCCCATAGAAGCGGTAATGAATCAACAAACAGTTTGTTAAACGTGTTCACATAGCCCGGAAGTGACTGCTCGTAGAACTTACTAGTAGTAAAGCGCACTTGCTCCTTGTCAAACCAATACACGCCATCAGCTTCATGCCCAGCCATCATAATCG
>CAXRCG010000045.1:0-18399 GCA_964228885.1 Pseudomonadales bacterium | reverse complement strand
TGTTGTCATCTTCTTCCCAGTTTTTCATAAAAAGTCCCTCGACTTCATACCCCTGGCGTTGCAACAAAAGGGCGGCTACGGAAGAGTCGACACCACCGGACATACCAACGATGACCTTGCGGGCATCGATGACCGATTGGGCTGTATCTGGCGAGGCTTTTACATTACGCACGTTGAGATACCTGAAAAGGAAGAATTTGGGCAGAGCTTGAACTGCTGCGGCGTATTTTACTCGAGTCATCGGGGAAAGTGGACATGTTAACCCTGTTCATCGGACAGAACATCAAATCTTAATGGTCATCATAGACTCCGATCGCTCTTTACCATCGAAAAAGTGGGCTAGAATGCGCGAAAGCCTTCACTTTGAGTCAACTGAGGCGGGGGCTTAAGCAATCTTGATGGAACGCAGTGAATGAACAACAGTGATACACCAAACCAGTTAACCCATCTCGATGGCGACGGAAATGCCAGGATGGTAGACGTCACCGAGAAAGACGTCACCTTTCGAGTGGCAACCGCCGAGGGCGAAGTAAATATGCAACCTGAAACACTCAGGTTGATTGTCGATGGTAAACATGCGAAAGGTGATGTGATGGCCGTCGCTCGCATTGCGGGTATTCAGGCGGCAAAGAAATGCGCTGATCTCATTCCTTTATGTCACCCCCTCGCGCTCAGCTCCGTCAAAATCGAACTGCAGCCTGACTTAGGTGAAAATTTGGTAAAAATTAATGCGACGTGCAAGCTCAGTGGTAAAACCGGTGTTGAGATGGAAGCTCTGACGGCGGTATCCGTTGCGGCGCTGACGATCTACGACATGTGCAAAGCAGTGGACAAGGGTATGACGATAAGCGGCGTGCGTCTGTTGACAAAATCCGGCGGAAAATCAGGTGATTGGCAGGCAGATGATTAAAATTCTGTTTTTTGCCAGTCTGAAAGAACAACTTTCGATTGATGCGCTGGACTTTCCATTGACCGAGAGCATCACGATCGCGCAGCTTGTTGATGAGTTGGTGCTTAAAGAGGCTTCAATCGATCGCGATATACTTTCTGCTGAAGATATTCTAGTCGCTGTTGACCAGACGGTCGTTAACAGCGATTTCCTCGTTCGCCCCGGAAGCGAAGTGGCATTTTTCCCTCCAGTTACGGGTGGATAGCGAGATGATCCAAAAAGTGATGGTACAAATCGACGATTTCGATGTGAACAAAGAGACGGCTTTTCTGGTTGATATTTCTAAAGAAGTTGGTGGTATCAATACATTTCTTGGCACTGTAAGAGACGTTAATGAGGGAGACAAAGTAACGGGGCTGCGCTTGGAGCATTATCCGGGCATGACCGAGAAACAGATCCATGCAATTATAGACCGTGCCTCAAGCAGGTGGAGTGTGCTTGGAGCGGTTGTCATACATCGAGTGGGAGACTTAAAACCTGGCGATAAAATAGTATTCGTAGGTATTGCAAGCAAGCATCGTGGCGATGCTTTTCGAGCTTGCGAATATGTAATGGATTCGCTCAAGACTGAGGCGACATTCTGGAAGAAAGAAGTGACTGAGGAGGAGGCGAGGTGGTTAACAACTCGTCAAACTGATGTCGAAGCACTGAATAAGTGGCAGGCCGACTAAATAACGATCAAGTTCCTTTTGTTTTATTTTCTCTGTTATTTTTATTAAATCTTGTGTTTACCCGTATTTGAATCACCTGAGTTTTTTCGAGGTCGACCGTTATTGGTTGAGCTGCGCCGTTTCCGTGTAGGCAGGTTAACATTGAGCAACCTGTAATCTCCCGGTGCAAGTTCACCTAAGGTCCAATCTCCTATGCCGGCTCGAATTAGCCTTAAGGTTGGAAAGCCAGCATGGGCCGTCATTCTCCTAACCTGCCGGTTACGTCCCTCCCTTATTGTTAATTCTATCCACGAAGTTGGAATATTTTTTCTCGTTCTGATCGGCGGATTTCTCGGCGGAAAATCTGGCGCCTGAATTCTCTTTACCTTCGCAGGCCTAGTTAAGCCGTCTTTCAGTGTGACCCCCTTTGTCAAGAGCGAGAGAGCAAGGGAAGAAATATCTCCTTCCACCTGAACCCAATAAGTCTTAGGAAGTTTGAATTGTGGGTCAGTGATGCGCGCCTGTAGAGTGCTGTTATTCGTCAGAACAAGCAAGCCTTCGGAATCGTGGTCTAACCTGCCAGCCGGATAATAATTAGGAACGTCAATAAATTCTTTAAGCGTTTGTTTTGAGTCAAGTGGACTGAACTGACTAACGACTAAATAAGGTTTGTTGAACAGCAATAAATTAGGTTGCATTGACAGATGTGGTAAATCCTAAGTGTGTGGCTGCTTTTTTAAAGCCACTTGAGCGCACATTTTTCTCGTTTCCTATCGAGCGTCGATAGGTTTAATACTGATAGTAAGTGAACCTTTATTACTTTCTTCAGTATTCGCGGATTTCGCAATATTTGTTTTTAGTATTTTATAACACTCAACTAAGCACCAGTGCAGTGAGCATGCCGTTTACCCCTGCGAGCTCACCGACGGTCTGCGAGTTTATCATGTAAATCTTTATTTACATTTTTAATCGGCGAAGTATCGTTACGCTAGGTTCACGCGTAACATAGTTTCCGCTTCTAGTCGACGATAGCTTGACCCGTTCAGCTATACCGGGAAATATCAATGGAAAGTTGAGGTTAATTTTTGGCACGAGCGGCAACTGTTATGACCTTACAACTTGAAAATCAGACTGTTAGTCCCATATAAGTATTGATTACGAAGGGTATTACTCGTCAAAATACACTCACAGCCAACCGGTAATATCTCACAGGAGATTCAATCAGGAATTGATCGTAGGGTAGATCTTTGTTGATAGTTCGTGTTGGGAAATTTAAGCTAGATTTAATAGTGAGATTGAATTGAAGTTCAAGATTACAAATACAAACAACCTCTCGACACGTATACGTATGGGAGAGGAAGATGAGGGAGATCATGATCGCGGTTTAACTGTGCTGGCTGAGAGGGTCAAGCCAGAACTTAAAAAACCAGCGATGTATAAAGTGGTGTTATTAAACGACGATTACACGCCAATGGAGTTTGTTGTGCAGGTGTTGGAAATGTTTTTCCAAATGAATCGGGAAAAAGCCACTCAAATTATGCTTGCGGTACACACCGTGGGAAAAGCGACGTGCGGCATTTACACGCGAGACATCGCGGAAACAAAGTCTGACCAGGTGAATGAATTCGCACAACAAAATCACCATCCGCTGGTGTCGGATGTTGAGGCAGTAGAAGAGGAATAGGCGTCGGGTTAAGTCAACTCAGCGCAGCCGAAAATGGTAATTTAGATTTCAATAGATTTTGAGACTCAGGGTAAAAACGATGTTAAGTAGAGATTTGGAAGTAACGCTCAATCTGGCTTTTAAAGACGCCAGAGTCAAACGACACGAATTGATGTCAGTCGAGCATCTATTACTTGCCCTGATTGATAACGAAGCTGCTGCAGAAGTTTTAAGAGCATGCGGTGCCGAGATAGAGAAGTTACGCAAAGAGTTAGTTGAGTTTCTCGATGCCACCACCCCACTCATTCCGAAAGATGAGACCGAGCGAGAAACGCAGCCAACTCTAGGATTTCAGCGCGTACTCCAACGGGCGGTTTTCCATGTTCAATCTTCCGGGCGCAAGGAAGTCACCGGCGCCAGCGTTCTCGTCGCCATTTTTAGCGAACAGGAAAGTCACGCAGTTTACATCCTCAAGCAGCAGGACATAAGTAGAATTGATGTCGTTAATTTCATCTCCCATGGTACCTCTAGGAATGAAGAATCGGGAGAACCTGATGCCATGAACGGGGCGGACGAGGGGGCGTCTGGTGAAGAAAAGAAACCGAGTGCACTTGAGCAGTACGCCACCAATCTGAATGAGCAGGCTCGAAAGGGACTTATCGACCCGTTGGTAGGGCGGCGCGAAGAAGTCGAGCGGGTGATTCAAATCCTCTCGCGGCGACGCAAGAATAATCCGCTATTGGTGGGTGAGTCAGGCGTGGGTAAAACCGCCATTGCTGAAGGCTTGGCGAAGATGATCGTCGACCAAAAAGTGCCTGAAGTTATTATGGAAAGCACCGTCTACTCTTTGGATTTAGGGGCGTTGCTAGCGGGTACTAAATATCGCGGTGATTTCGAGAAGCGGCTGAAATCACTGCTGGGAGAGCTCACTAAAAGTGATAACCAGATTCTGTTTATCGACGAGATCCACACTATCATCGGGGCTGGTGCAGCGTCCGGTGGCGTAATGGACGCGTCTAACCTGCTCAAACCTCTGCTAGCCTCGGGGCAAATCCGGTGCATGGGTTCTACGACTTACCAGGAATATCGAGGTATTTTCGATAAAGATCGCGCACTTTCACGAAGATTTCAAAAAATTGACGTTGTTGAGCCAAGTGTCGAAGACACCTATCAAATTTTAAAGGGGCTTAAATCGCGTTTTGAAGAACACCATCATCTCAAATACAGCGATAAGGCACTCCGTGTTGCTGCTGAATTGGCTGAACGTTACATCAACGATCGTTTTATGCCTGATAAGGCCATCGACGTGATCGATGAAGTTGGTGCATTTCAGCAGTTGCAACCCGCTACGAAACGGAAAAAGCAAATTAGCGTTGCCGATGTTGAGAAAATGGTCGCGAAAATCGCGCGCATCCCGCCAAATAGCGTTTCTACTTCTGATAAGGCTGCGTTGAAAGACCTTGAAACAAATCTGAAGATGGTTATTTTTGGTCAGGATGAGGCTATCTCCTCGCTTTCAAGCGCGATTAAGCTTTCGCGAGCCGGGTTGAAAGAAGGCGAGAAGCCAATAGGATCTTTCCTGTTTTCTGGCCCGACCGGGGTCGGTAAAACTGAGGTGTGCAGGCAACTTGCAAAAATCCTTGGCATCGAGCTAATCCGTTTCGATATGTCTGAGTACATGGAGCGACATACAGTCTCTAGGCTTATCGGTGCGCCGCCAGGCTATGTTGGATATGACCAAGGTGGGTTGCTGACTGAAGAAGTGACCAAACACCCGCACTGCGTCTTACTGTTAGACGAAGTAGAGAAAGCGCACCCTGAGGTGTTTAACCTGCTACTGCAGGTCATGGATCACGGCACCCTGACAGACAACAATGGCCGGGCGGCGGATTTCCGCAACGTGATCATCGTGATGACGACGAATGCGGGTGCCTATGAAATGGGGAGGTCATCGATCGGCTTCACTGAACAGGACCACTCGACAGACGGCATGGAAGTGCTGAAAAAGATGTTTACGCCCGAATTCAGAAATAGGCTCGATTCTATTATCCAGTTTGACCCACTTTCACCTGAAGTAATTACCACTGTGGTCGACAAATTCTTGGTAGAGGTACAAGTGCAACTCGATGACAAGAAGGTTCTACTGGATATAAGCGACGAGGCGAGGGCCTGGTTGGCTGAAAACGGCTATGACCAAGCGATGGGTGCAAGACCCATGCAGCGACTCATACAATCTAAGATTAAAAAGGAACTTGCGGAAGACATACTGTTTGGCAAGCTTTCTAATGGCGGCATCGTTCAGGTCCTCGTAAGAGACAATGACCTGGTGTTGGAAATCGACGAACCCGTGTCTGCATAGGCACGGACAGCGATTTTCCTCAAAACTGAGTTTTAAAGCCTATTCTCTGAAAGTAATGCGGCCTTTGGTAAGATCATACGGAGTCAATTCAACTTTGACATTGTCACCTGTCAGAATCTTGATGTAATTCTTTCTCATTTTGCCGGATATGTGGGCAATAATTTCGTGACCATTCTCAAGTTCAACCTTGAACATGGTGTTAGGCAATGTATCAGTTACTGTGCCTGTCATCTGAATTTGTTCTTCTTTAGCCATTAATTCTCTCAGTTGTTGAAGACTGTCGCTGGAAACGGCGAGCATTGTGCCCCAAATGCTTCGCCAAATCGAGTTATTTAAGCATCTGCCATTGATCATTATAATAGAGCTCTATCGGGCGGTAGTCTGTTTTGTAATTCATTTTCTGACAGTCTTTGATCCAGTATCCAAGATAGACGTGCGGTTTATTCATTTTTATCGCAGCTTCAATTAGCCAAAGCACAGCGAAATTACCCAAGCTTCGTCTCGATTTTGCGGGTGAAAAGAAGGTATAAATAGCGGATAAACCGTCCATCATCACATCGGCGACACACACAGCGATAAGCTTGCCATTTTCACGAAACTCACAAAAGGTTGCTTCTGGACGTCCGTTAACAAGAAAATTACGGAACTGATCGGGGTCGGCCGGATACATGTCACCATCGTTATGACGTTCAGTAATGTATTCTTCAAAAATTGAATAGTTTTCATCAGTATATTCGGGCGATAACATGAAAACTTCGAGATCCTGATTTTTGCGCCAAATTCGGTTTTGCTTTCTGTTTTTCATAAAGTGATTAACGGGTACTCGAACTGGAACACAAGCACTGCAATCCTGGCAGTGTGGGCGATAAATGTGTTGCCCACTTCTTCGGAAACCAACCGATGAAAGCATGCTATAGAGTTCGGTGCTGATCATAGCCTCAGGGTCAGCAAATAGGGTGGTTGATCGTTTTCCCTCGAGATAGCTGCATTCGTGTTCAGGAGTAGTAAAATATTTTAAGTGCTTAATATTAATTGGTTTATTGCCCATTAAAAACCTACATTGTTACGATTAGTTCGCATCAGCCATTTCCATCGCGTCAGGACTTATTGTTCCTTGGAGTGATGGCCAATCTATCCATTCCTTGGAGTTCAGTTTGTTGTTTTTCAACAAATGCAACATAAATTCGGACCTGGGAATCGTCTCGACTCCAAGACTCATAATATGTGGATTTGGCATTTGGCAGTCAACAAGCGGGCAGCGCTGTTGACGCAACAAGCGGCATAGTGCGACGAAGGCAACTTTTGATGCATCCGTTACAGTGTGGAACATAGATTCACCGAAAAACAGGCGCCCGATACTCACACCATATAGTCCACCAACAAGCTCTTTATCTTGATAACACTCAATGGAATGCGCATAACCATCTAAGTGGAGTGCTAGATAGGCTTGCCGCATCTCGTTTGTAATCCAAGTTTCATTTGAATAGGCTCTCGGATTTTGGCAGCGCTTCACAACGTCATCAAACGCCGTATCGACCTTGACTTCAAACTCCTGTCTGCGAAGTCTTTTGCGCAGGCTGCGGCTTATTTTGACATTCTGGGGCTCGATGACGGCGCGCGGATCTGGGCTCCACCAAAGCAGCGGTTGATCATCCTCATACCAAGGAAATATCCCATGGCTATACGCGAGTAGCAGTCGCTGCTTCGAAAGATCTCCACCCACGGCAAGCAGACCATCCGGATCCTGCATCGCCCGCTCAACTGGCGGAAATTCCAGTTTACTTGGGTCCAGCCATGTGAGTTCATTCATATCAGGTGCCGAGCGAGATCTTGGTCGAGCTAATTATGCGTTACGTTCAAGCTCGTCGAGATATTTTTCTGCATCTAGCGCAGCCATACAGCCAAAGCCGGCAGAAGTCACTGCTTGTCGGTACACTTGATCGGCTACATCGCCGGCTGCGTAAATGCCGGGCAGGCTAGTGGCCGTCGCATTTCCTGCTATCCCCGTATTGATGACGATATAACCATTTTTCATCTCCAATTGACCATCGAAAATGCTCGTGTTTGGTGTATGTCCGATAGCAATAAAAACGCCCATGAGGTCATGATGGGTCTCAGCGTTTGTCGTGACGTCCCTTATTTTCATGCCTGTCACCCCCATATCATCGCCGACAACTTCCTCAAGCACATGGTTCCATTGAATCTTGATATTTTCTTTCTCGATGACCCGATTACGCAGAATCTTTTCGCCGCGGAATTCGTCCCGGCGGTGAACCATGATGACTTCAGATGCTATATTTGCGAGATAAAGTGCCTCCTCGAGTGCGGTGTTGCCGCCGCCAATGACAGCAACTTTTTGCTTTTTATAGAAAAATCCATCGCAGGTAGCGCACGCGCTAACCCCTTTCCCTTTAAACGCTTCTTCCGAGGGTAGGCCCAGATATTGCGCTGAGGCGCCGGTCGTAATAATTAGCGCATCACATGTGTAAATCGCGTTGTCGCCATGGAGCCGGTAAGGTCGTTCCCCCAGATCAGCGGTATGGATATGATCGTAGACTATTTGAGTGTCAAATCTTTCAGCATGAGCCTGCATCTGCACCATCAGGTCTGGTCCCTGTAAGCCCTCAGCGCCCGCAGGCCAGTTATCGACATCTGTCGTGGTTGTCAGTTGACCACCGGTTTCAATACCAGTAATAACTACGGGATTCAGATTTGCGCGCGCAGCGTAGATTGCCGCTGAAAGTCCTGCGGGACCAGATCCCAGAATAAGTAGCTTGTGATGGATTTCGTTCATAGCGTTGGTTACCACGTAATCTCTGTTTGTTTTTCAACAAGGTTGGTGTGTTGACACCCTTGTACCGAGTAGACGTCACCCTAAAAAACTGAACCTTCCTGAAAAATTCAGTTTTCAAAAGCACGGTAAAAGGGTAAGGTTAACAGTTCACTCTAATGTTAATAAAATCAGTATCTTGGCCGCAATTCCTCGTCCTGATTTTTATCTGCATTCCTGTTTAGGTTTAACTTCAGCAAAAGTCGTTAAACCGTTAAATCAGAAAGTGATCGAATGATACAACAGCCGGTTGGATTGGCATAGTTTGTTGGCCTGCCGAGCTGGCGGTAATTAGGCGTGCCACAGCGGTGAATGACGAAATGATTACTCACCAGGTGGCGGCGTTTCTAATTCAAATATCGATGAAATGTTACCAGAGGATTGAAATTGTGCCAGCAACAAAGAGCGCATCACCAGCAACCCCGGAGCATGATCCCGACGAAATTCTAGCAGGTATTCAGCTTCGGTTGAGAGAGGGTGGACTTATTGCGCTGGTGGCCCTCTGTCTCTATTTGACGATGGCATTGCTCTCCTTCAACCCAGACGATCCGGGTTGGAGTTACACCGGCACTGACGGTAGTGTCACCAACATGGTGGGTCGTTCGGGCGCCTGGATATCAGATGTTTTGTTTGTGTTGTTCGGATATCTTGCGTACATATTTCCAATGATGTTGAGTTATCACTCCCTGCAACTGTTTCGTGAGAGAAGAGCTAAATCGTTGGTTAGCTGGCCAGTTTTCACGGTCCGGGCAATGGGTTTTCTGTTTACAATCTCCTCAGGCGCTGGTCTTGCTGCGCTGCATTTTTACACCTCTGGGGTGGTTCTGCGTGAGGGCAGTGGCGGTATCTTAGGGGCACAGCTGGCAGCGCTCCTTGTTGCGTCGTTTAGTTATGTCGGCGCAACACTAATCTTACTTGCCAGCTTTTTATTCGGGCTGACTGCATTTATTGATATTTCGTGGCTGTGGGTCATGGATACAACTGGTGCAGCACTTATGCGGCTCAGTGCCTGGGTCGAACGTACTTTTCACAAAACTAGGGCTCGATTTCAGGAACGAAATGAGGTCAAGCAAGTGGTAGAGCAGCGCCGGGAAGCCCTCGAGCGAGAGGTTGAGAAACAGCAGCATAGGGCACCGGTCAAAATCGAGCCTGTAGCTGCCAAAGAACCTGTAGTCAGCGAAAGAGTTGAGCGTGAAAAGCAGGGAAACCTTTTTAGAATTGCCGCAGTTGATGGGTTACCTGCACTCCACCTGCTTGATGCTGTTGATCCCAACAAGAGCTCAGGGTATTCACCCGAGGACCTCGAGGCTCTGTCTCGTTTGCTTGAGCTCAAGCTACTTGATTACGGTGTCGAGGCGGTTGTCGTCTCGGTTTTTCCAGGTCCTGTTATTACTAGATTCGAGATTCAGCCGTCACCAGGTGTCAAGGTCAGTAAGATAACAGGCTTGGTTAAAGATCTTGCCAGGTCACTTGCGGTAACCAGTGTACGCGTCGTAGAGGTGATACCCGGTAAGTCCGTGGTAGGTATTGAGATTCCGAACGTTGACAGGGAGATCGTCCAGCTGAGTGAGGTACTGACATCTCGTGCCTACGATAAATCTTCATCACCTCTGAGCCTGGCACTCGGACACGATATTAGTGGGCAACCGGTAGTTGTTGATCTCGCTAAAATGCCCCATCTTCTCGTTGCGGGTACCACTGGATCCGGAAAATCGGTCGGGCTGAATGCGATGATTCTTTCGATTCTCTTTAAAGCATCGCCGGAAGACGTTCGACTAATTATGGTTGATCCAAAGATGCTTGAATTGGCGATCTATGAAGGCATTCCTCATTTGCTTACGCCGGTGGTAACCGATATGAAAGATGCTGCTAACGCCCTCAGGTGGTGTGTTGCCGAGATGGAACGTCGCTACCGTCTCATGGCGGCGTTGGGCGTTCGGAACCTAGGTGGATTTAATCGTAAGGTAAAAGAAGCCGCGAAAGCTGGTTCCCCAATAAAAGATCCGCTTTGGCTGCCTTCGGAATTCCTTGAACTCGAGGAGCAGGAAGCGCCAGACCTTGAGTCGTTGCCTTTCATCGTAGTCATTATTGATGAGTTTGCCGATATGATGATGATCGTTGGCAAAAAGGTTGAGGAGTTGATTGCGCGAATAGCCCAGAAAGCGCGTGCTGCAGGTATTCATCTTGTGCTGGCAACGCAGCGGCCTTCTGTCGACGTAATTACTGGGTTAATAAAGGCAAATATTCCAACGAGAATTGCATTTCAGGTCTCATCGAAAGTCGATTCCCGCACGATTCTCGATCAGGGTGGAGCCGAACAGTTATTGGGTCACGGCGATATGCTGTATCTGCCACCGGGTACTGCATTGCCCGCGAGAGTGCATGGTGCATTTGTGGATGACGACGAGGTACACCGGGTCGTTGAGAGTTGGAAAGAGTTGGGTCAACCCAATTATCTTGAGGATATTCTCGATAGTCGAACCGATGCAGAAATGATTCCTGGCATGATGGTAGCTAATGATGATAACGGCGGAGAAGAGCAGGATGAGTTATATGATCAGGCCGTTGAATTTGTCACCCAATCACGCCGTGCATCCATTTCAGCTGTACAACGAAAACTGCGCATTGGTTACAACCGTGCTGCAAGGATGATTGAAACAATGGAAATGGCAGGCGTCGTCAGCGAGATGGGAACCAATGGCAGCCGAGAGGTTCTAGCAAATGCACCACCTGAGTCTTGAGTTGATGAGAATACTACGATTAGCCTCGCTAACTGTGCTTGTTGCATTCAGCGCGATTGGTGCGCGAGGTGGCGAATTACCCAATAGTGAGGTCGACTCAACAACAGCTCAACTAGCAGAGGCACTTGCACGTGTTACCCACATGTCAGCCTCATTTACGCAACTAACAACGGATCGATCGCTGCGTGTGTTACAGGAAAACCGAGGTTATCTTTGGGTCAATCCCGGAGCAAAATTCAGAATTGAAACGAGTGCGCCAGATGAACAAATGCTGGTGTCTAATGGACAGGACTTTTGGGTCTACGACGCAGATCTTGAACAGGTCTTAATTTCTAAACTTGAGGCTGATGTAAGTCAGGTACCGATTCTGCTGCTTGGAGGCCATTTAGACAAAATAGATGCATCATACTCTGTATCTTATTTCGAAGATGAGATGGGGCAAAACTATGTGCTCTCACCTCTATCTTCCGAAAGCCTATTCACATCCCTGTCTGTTTCTTTTCAGCGATCGCTGCCGGCACGCATTGCGATTCTAGATGCTTTGGGACAACGGACTCTGATTAGTCTCGCTGATGTCAGTGTTGATGACGAGATAGCACCGGCTCTTTTTGACTTCGTACCTCCGACGGGGACGGACATCATCGATGATCGCCTTTAATCTTGTTTATTTGTCGCAACGCCTAGCGGCAGGTTGCGTCTGAATGTCCTTGTTTGAGAAGTCGGCAACTTACGAGCCGCTAGCAGCCCGTATGAGACCGACAAACCTGAGTGAGCTCGTTGGGCAGGAGCATCTATTAGCTAAAGGGAAACCCTTAAGAGAAGCAATAGAATCTTCGATGCTGCATTCCATGATTCTCTGGGGGCCGCCGGGCGTTGGTAAAACCACCATTGCTAGAATGATTGCGGAAGAATGCAATGTTAGATTCGAGTCGATATCAGCAGTGCTTTCTGGCGTTAAAGAGATACGTGCCTCCATCGCGGTCGCCAAACAAAATCTGGCAAATGTCTCGATCGGCGGCGGGCAGAAGACGCTTTTGTTTGTCGACGAGGTCCACCGATTTAACAAATCGCAACAGGACGCTTTCTTGCCCTATATTGAAGACGGGACCATTCTCTTCATCGGCGCCACAACCGAGAATCCTTCCTTTGAATTAAACAACGCCCTGTTATCCCGCGCCCGTGTCTACAAGCTCACGTCACTTAACGATGAGGCTTTGTTTGCGCTGCTGAAAAAAGCACTCAAGGACCCGGAGCGGGGGCTCGGAAAAAATCAACTCGAAGCTGACGAAGAGGCCTTGCTCAAGTTGGTTAAAGCCGCGGATGGAGATGGGCGTCGGGCCCTGAACCTGCTGGAAATCGCCAGCGATCTCGCAGGCGAAAACAAACTGGATGACCTGATTCTGGAAGAAGTACTCGGTTCGGACTTTCGTCGTTTCGATAAAGGCGGAGATCTTTTTTATGATCAAATTTCAGCACTACATAAGGCGGTTCGTGGGTCTTCGCCGGATGCTGCTCTGTATTGGTATGCTCGAATGATTGACGGCGGTTGCGATCCGCTTTACGTGGCACGTCGGGTTGTGCGCATGGCCAGTGAAGATATTGGTAATGCGGATCCCAGAGCATTGGCGTTGTCTTTAAACGCCTGGCAGGTTCAGGAAAGACTCGGCAGTCCTGAGGGTGAGTTGGCGATAGCGCAGGCGATTACATACTTGGCGGTGGCAGCGAAAAGTAATGCGGTCTACTCAGCCTATGGCAGCGCACTCCGTGACGCCGCCGAGTTACCAGGATATGAGGTGCCACTTCATATCCGAAATGCGCCAACAGCGCTGATGAAAGAGATGGGGCATGGCGATGATTATCGTTATGCGCACAACTTTGATGACGGGTTCGTCGCAGGTGAATCATATCTGCCAGAGGAACTTGACGATAAGACGTATTATGAGCCAGTTAACCGGGGATTGGAGATTCAAATCCGCGAAAAGCTGGAAAAGCTACATCTTGCGAACGCGCAGAGCGATTTCAAACGCTACCCAAGAGGCTAATCACGTGTAATGGGCTAATATTGGCGTTTGA
Organism: Pseudomonadales bacterium; assembly: GCA_964228885.1. GTDB lineage: Bacteria > Pseudomonadota > Gammaproteobacteria > Pseudomonadales > Azotimanducaceae > UBA4582. The sequence goes on along the minus strand of CAXRCG010000045.1, from coordinate 5,134 downwards.
ACAGGGAATAAAACAAAGGTGGACATAATCGCAATTGCACTTGGCGGCGCCTTTGGCGCGGTCGCTCGTTATTGGCTAACTGAACTGTCATCAACAATGTTTGGCGCTGAATTCCCTTATGGCACCTTGATCGTCAACGTGCTGGGCTCATTGGGTTTGGGTATTGCTTTTGTATTGTTAAGCGAGCGTGTGCTTGTCGGTCATATGTTGCGTTCAGCAGTGATCATAGGCTTTCTAGGCGCATTCACAACCTTCTCAACTTTTTCGCTACAGGCTTTTGATTTAATCCAGCAGGAACGCTTTCTCGCCGGCGGCGGCTATATTGTTGGTAGTGTTGTCGCGAGTTTGCTTGCTGTGGGCACAGGTATGCTCCTCGCCAAGCAAATTTGAATATACTGACATGAGCGAATCCGCCGAAATCCTATAAAAAATATCGAAATCTGATCACCTTTGTTACTATTGCGCCCGAATTTTTGAATTAGAAACCAGTCGATGCTTGATCCTAAAATAGTACGGAACGATCCGTTTGCAATTGCTAATAAACTTAAAATCAAGAAGTACGATTTTGACGTCGCACGCTTTCAGGCTCTTGAAGAGCAACGCAAGCAATTGCAGATTGAAACTGAGTCACTTCAGTCCGAGAGAAAAGCAAAATCAACGTCGATTGGCCAGGCCCAGGCCAGCGGGGAGGCTATACAGCCATTGCTTGACTCAGTTAGCACGCTTGGTGACGATCTAGATAAAGCGAAGCACCAACTGATGGAGGTTCAGGCAGAACTGGACAGCATCACGCATGGCATGCCCAACTTGCCAGATGGGACGGTACCTGAAGGTAATTCTGAGGAGGATAATGTAGAGATCCGACGCTGGGGGGATGTTCCAACTTTCGATTTCGAACCGAAAGATCATGTAGATTTAAGTGCAGAACGTGGATTAATGGATTTCGAATCTGCGGCGAAAATTACCGGCTCCAGATTTGTTGCGCTGCGCGGTCCTATCGCTAGACTGCAAAGAGCTTTGACCCAATTTATGCTTAATGTTCATACAGGCGAGCATGGCTATGAAGAGATCTACGTGCCTTTCATCGTGAATGAGGATTCCATGTTTGGCACGGGGCAACTGCCAAAATTTGGTGAAGACTCTTTCAAGTTAGAGGATGAACGGAACTATTACCTCATCCCGACCGCAGAAGTGCCTGTGACTAACATGGCTCGTGATGTGATTTTTGAAGCGAGCGAGATGCCACAGAAGTTCGTGTGCCATACGCCTTGTTTTCGCAGTGAAGCAGGCAGTTACGGTAGAGATACCAAAGGCATGATCCGCCAACATCAGTTTGAGAAAGTTGAGCTAGTTCAACTTGTTCCTGCGAGCGAGTCTATCGAGGCACACGAGGCCTTGACTGGGCATGCAGAGAGTATATTGCAGAAACTGGAGCTGCCATACCGCATGGTAAATCTATGTGGAGGTGACCTAGGGTTCTCATCAGCCAGAACCTATGATCTGGAAGTTTGGTTACCGGGACAAAACAATTATCGGGAGATCTCTTCTTGCAGCAATTTTAGAGATTTTCAGGCGCGCCGGATGCAAGCAAGGTGGCGCAATCCTGAAACAGGCAAACCGGAACTGCTCCACACGCTTAACGGTTCAGGTTTAGCCGTTGGTAGAACGCTGATCGCGATACTTGAAAATTATCAGCAGGCCGATGGTTCGGTTCAAATTCCTCAGGTGCTGCAGCCATACATGAATGGTATGTCGTCAATTGCTTTTTAGTCGCAATTCGCAGGTTTCGGCAACCCGGCGATCTTGGCTGAAACCTTAGCTGGTTTGCCTGTGAACAGTTTCATGAGATAAATACTATTACCTTTCTCTGGTCCTAGCGCTTCTTTGACGATTTTAATAAGGACTCTAGTAACAGGCGCGATTTTATACTTCTCGTAATAGTTACGCTGCAGTTTTATTATTTCCCAATGCGCATCTCCGAGATCAATGGCATCCCGTTCGGCGATGAGCTCTGCGACTGACGGCGACCATTTGGAGAGGTCCCTTAAAAACCCCTCGGCATCAAGCATCTTCACTGGGGTGCTCATATCCACGCTTTTGTCATTTTGTGGTCGACCACAAGCTGGACAAAATCAGCGTAAGAGATCACTTTAACGCTCGGTAGAACTCGGTGAACTAATCCTCGAGCTTTTATATCAACGTCTAATGCATAAATTCTTGTTGAGACCTGTCTTACCAACTCCTTATTTGAGTTGTCCGCCATGTAAACTCCGTCTTCTAATAAGAGCAAGGAGTTCCGATCCTCTGATGAAGATGCAAGCACCTCGAGGCAAGCGATCGCTGCAGGCGCGCGGGGTGGCTTGTTCAGGGTATGCAGAATCATCAAAAATCCAATACCAGATCAAATGCCGATATGAATTCGCACACTGTATTTTGTTTAATTGGTGTTGTCGTTATAACGAATTCATCCGTGCCAAGTTGACGCGTTGCAAGATCTTCATCGATACAGAATATTTGGTCAACGCCATACTCAGCAAGTGCGCCAAAGGTCGAAGCAAAGTTTTTCGTGCCGAGTTGTTCTGGTTGTTGATGCTTGAGTAATTGATAGACCCCATCACCCTGAAAAAGCACAGCACACTCTGCAAAGGCAGAGCCCATTAAGATAGCATCGAGCCCTTCCTGTGCGTTTATCCCACCATGAGGCGGTTTGGATTGCGTAAACAGAATGCGTTTCATGTTAATCCAGTGCTCCTAAGCGGCAAATGTCACGGTTCGGTCCGCAGCTAAACCCGCATCAATGAGTTGGCCAAGACCGGAGATCTCAAAAGCAGCGTTTAAGTTCGCTGCAGTCTTCTCGTACCTTTTAGCCTCTGCTTCGTTCAGTAACCCGCGGCGCAGAGACGAGGCGATGCACGTAATCAACTCGACTTTATGCGTCTCAGCAAGACTCAGCCATGCTGCGCGAATATTCGTCTCATCCTGTGGAGGCGCGATCAAATCGCTAGCGTTGTAAATACCATCGTTATAAAAGAAAACCCGGTAGATTTCGTGCCCGGCATTTAGAGCGGCTTTTGCAAAGTGCAGAGCAGACAACGAAGCCTCGTGCGAGTAGGGTGCTCCCTGAACGACTATTGCAAATTTCATTTCTATACAATTCCAAAAATTCTTAACTTACACTGTTCGTGGGTTTAGTTTTATGTCGGTCAAAAAAAAGCCCTCGCGTGGTAAGCAAGGGCTTTCGTGTTAATTGATTTACTTCGAAGCAGCAGGAAGTAATGTCAAGACGTAATCAATCATCTCCACCAAATGCACCCAGTAAATGGAGCAGCGCAGTGAAGAGATTGTATATGTTGAGGTACAATCCAACCGTAGCCATGATGTAGTTAGTTTCACCGCCGTTTATGATGCGGCTAGTGTCATACAAAATGAATCCAGACATCAGCATGACAATCGCTGCAGATATCGCGAGGCTTAGACCTGAGATCTGCATGCCAAACAGTGACCCAACGAGCGCGAGTACGATACAGCCAACGACAACCCACAAACCTGTCATCAGAAAACCGGCCATAAAAGAAAAGTCTTTCTTACTAATCAATGTGTAGCCAGACAAAGAGAGAAAGATCATGCCTGTTAGACCGGCAGCGGTGACCACAGTCTGACTGCCGGCAGCGGTTTGCATGTAATAGTTCAGTATTGGGCCGAGAGAAAAACCTAAAACACCGGTGAAGGCGAAAACCAGCAAAATTCCAATGCCGCTATTCTTAAACTTGGCTATTGCGAACAGCAGTCCAATTGAAACAAGCAGGGGAATGAAGCCCATGTAGGGTACTTCGAGTGCCATCGCCAGACTCGCCATCGCTGCGCTGAAAATCAACGTCATCGATAAGAGCATGTAGGTGTTTCGTAATACTTTGTTTGTTTCCAAGACCGACGTTTGACGACCTGTAACAAATTGCGCATCTGCCATTAAAATATCTCCTGAATTGGCTGATTTGTTTAGTGAAAGTTTACGGTTAGGCTCACTAAAATCAAGTAAATCTGACCCTATTAAAGCATCCAATTGACGTCGTTTCGATCGATTGCCCTCCATTCTGTCCGATTTAGGGTTGCGACGGTGATAATTCAAGGGATACAAGCAAGTTTTAGGTCAACAAAGTACGGTCATCTCAATACTTTAAGAACACAAGACCCTGTATCAGTGCAAGATTGGCTGGGGAGTCGCCCTAGCAACTTAACTTGTCTAACTGAGAACTGAAACCATGTCACCTGAATTGCTTTACCAAAGCTTAATCGGTATCTTCCTAACAAATTACAAAAACAAAGTTATATACGATCAAAACTTCCCGGATTTGATCGATGCTAAGGAGTCATTCATGAAGTATCTGCCGTTCTTGCTGTTATTTTTTAGTTTTTCGGCTTTTGGTGAGTCAGCGCAAGAGTGTGCAAAACTTGTCAGGACCGACGACAGACTCGCTTGCTTTGATAAATTGTTTCCCAGTAATGCCGAGAAAATGATTGAAAGCGAGACAGTTCAGAGACAGCAGACCTCTGCTGGCAGCAGTGTGCGAGAATCCGTCGCTGAGCCCCGAGTCGATGTAACAGGAACAAATCGGGACGAATTAGCTAGAACGGATAAAAGTACAGCAAACCGAAAGGATGAGCAGGATTCGCGTGGCTTTAGTCTTGGCAGTCTTGGCAAAATTTTCAACCGAGACCCAAGTGCTGATTTCCAATCTAGAATCACGGAACTTAAGGCTGGTAATTCCCAGAAAATGGTGTTCCTGCTCGAAAACAATCAAATCTGGTTACAAGATTCACCGCGCACACTGCCTTTTCGTGTGGGTGATACGGTAAAAATTAAAAAAGGATTGTTGGGTGGTTACACGATGAGATCAAAGTCTGGTACATCTACGCGGGTTAATCGCATCCGATAGCAAGCCAAGATTTGAATAAACACCAGTGATAAGGCGTTGGCATCGAAATAACATACAAGGATGCTCTCAGATTATCCTCTCTTAAAACCCTTACTACACAATCTCTCTAAAACCCTTATTATACAATCTCTCTAAAACCCTTATTATACAATCTCTCTAAAACCCTTATTATACAATCTCTCTAAAACCCTTATTATACA
>CAXRCG010000044.1:0-7390 GCA_964228885.1 Pseudomonadales bacterium | reverse complement strand
CCATATCACCATTTAAAGATGGGTATGAAAAGAATATGCTTTTCAGTTATTTTTATGTTGCCTGTACGTGGTTTATTGCTATGACGCCTGAGGTAAAAAAAGTAGGGTCAGAAAAAAAAGTCGGTGCTCTTGTGGCGGGTTTGAGCATTCTTCGCTACATGGTAAAAGCTCCATCGCCTGTTGGTGTTAGTCAAGTGGCGCGTGATTTGGGGATCAGTCCTAGTACTTGTTTTAATCTTTTGAGGACGCTTGTGCTTGAGGATCTTATAGATTTTAACTCTGAATCTAAGAATTACACGATTAGTTATGGTTTACTTGGGTTGACTGAGGGATTGAGTGATCGCGATCGCATAGTGCCGTTTTTGAAAGCACAGCTGTTAGAAATTGCGGTTGGTAATCGCGTTACGGTTACATTATGGCGTCGAGCTGGCGAGGATCGCGCAGTATTGGTCGATCGAGCTGATGCGGACTCGACTGTCCGTATTCATATGCATATAGGGCAGAGGATGCCAATATTTATCGGTGCGATGGGCCGTTGTCTGGCTTCCCATAGCGGGATGTCTAAAGATGCTTTACGCCGGAAATTTGATGCTCTTCGCTGGGAAAATCCGCCCAAGTTTGAGGAATATTGGGCGGACATCGATGAGGCTCGTGCGCGCGGCTACGCTATTGATAATGATCACTTCGTTCGCGGTATAACTACAGTTTCGGTGCCGATTTTTGACTCTATGGGGCAGATTTCTTTGTTTGTGAGCGCTGTTGGCTTTAGTGGTCAGTTTAGTGAAGCGTCACTGCAAATTGTGGCGGAAGAGCTACTTCAAGTGAGTAGAGCAGGGACAAGGTGGTTAGGCGGCAATTCTAATGAATAAATTGAATGGGACTATAGCGGATGCGTTGGATGACAGTGCTGTTCGAGATATATATAAATCTGTGAGTAATTGGGGGCGATGGGGGAAAGATGATGAACTCGGAACTCTTAATTACATCACTCCAGAAAAGAGGGCTGCCGCGGCAAAACTCATTCGTGAAGGGCTAAGCATTGGCTTGGCCCGTCCAGTGGACTCTGTGCCTTCTCCGATGAATAGTATTCCAGCGCAGCATCATATGGTCGCGGCAGGCGATGTTGCTCCTGAATATGGCGCTGGAGTAGCTTATGATCACATTGGTATTTTTCCTCATGGCCAAGCACAAAGCCATCTTGATGCGCTTTGCCCTATTAGTGACAACCGCAGTATGTTTAATGAGCAATCTGTGTCTCAGGTTACCTCAACTGGAGCTAAAATATTTGATATCAATGTTACCGGTGATGGTATTGTATCTCGTGCGGTCTTTCTTGATATAGCGGAGACTCGCGGTGTTTCATTTATAGAGCCTAATGAACCGGTTCGCCCTGACGATCTGAATTGTGCCGAAAAAGATGCTGGCGTTAAATTGGGTGAGGGTGATATTCTGGTTTATCGCACTGGTCGTCATGAGCGCCGCGAAGCTAATGGTCCTCAGTGTGAGCGCTTGGAGGATGGTAGAGGTCATCTGCCGGGACTATATCCGGACTGTCTCGAATGGATACATGAGCGTAAGATATCTCTTATTGCTTCTGATTGTGCTCATGATGTGTTGCCATCTTCTTTTGATGCGGAGCGCATTCCCATACATGTAGGGACAGAGGTTTATATGGGATTAATGTTACTGCATAATTTACAGCTCAATGCCCTTAAGCAAACGTGTAAATCTCTTTCTAGAAAAGATTTTTTTATGAGTGTGGCACCTCTTCGTATCATCGGGGGAACAGCATCTCCGGTCAATCCCTTAGCAATATTCTGACTTTACGATATCGGTGACAAAGTATTTTGTTAGCAGAGGCTAATAAACAATCTCTGCTTGCGGAAGAGCGGTCTGGCCGGTGACTGATTCGAAGATTATCTGTATTGGGGTGCCAATCTCGACTGGTAGTGAGTCTGCGTTGACGATATTAGCCATTATCCGGAATCCTTCCTCTAGATCAATCAAGGCAATTACATATGGAATGTTATCATTAAATGCTTTGTTAGGACCGCGCATCACAGTAGTTGAGCTGTAAATGGTGCCGCGTTTGGTTGACTCACGCCATACCAGTGAGTCCTTGTGGCAAGAATGGCATCGGATCCTTGGTGGGAATTGGGGCTGATTACAACTCGGGCAGTGCTGGAATCGAAGTTGATTTTGCAGGCAGCCTTGCCAAAAGTATTCAGTTTCTCTAGTGGGTCTGGGAATTGGTCTAGTCATATAAATTAATCACGGGCGAGGATCAAGGAACAGTGCGCCGAAAGTATACCGCCGTCACCGTGTACAAATGCTAATTCTGGGCTGTCTGCCTGCCGGCCTGTGGCCTTGTGGCGCAGCTGTGTTACGGCTTCAATAACATGAAAAACTCCGCCGGCCGCACCGGGGTGGCCGTGGGAAAGCAATCCGCCGTGAGTATTGCAAGGGAGAGAGCCATCTAGTTTTAGAGCGCCATTAGCGATGGCAGCTCCGGCCTCTCCCCGTTCGAAGAAACCAATAGATTCGAGTTCGACAAGCAGCGTAATGGTGAACGAATCGTATATTTGAGCGATGTCAATATCGCTAGCCAGAATTCCAGCCTTGCCGAAAGCTTGTTCAGCAGATTGTTTGCAGCCGAAATCGGTGAGGGATGGGGCTGCAACAATATGTTCATGCGTATGACCTTGACCGGAGCTAATTATCTCGACTGCTTTGTTTGGTAAATCAGATCGTGCTTTTCCTGTGCTTACTACCACTGCACCTGCGCCATCAGATATTAAGCTACAATCGAGGCGATGAAGGGGAGACGATACCATTGGCGAGTTTAAAACATCTTTAACGGAGAGTGGCTCGCGTCGGTGTGCCCCTGGATTGCGTGCAGCATGTTCTCGCATTGTCACAGCGATAGTAGCTAGATGAGCTGGTTCCACATTGTATTCATACATGTAGCGAGAAGCGACTAATGCATAAGCGGAAGGAACAGACATACCATAAGGGCGCTCAAACTGAGCATGTCCGACTTGAGCTAATGCTGAAACTGCGTTATCACGCGATAAGCCTGTTAGACGATTGTCTCCCGCTACTACAAGCACGTGTTGGCAGGCACCAGTTTCGACCAATGTTGCTGCCTGCGATACCATGACCGCTCCCGTTGCGCCACCGGCTTGAACTGCGTAGCAAACATTTGGTGAAAGTCCAAAGAACTCGCTAAACCAGGAAGCTAGCATGAGGTGTGGTTCTGTCAAAGAATAAGCGCAAATTACACCATCAATATCTTCGGGTTTGAGACCTGCGTCGGAGATGGCTGCTACTGCGGCCTCATCGTGTAATGATAGGCAGCTGGAACCCTCCAGTTGACCAACCTGAGTCGCGTAAACGCCAGATATAATAGCGGATGTGCTCAATTAAAATTCCCTATTTATACATATGGAAGGCTTGGATTTATCACATTGATGAATATCCATTCACAATAGAACATAAATTTTTTATTCCGACAAGTGTTTTTTATGAAACTGCCATGTAAGATTTATTTCAATGGTGATAATCGTATTTTATATTGACAGTGAATCGAATAAGACGGTATTCTAACAGCTATTCATTACAGAGATTATATATTCAAAATAGAGAATGAATGAGATTGACTGACGCTCATTCTTCTGAGGTCGCGCTGATCTATCTCGTCTTTAAACTCATGCTCGCCATGCATCTCAAGAATGCAATTAAGTGGCTTATATATTGGTAGTAGAAATGACTCAATCATCAACACACAGTAATTCCTCCACACTAGCGCCTCTATGTAAGTTGCGAGTGATAGATTTTTCACGGATGCTATCTGGGCCTTTATCGACGATGTTGCTTGGTGACCTTGGTGCACATGTGATCCGAGTTGAGGATCTTGAAGGGAGTGACACAACGCGTCATAACCATCCGTTTATCAATGGTGAAAGCCACTATTTTTTATCTTTCAATCGTAATAAGGAGAGTATTGCGATTGATTTAAAAACGAAAGAGGGGCTCAAGATAGCGATTGATTTAGTGCGGCAAGCAGACGTTGTTGTTGAAAACTTTCGTTATGGAGTTGCTAAACGTCTTGGCCTCGACTACGCCAGTTTAAAAACAATAAATCCGCGTCTGATCTACTGTAGCATCACTGGATTTGGGCAAACGGGTCCTTGGCGTGATAAAACTGCTTATGATTTGGTAATTCAGGCTGTGAGTGGGGCGCTGTCGGTGACAGGAGAGAAAGGTCGTCCACCTGCGAAAATGGGTCTGCCGCTTGCTGATGAGATGTCCTCGTTGTTTGCTGGGATTAATATTTTGGCGGGTATTGAGCGCCGTGAACGGACTGGGCTTGGCTGTTACTTGGATATATCCATGTTTGATGGCGGTATATCTATGCTGAGTTATATGGCGAATATATATTTTGCGACGGGAGAGAGTCCATCAGCGGTTGGTTCAGCACACCCAACAATTTATCCTTACAATGCCTTCGAGACGAAGGATGGCTTTGTTGCAGTGGCGCCTTTTACCAATGCTTTTTGGCGCAAGTTTTGTGTTGCTATCGGACACCCGGAACTAGGCCAAGATCCGACCTATAAGTCGTTCAAAGAGCGTCTAGCTCACCGAGATGTGTTGAGTGGTATTCTTGAGCCAATCATGAAGGCGCGGACTACTGCCCAGTGGTGTGACTGTCTGGATAATGGTGATGTACCGAACAGTCCTGTTCAGTCCGTCAAGGAGGCTATTGAGATGGAGCACACGCATAGTCGTGGTATGGTGGCAGAATTCGATCATCCCGTGTGCGGCAAAATCAAGACTTTAGGTTCACACTTTCATTTGAACTATTCAGATGGCAGCCGCTATGAAAATCCTTATACGCCACCACCTGTTGTGGGGCAGCACAGTAGATCAATTTTGTCGACATTGCTTGGATATGATGAGCAGCAGATCGCCACATTAATTGAAAACAATGTGATACGGGGTTCTGAAGTTCCTGGTCACATCGATGCTGATGCCCGTGCCCCTGTCTGCGAGGATATTCCTGATGTTGATGAGGCAGAGCGAGACGCTCTGCCGTTGAGTGGCATTCGTGTGCTTGATTTGACCCGAATGCTGGCGGGGCCTTACGCGACCTTGATCCTTGCGGACTTAGGTGCGGACGTAATAAAAGTTGAAGAGCCCCGATTGGGCGATCCGACCCGTCATAATATTCCCAAGCTAGGTGACGAAAGTACCTATTTTATGGCGATTAATCGAGGAAAGCGTAGCGTGACGCTTGACCTTAAATCAGAGGATGGTAGGAAACAACTTCTGAAGCTAGTAGCAACTGCAGATATTGTGGTTGAGAATTTTCGCCCAGGTGTGATGGACCGCCTGGGTCTTGGTTATAACGATCTTTGTGAGATTAAGTCAGACATCATTTTGTGTTCCATCTCAGGTTACGGGCAAACAGGCCCGCTCAGAGATAAGATTAGTTTTGATTTAGTGAATCAGGCGATGGCTGGCACGATGTCGGTGACAGGAGAGCCCGGGCGGCCGCCGGTTCGGGTAGGATTGCCTGCGGGCGATCTAGGTGCAGGTATTTATGCAGCGTTTGCTGTCTTGTCAGCGTTATACGATCGAAGGCAGAACGGGCGGGGCATGCATATTGATCTTGCACTACACGATATTCTGGTGTCGTTGCTGGGTTACGTCGGTCAGTTATATTTCACCACTGGTGAAGTTCCAGGGCCTGTGGGTTCTGGGCATCATCACATAGCCCCCTACAGGGCATTTAAGGCAAAAGATGGATATTTTATTGTGGCGGCCTTCACGCAAATATTTTGGCTTAAGTTTGCTGAAGCTATTGGTATGCCTGAGCTCAAGGATGATTCAAGATTTGCGGATATTACAGCGCGTAAACACAACATGAACGCGCTGTATGAGATTGTAGAGCCGTTGTTTCCAAACAAAACAGTAACAGAATGGTTGGAAATATTTGCGAGAAATGATGTGCCATCAGCACCGGTTAATACGGTCGGTGAGGCGTTAGAGTGTGATCATGCGCAGGCAAGAGAAATAGTGTTTGATTATGAGCATCCACTTGCAGGGAAAGTCCGCACAGTGGGTACGCCGTTCAGGAATGATGGACGTGTGTGTCGTTCGGAACGACCGCCTCCGTTGCTTGGAGAGCACACAGATGAAATTCTCTCAACATTAGATAAGTAGCTTGTTTGGTAGGAACGGCTATAGGAGATTAAGGCTATGAAAGTTTTTATTAAATGTAATTGGGTATATGGCTTCGTACGTGTATTTATTTGCCTACTAATGATAAATATTTCGGCATGCATGTCACCGGAAAATCAGTATGTTACTGTCGAAGGGCAAGCGGATCAGATCGTACTTAGTAACGAGTATTTCTTGGGCGAGGAGCTATATAAAGACAACTGCGCATATTGTCATGAGGGTGGTATTCCAAAGGCTCCGCACAGAGATTGGTTGGCCAAAATGTCTCCTGATACAGTTTTGCGAGCCCTTAATGAAGGTGTTATGAAACGAGTGGCTGAATCTTTGAGTCTTCAGGAAAGACGGTATGTTGTTGAATATATTACAGGTGTCAACCCAGTCAATTATGTTTTGCCTTCCGGTCCAGAGCCATGTTCAGGGAAACCTCGTACTTTCGATCAATTAAAGCCGCCTGCCAAGGTGGGGTGGGGTTACGACTCCACTCGCTTTGTACCAGCAGAGACTGCTCGTTTGCCTAAGGCAGAAATCCCAAAACTTGAGATTAAATGGGCATTAGCATTTCCTGGTAGCAGTCGTGCTAGGTCATTACCTGTAGTTGCAATGGGAGCACTCTTTGTGGGCAGTCAGAATGGAACGGTTTATGCCCTCGATTTAGAATCTGGTTGCGCTCGATGGGAAACTCGATTGTCAGCAGAAATACGTACGGGCATTGTTGTCGAAACTTGGCCTGCCGGTGAGTACCCAGAGACTTCGCCCCGGCTATTTTTCGGGGATCTTATGGGGCGTGTTTATGCACTTGATGCATTGTCTGGCGATGTTTTGTGGAGTGCACGAGCAGATGATCATCCAAATGCGACGATTACAGGAACTCCAGTACTTCATAAAGGACGATTATATGTTCCTGTTTCATCTTTGGAGGTTATAACGGCATCAGATCCAAACTACGAGTGTTGCACTTTTCGCGGTTCGATAGTAGCAATGCGTCCTGACGATGGAGAAATTATTTGGAGACATTATACCATTCCTGAACCAGCTGTTTTTCAAGGAGCATCTGCTGCGGGAATCCCACAAAAAGGACCATCCGGTGCTGCTGTTTGGGGAAGTCCTACAATCGATGAAAAAAGAGGGGTTATCTATTTCGGTAGTA
>CAXRCG010000043.1:0-32251 GCA_964228885.1 Pseudomonadales bacterium | reverse complement strand
AGCGTAAGTTTCCTTGTAGCTCCAGTTAGTATAAAACGCGGCATCAGCTCACAACCACACGAGCATCTGGTCAAATAGGCGCGTCAGTTATTGTTTTTTATGGCCAACAGGGCCTTTGCAACTCGCTCAGCTTTGTCTTGTGCTAGCGCAGCAAAATTAATTCGGGCGTTAGGCAGCATATAAATGCCATACTTTTGTTCCATTTCCATTTGCTGATCCGGACTTAGCGGCAAGCAGCTAAACATGCCTTTTTGCTGTACTAAATAGCTGGCATCTTGACTTGGATCTATTGCTTCAATTGTGTCGCGAAGCAGCGCGCGTAAACTGTAGATACGTTCGCGAATGACATCCAGTTCCTGCCGCCATTCGGCAGACAAAGCTTCATCGCCAAGAATCTCAGCGACAATTTCAGCGCCGTGATCCGGCGGCATAAAATAATTACCTCTGGCGACATCACGCAATAATCTATAAGCGTTATTTAGAGACCCTGCTTTATCGTTAGATATCAGTGACAAGAGGCCAGCTCTTTCGCGGTAAATCGTAAAAGACTTCGACGACGATACAACAACGATCATCTCTCGTACCAAGCTAGCCATTAACTGCATTCCGAGCAGGTCTTCATCTACCCCGTCTCCATACCCCTGGTATGCAATATCAACAAAGGGCAGCACACCTTTTGTGCAGCATAACTCAGCGATCGCACGCCATTGTTCGAGGCTGGGATCTTGACCCGTCGGGTTATTGCAGCACCCGTGTAACAGTAAGACATCCCCTTCTTGCATTTCCTCCAATGCGCTGATCATTTCACTAAACTGAAAACGAGAATTTTCTAGGTCATAGTAGGGAAAATATTTGAGTTCAAGGCCCGCATTTTCGAAGAATTCCAGTTGATGCCCCCAATTGGGTATCGATGCCCAAACCCGACTTGTTGGCGAGAGGCGCTTTACAAACTCGGCCCCAACCCGACAACCGGCCCCCGCCCCGGGTGTTTGGATAGACTGGACGCCCATTTCTGGCTGACGCTCAAGACACGACTGGAAAAGTAATTTTTCCATTCGCTCGATGTAGACAGCATTGCCCGTTGGAGCGCGGTAGCCCTTATCTGTCGGTCGTGAAGCGAGACGCTGCTCAGCTTCTCGCACCGAACTTAGTGTCGCGACCTCGCCTGCTTCATTTCTGTATATTCCCAGGCCTAGATCAAGCTTATTGGGGTTCTTGTCGTTTTTAAGTCGAAGCTGAAAAGCTTCAATAGGATCATCGAGGTATTCTTTAATTTCACTGAACATTGTTTACTCGCATTTTCTTCGGAAATTTAATTAAGCGATTGCTGCGCAAACTAGTCTCCATCCAGCAAGCCATTACCAAGTTTTCGTTCGGTAAAAAAAAAGCCCGAAATAGCTACCCACTCATTTTGGTTCTGTGTGTTTTGGCCAAATTCATCGGCTTGCAAACGGCAACCGCCGCTTTTATTGTACACAAAGAAAATGGTCGTTGAGCGACAGTTAACATTCTTAGTGCGCCCACCTCTATCTACTGCATGCTGTGGCGATAAATCACCGGCGACATATTTGTCCAGCGTCGAAAACTGCGACCAAAGTTACTGGCATCCGAGAAACCCAATTGATGCGCAATTTCTTGGATGGGCATCATCGGGTTCTTAATATGCCGCAAAGCTAACTCGCGTTTAACATCATCCAACAGTTCTTCATATGTCGTGCCCACTTTTTTAAGTTTGCGTTGCAAGGTACGCTTACTGAGCATCATTTCTTCGGCGACCCAGTCTATTGAAAGCACTTGCTTACCCAAGTGCGACAGTAACATGGAGTAAACAGCGTTAACGGTATCGCCTCTCATTACTCGCGAAAGATATTCTGCTGTCATTTGCTCACTAATTGCGGCAATTGTGTCGTTAGCGGACGCTAAGGGTAATTCGATGTCTTTTCTGGCAAAGCAGATCGCATTTTCGGCTGCTTCGAACTCGCAAACACAATTAAAAAATTGCTCATACTCAGCAGCAAGGCCCTTTTCCTGGTGCTGGAAGGTCATTCTACTTGGAGAAAATTCGGACCCCGCCGACCAGCGGAACAATTGTAATAGACAGGCAATCATTGCCTCAGCACCAACCTCCGCTTCATAACCAACAATTGGATCCCAAGTAAACCTCACCTCGTCTGCAGTTTCTTCGAGCGTATTAATACATAAGGTGTCAACGATGCGGCGGTACCGCATCATCTTAGAAATCATACTTGCCACGGTTCTGCTTGAACTGATCGCAATCCCCAATCCATGATACATCCCGGGATAAGCCACTTCCGCAGCCCTAAGACCGTAGGTCGAGCAGCCACTTAACCGTGCCGACGTTTCCCAAACGCGTTTCACTTTGTGCGAAGGTATACGAGATTCAGGTTGGTGAAGTACCGCAGGATCTATACCTGCATCGACAAATATTGCGTCAGCATCCAAACCAAATTGGGAGGCTGCGCGGTGAGCGACCTGAACCCAACAGGAAATCAATGTTGCCTGAAGACCAACTGACTCAGGTACAAGATTGGTCGCTATCGGTGCTTTACGCATGTATCGCTCCTAATTGGCTGCAGAAAATAAGGCAATCGAACCCAGCTGGACTGCTCTTGAATGACGCAGTATGAATAGTTTATGGCACTTATAGACCAACAGTATAGCGTAACCTAAGTTTTACTCACTGTTAGCATCATGTGCAGCGCTCAGACTCACGCATGTCGCCGGTCAGGCCGATTTCAAATGCAGCGCTTAATCTGTCATTTTCAAATTGGTTGAATTCGATTAAAGCACCGGGAGTAGCGCATTGCTGTTGGCTATTTTTCTCGGATGGGCAGTGCCAGGAACTATTTGACGCTTGGAGATTGTCAGCATTAGCAATACTATTTCGCACACGGGGCAGCTCTTTTCCATACAATTTATTGCACCTTGGATTATTGTTACATTATTTTCTTCGGCATCTTTTACTAACATTTAGACAACTTATGGGCGAGTTACTATGAAGTTAGCCAGCATTTCTTATCAAGGATCTGACAGTATCGCGGTTGCCGTCGACGATGATCACTTGGTCAATGTGTGGGAGGCGATGGTTGCGTGTTTCGGTGCAGATATCGAGGCACCAGCGGATATGAATGCACTGTTGGCACAGGGTGACACGGGACTAGCGAGGGTTGAACAAGCGATCAAGTTTGTTCACGAAAACCCAAGCAAAGGCGCCTTAATACGTCAAAGTGAAGTTGCGTGGCACCCACCGGTGCGTAATCCAGGTAAGATTTGTGGCATCGCAATGAATAACTCTGCCAGCAATGACCGGAAAATTAGCGCACCTGATCACCCCGCTTTTTTCCTTAAACCCGCTTCCTGTTTGATAGGGCACCAAGAAACTATCGCAATACGAAAGTACTATGGCAGCGTTCACCCGGAGCCAGAGCTCGCTGTGATCATCGGAAAAACAATGCGCGATGTTTCTGCAGCTGAAGCCTCAAACTATATTGCTGGTTACAGTGTGATGAATGACATTACTAGCAATGGGATGCGCGCAGAGGATCTTTTCCAGTATTGGGCTATCTATGCAAACGAAGATAACCCCGACGAAACGCGACGTGTAGAGCAGCATCTCTCCTATGCTGGACGTTATAAAGGATCTGACACTTTTGGTGTCATGGGCCCATGGTTAGTTACAAAAGATGACGTAAGCGACCCAGACAATCTCGCTGTGCAATGCCAGATTGGCGGTGAGATCATCGCGGAAGATAACACCCGATATTACAATTACAAGGTGGCAGAGCTACTCAGCTTCATTAATCAGTTTCATACGCTACACCCCGGTGACGTTGTTTCCTGCGGCACCGCTTTCAAACCTTCGGCCAATCGTAAATCGATTCATCACGCAAATTTTCAGCATGTCGCAGGCCCCGTTTCAGTGACCATCGAAAGCTTGGGCACGCAAGAAAATCCCATTGTGATAGAAGACAAGGAAATAGGCGCATGGCGTTTAAGCTAGAAGCTATCGACAGTATCGCGGCACGTTTGGCAATTACGGATTTAAATACAGATTTCTGCCACCACCTCGATCACGGCAATATAGAATCATTGATTGCTCTGTTTACTAATGACGCACACTATTCCCACGGGAATCGGGTAACAGTTGGGCTTGCGCAGATAAAAGGCTTGTTTGATCGTCGCTCGGCAGCTGGCGTCCGAACTGCTCGGCACTTATACAGCGGTCTAAGAATCGAGCTGACTGAAAAAAACAAAGCTAAAGGTCAAAGTGTTTGCATGACGTTTGCCGCCGATCAAGCGCCGCCGATCATGTCCGCCAGCCCTTATCTGATAGCTGACTTTATCGACGAATATCAATGTGGTGGAGATGGCCGCTGGCGGATTTCGAGTCGTCATATCGAAAGAATTTTTATGGACCCTTCAAATCAAGGACCTGTAGGCCAAGAGCGCAGTTCATGAACCATATTCTTAACACAACATTTCCAACACAACATGTTCTGGCGAAGTTATTATGAATACAGCAATGGTTTGTGCCTCGCACAGCCCCCTACTCCATTGTTACAGCAAAGAGCCTGAAAACTGGGAAGCGCTGCAGCATGCCTATAAAACAACCGCTGCTGCGATTGAGGAATTCGACCCGGAATTAGTAATGGCATTCGGCTCAGATCACTTCAATGGTTTCTTTCTCAAAATGATGCCTGCTTTTTGTGTCGGCGCTGCTGCAGAGGCGACTAACGACATTGGCGGCTACCCAGGGTCTATCAGTGTGCCGTCAGATATAGCCTTTGATGCCGTGAAGTATTTGCGTGCCAATGATATCGACCCGGCGATTTCCTACCAAATGGTCGTCGACCATGCTTTTTCACAAACGATTGTTGACATGTTAGGCAGCCTTAAAAAGCGACCACTGATACCGATCTTTATTAACTGCATTACGACGCCCTTTGTGCCTTTTAGGCGCACCCGTTTGATGGGTGAAGTTTGCGGTCGTTTTGCAAAAACTCTCGATAAACGCGTTTTATTTATCGGTTCTGGAGGTATGTCACACCATCCTAGGCGCTATTACCCAGAATTCGGTTCCGGAGAAAAAGATGTCGAAGCCTGGCAAGTTTCAGGCGGAGAGAAGTCTCCGTCTTTGACCGCTGAACAGTGGTTAGAGCGCTTATATGTCATGCATCATGAGGGAGCTGATATGATAGCCCGCGGAGAACGTACAGCGAAGGATATGCGCCTTAATGCGGTATCAGATCAACGCTTTTTAGATACGCTGATTTCCGAGAACTTAGAGGAATTTGATCATTGGGATCAAGAGCAGCTTGTTGAAGAAGCGGGT
Source organism: Pseudomonadales bacterium (assembly GCA_964228885.1). Lineage (GTDB taxonomy): Bacteria > Pseudomonadota > Gammaproteobacteria > Pseudomonadales > Azotimanducaceae > UBA4582. The sequence goes on along the minus strand of CAXRCG010000043.1, from coordinate 26,898 downwards.
ATCGGTTCGATGGAATTACACGCTTGGATTGCAGCAGCCGCTGCTAACAAGGCAGCCGGAGGTTCAAAGCCTGACGTTTCTATCTACACTGTTGCGCCAGAAATCGGCATTGCCGCGGGTATTGTTCGCAGCCTCTAGCGATCTCCTGAAGACAGAAACAAAATGTATTTATGAGGACTATTGTCGCAGATGGAAGTCAGCCGAGCTTATTCAGAGCGACTTCGCATGGCAGCAGCTGGAAATTTGCTAGGCCGCCGACGGAATATTAGCGGAACGCCAACAATTCCCTTCTGGGACATGCACAAAAGCTGTCGCGGAAGGGAACATCATCTGACGTGGTTTAGGCTAATAGACCTCGGTTCTTTAGCAATGGTAGCACCTCGGGTTCACGCCCTCTGAAAGTCTTGTAAAGAGTCATGGGGTCAACTGTACCTCCTCTCTCAAGGATGTTTTCTCGAAACGACTTTGCAGTTTCCGCATCGAATATGCCCCGTTCTCTAAAAGCCTCATAACCATCCGCATCCAGCACCTCCGCCCAAATGTACACATAGTATCCCGCCGAGTAATGATCGCCGGTAAAAATATGCTGAAAGTAGGAAGACTTGTATCGCGGATCAACCATGCCAATCTTACCAATCTGATCCATCGCTTCCTGCTCAAAGGTGTCAACCGCTCGTTCACCAGCACCCGCTTCCTTGTGCCACGCCATATCTAAATAACAGGCAGCCAGGTACTCCGTAGTGGAGAAACCCTGATTGAAAGTTTGTGAGGCTTTCAGCTTTTCGATGAGATCATCCGGGATCGGTTGATTTGTCTCGACATGGCGAGCATAGGATTTTAGGACCTCTGGTTCCATCGCCCAGTGTTCCATAATTTGAGAAGGCAACTCAACGAAATCCTGTTTAACATTAGTGCCACCCAGACTTTCATATTTGACATTACTAAGGAGACCATGAAGTCCGTGGCCAAATTCATGGAACAGCGTTCTGACCTCATCCATGCCGAGCAAACACGGGTCAGATTTCGGAAAGTTACAACAATTGACAATCACCGGATGAATCTTCTCATCCAAATTAGATTGATCACGGAACGCTGACATCCAGGCACCGCCTTGTTTCGACGGGCGCATAAAAAAATCGAACAGGAAGTAACCGATCAACGTGCCATCTGCTTCTGTCGCTTCATACGCAACCACATCAGAATGATAGACTTGCAGGTCCGGGCGTGGATTAAACACAATGCCGTAAAGCTTGTTGGCCACATCAAAGGCACCATCTCGAACATGCTCTAGCCGGAAGTAGGGTTTGATTTCCTCTTCATCCAGATCAAACCGCTCCTGACGGACTTTTTCCGTGTAGTACCACCAATCCCAGGGTTCTAGTTCGAAATTCCCTCCGTCACCCTGAATGTGGGCCTGCAGGTCTGCAGCTTCTTCTGCCACTCTCTTTTGACAGGGTGCCCAGACCTGATCCAACAGATTCGTCACAGCTTCCGGCGTCTTCGCCATACGGCCATCTAACATAAAATCCGCATGAGACTGAAACCCGAGCAGCTTTGCGCGCTCCGACCTAAGTGAAACGATCCGCTGGATGATCGGATGATTATCAGTGCCGCGTTTACCACATTCTGTGTACGCCTTGTAAATCTGCTCTCGCCTATCTCGTTTCTCTGCGTACTGCAAAAACGGTGTGATTGAAGAACGTGATGTCGTGAAGACATATTTGTCTGGTTTATCCCGCGCCTCTGCCTCAGCCTTACCCATAGCCAATACAAAGTCAGGCAGACCGGCAATATCCTCACCTCCTTCCAATACCAATTCAAATTCGTTGGTATCCTTAAGCACATTTTGGCCGAACTCAGTTGTCAGCCCGGCCAGTTCTTCACCAATCGCATTGACTCGCTCCCGATCTGTATCCGTCAATTCGGCACCGGCACGGACGAAGCTCTGATAAGTTTCATCCAGTAGCTGTTTCTCTTCACCCTTAAGATTCTCACAGGCTTCCACGACTGCTTTTATACGCGCGAACAGTGCTGGATTGGAGGAAATTTTGCCCTTGTGAACGGCATACTCAGGCACGACTTCCATTTCCAGCGCTTGGATCTCCTCGTTTGTGTCAGAAGAAGTCAGATTCGAAAAAACACTGACAACGCGACGAAGCTGACTACCACTTCGCTCCATCGCCTCGACGGTATTCAAAAATGTCGCCGGTTCCGGATTATTAATTATTGCTTCAATTTCTGCCGTATGCTCGGCAAAGCCTAGATTAAAAGCCTCGCGATAATGTTCGAATTCGATCTGGTCAAATGCGGGGATGCCGGTGTCGGGCAATGGTTTGAGGAAAGGGTTACTCATGTTTCGTTACTCTATATCCTGAATCTGTTCATGAATGCTATCACCCCTAAGGCAAATACACAGCCAACTGTTTTTCCATCGACAAATTGGTGTAGGATCAGTCCTAGACACAGCAAACATGAAGGTAAAGTGTGAAGCCTCAAAAACGGGTCAGCGAATTTAGTATTCTTTGTTACGGCTCGCTATATCTGCCGGTGTCAATGGCCCTACTTCCTGTAAACCTCTACGTATTACCCTTCTACGCAGAGTTAGGTATTCCGCTATACGCAATGAGCATTTTGATTTTTTGCGCTCGAATTTCCGACGCTATTACCGACCCGCTGATGGGCGTGATAACTGATCGCACTAACACGCGCTGGGGCCGCAGAAAACCCTGGATCGTGATCGGCACACCCTTGTTGATGCTGTCGCTATACAAACTTTTCCTGCCTCCTGACGCGCCAACCATGTGGTATTTTGGCACATGGATGGTACTTCTCTACGTCGCTTACACCATTATTGCCTTGCCCTATTATGCCTGGGGCGCAGAAATGTCAGATGACTACGAGCAACGTACCCATATTAGTGGCCGCCGCGAACAGTTCCACTTCGCAGGGAACGTTGCATTTAACCTGCTTCCTCTTCTTGCTGCATTGGCTATCTATCTGGATAACTCTTCTGGTGACATTGCCCAGATGGCGGCCAATTTCTCCAACGAATTTCAGCAAGTCATGGCAACCCGTGCCGGAAACATTGATGTCATACTGAATTGGCTAGCGAACTTCGTCATGTTCGCCATTCCTGCAACGGTTGTTCTCGCGCTGATATTTGCTCCGGAGCCTATGAAGGAAGAAGTCGAGGGTGAGCGCACAAACTTTATCACCAGCCTGAAAATCATCCGCCGTAACGGCCCTTATTTGCGCATCATCTTCACTTACGTTGTCACGACTTTTGGTATTGCGCTAGTCGCAGCAGGCTCCTACTTTTTCGTAAAACATGTCGTAAAAGCAGGAGAACTTTACCCCCTCTATATCCTCGTCTACTACACAGCTTCTGTCATCGGCGTGTCACCCTGGATGGCCGTGAGCAGAAGGCACGGCAAACACAAAACTTTCATCGCATGTGTGGTGTGGTACTCAATATGTGCTTGTATGCTACCGTTTGTTCCCGAGGGGAATTTTAGCTTGTTTTTATTTGTCATGACCTTGAAGGGATTCTCCGTCGCCGCCATGCCAACACTGGCTGCGTCGATGGCAGCGGATACAGTGGATATAGACTTCGCGCGCACCGGAGAACACCGGGCAGGACTCTATTTTGCGATATGGGGGTTTCTGCGCAAAGGGGCTTATGCATTGGGAGGCGCTGCCGCACTCGCTGCATTTGCCTTCGTTGGATTTGATCCAACAGCCGACGTCGCAATGGCACAAACACCTGAGGGAAATTCTGCTTCTTCACTGTTCTGGTTGACCATGCTTTATACAGTGATACCCGCTGCAATTCATTGTGCTGCTCTGCCGGTTATGTGGCGGTACCCTTTGACAGAAACACGGCATCGTCGACTAAAACAGCGTATTGCGTCGAAGGCAGAAAGGTTGGGACTGTCAGTTTGAGCTGGACTGGCACACAAAATATGCCGCTGAACACATCCTTTCCAGTTAACGTCAACTACAAAACCGTACTACCGTTTTGCACCGGGTTGGGTATAAAACAGGCAAAAAAAACGCCTCCAAGGAGGCGCTTTTAATCACAACATCAGTGTTTATGCCGAAGGTACAAACATGGCTTTAGTCTCGAGGAACTCTTCAAACCCAAGCTCGCCCCACTCACGACCGTTACCAGACTGTTTGTAGCCGCCAAAAGGTGCACCGAAGTCGGGTCCGGAGCCGTTGATATGAACATTACCGGTTCGAATCTGTGATGCAACCTCAACCGCGTGATCCACACTGCCAGATTGAACATAGCCAGACAAACCATAGGGCGTGTCGTTGGCAATTTCAATAGCTTCCGCTTCAGTCTCATAAGGCAGTATCGAGAGCACTGGACCAAAAATTTCCTCACGCGCGATGGTCATGTCGTTATTAACGTCACCAAAAACTGTCGGCTTCACGAAGTAACCAGCATTGAGCCCATCAGGGCGTCCGGTACCGCCTGCTACAAGCGTGGCGCCTTCATCAATACCCTTTTGAATCAGCCCCTGAATTTTCTCAAATTGAACTTCACTAACAACAGGTCCAATCACCGTACCATCGGTGAAAGGATCGCCAGGCTTAACGCCTTCAGCCGCAGCTTTAGCGATCTGGAGTGCTTCATCGTGCTTCGCTTTAGGCACAAGCATGCGGGTAGGCGCATTACAGGACTGTCCAGAATTAGTCATCACCTGAGAGACACCACCGGCCACTGCAGTTTGAAGATCAGCATCTTCCAATACGATATTCGCTGACTTACCTCCTAATTCCTGCGCGACCCGTTTCACGGTATCCGCCGCCGCTTTCGCAACAAGAATTCCCGCACGTGTAGAGCCAGTGAATGACATCATGTGAATGTCAGGATGGGAAGACATGGCCTCACCTACACCGGGACCGTCGCCATTAACTAAATTGAAAACACCTTTAGGCACCCCAGCCGCATCCAAAATTTCTGCAAGTAAAATGGCATTAACCGGCGCAACTTCACTGGGTTTCAAGACCATGGTGCAACCTGCAGCCAGCGCTGGCGCGACCTTGCATGAAATCTGGTTAATCGGCCAGTTCCACGGCGTAATCAGACCACAGACTCCTACAGGCTCCTTACGCAGCAGGTAGGCACCCTTCTTTTCTTCCCAGGCATAGGTTTTGAGAAGCTCAAGTGTAGTGGCAAAATGCGCCTGACCCGTTGCCGCTTGAGCTGCTTTGGACAACCAAATGGGCGCGCCCATTTCCGTTGAAATAGCCGCGGCGATTTCGTCATACCGCTTGGTATATTCGCCTAAAATCGCGCCGAGCAGTTCCATACGCTCCTGAACACTTGTCTTTGAAAAGCTCTCAAAAGCCGTTTTCGCGGCGGCAACAGCTTTTTCAACATCGGTGGCACTGCCCATGCTAATGGTCGCAAAAGGCGCTTCGGTTGTCGGGTTAATCACGTCGAGCGTAGCCGGTGTTGCCGGATCAACCCATTCGCCATCAATATAAAATTTCAAATGCTCTTGCATGTTTACTCTCTCTTGGTAATTTCACCCTGACGGGCGAGTTTATTAAAACTTACTTGTTTAACTGCTGCTTTATCGGGGAACTTAAATTACAAACATGCAATAACAGTGTCAATCTCTAATTCACAGGGAACTGGAATCAAGGCAGAATGGCGCTGCGCCGAAGCGTGCGCACAATATTAAAAGAAACAGGACAATTTCACCGTGCAGGTAAAAAATCATCGATAAGGCTAGCTCTCCCAATGCAGCGATCACGGTAACGCTAGAAAACAAGGGCGATACTGCCGTAAATCTATTCGCATCGGCGTCAGGCCTGCCCAAATCGCGCGTAAAGGATGCTATGGCAAAAGGCGCCGCCTGGCGTAAAGCGCAGGGCAAATCCAGCTTTAGACGTATCAGACGGGCTAAAACCCTGATGAAAGTAGGTGATCAGCTTGAACTTTACTACGACATTAAAGTGCTCGGCGAGGTGCCACCAGAGCCACAGCTGATTCACGATGAGGGTTCTTATGCTGTATGGAATAAACCCTCGGGTCTGCTATCTGCCGGTTCAAAATATGGAGATCATTGCGCAATCAATCGCTGGATAGAGCGTACAACAAACAAGGAAACATTTATTGTTCACCGTCTCGACCGATTTGCTTCCGGTCTGATGGTCGTCGCGCACAACAAGGGTGCAGCGGCAAATCTATCTGACCAATTCAGCAAGCGTAAGGTCGATAAACACTATGAAGTGATTGTTGAAGGAAATGTACCGGAAAACGGCAACATTTCTACTGATCTTGACGGAAAATCTGCAATCACTCATTACACTGTGCTAGAACAGATCGGCAACCGAACTTTACTGAGTGTTGATATCGAGACAGGACGAAAACACCAGATTCGAAAACACCTCGCGGGAATTGGTTTTCCGGTCATCGGGGATCGACAGTATGGTAATCCGGCCATCAAAGAGCCCCTTCAGCTGACTTCCTGTCACCTCGCATTCAACTGTCCATCAACCAAGTGGCGAAAGGAATTTAATCTAGATCCCTCTTATCGTCCCTCACTTCGTAAACTGAAAACTTAACGCCAATTAGGCAGCGAACTGAATCAGGATGCCTGCTGCCACGGCTGAGCCGATGACGCCGGCAACATTTGGACCCATCGCGTGCATCAACAAAAAATTATGAGGATTCGCTTCGAGGCCAACCTTATTGGCTACTCTCGCAGCCATCGGCACGGCAGAAACCCCGGCGGCGCCTATCAGCGGGTTGATCTTGCTGGTCGATAGCACATTCATCAATTTTGCCATCAACACGCCTGTTGCTGTACCGATGCAAAAAGCCACCATACCCAAAGCGAGGATACCCAATGTCTCTGCCACCAAAAACTGTTCGGCACGCAACTTTGATCCAACCGATAATCCCAATAATATAGTTGTGATATTGATTAACGCGTTTTGGGTCGTGTCACTCAAACGCGCCACGACACCACATTCGCGCATAAGGTTACCGAAGCAAAACATACCCAGTAAAGGCGCGGCGCTAGGCACCATCAACGCAACCAGTAACAGCAACATGATGGGGAAAAAGATCTTTTCAGCCTGCGAGACACTCCTCAGCTGGGTCATTTCGATTTCCCGCTCCGCTTTAGTTGTTAGCGCTCTCATAATTGGCGGCTGGATCAGCGGCACCAAAGCCATGTAGGAGTATGCAGCCACAGCAATTGCGCCCAGTAATTCCGGAGCAAGAATACCAGCGACATAGATCGCTGTCGGACCATCAGCACCACCGATGATACCAATGGCCGCTGCTTCTTTGATGGAAAAATCAAAAACGCCCAGACTTGTTAGCCCGACAGCACCAATCAGGGTTGCAAAAATACCGAACTGTGCTGCCGCCCCAAGCCAGAGTGTTTTTGGATTTGCGAGCAATGGGCCAAAGTCTGTCATGGCGCCAACACCCATAAAAATAACGAGAGGAAAAATGCCTGTTTCGATTCCGATGACATAGAACTGATGAAGCACACCTTCACCAACCGCAATGTCGACACCGGGGATATTACTCAACAAGCCACCAAAACCAATGGGTACAAGCAGTAGCGGCTCAAAACCTTTAGCAATCGCCAAGTATAAAAGCACTAACGCAATGCAAATCATAAAGAATTGCGGCAGCGTTAGCTGATATGCACCAGTGGCGCGCCACAACTCCATCATCGGACCCAGTAGCTGCTCCATCTTATTTCAGCGTCACAAGCGTTGCGCCGACGGTAACCGCGTCGCCTTCTCTTGCAAACACCTGACTTACTGACCCGCCGCTACTTGCTCGAATTTCGGTTTCCATTTTCATCGCTTCGAGTACCACTACAACATCACCGCTTGCCACGACATCTCCCGGGTTCACTAGCACCTTAAAGACGTTACCGGCCAAGGGCGCAGTGACGCCTGTGCTCGTCTGCGCAGGCGGGGCTGAAACCGGGGTCTGCGGCGGCGCGACGGGCGTCGTGGATTCGATATCCCCTCCCGGTGTCACTTTAACAACGTAGGCTTGTCCTTGTACCTCAACGGTGTAGACCTCAGACGCGTCTACGACAGCCGGTCCTTGGCGTTGGACATCGACAACAGCAGCTGCCAACTGCGGGACCGGCTCAAATGCATCCGGATTATTTCGGTTAGCCAAAAACTTGAGGCCCGGTTGAGGAAACAACGTATAGGTCAGCACATCATCATCGATGTTTTTACCAAAATTCAGACTTTTTTCACTCTCAAGGGATATCAGCTCCTGTTTCAGCGTCTCAAATTCAGGGACCAGCAAGTCTGCAGGACGACAAGTCACTGCCGCTTCTCCTTGTAAAACTCTCGCTTGCAGGTCTGCATTCACGGGCGCTGGCGTCGCGCCATATGAGCCTTTCAAAACACCTTCTGTTTCCTTCGTGATGTTTCCATAACGTTCCCCTGTCAGTACGTTAAGCACAGACTGAGTGCCCACAATTTGTGACGTTGGCGTGACCAAAGGAATAAAACCAAGGTCTTCCCTTACCCGAGGAATCTCTAATAAAACCTCATCCAATTTCTCAATCGCATTTTGTTCTCTCAACTGGCCCTCAAGATTGGTCAACATGCCACCAGGCACTTGCGCAACCAGGATTCTCGAATCAATTCCCTTCAGTGACCCTTCAAAAGCTACATACTTCTTTCTGACTTCTCGAAAGTAGGCCGCTATTTCTTCAAGTAAATTGATGTCGAGACCCGTTTCTCGCTCGGTACCCTCAAGAATCGCGACCAAAGACTCGGTGGGTGAATGCCCATAGGTCATACTCATTGATGAAATCGCTGTGTCAACATTGTCGATACCGGCCTCTACCGATTTCAGATATGTCGCCGTCGACATGCCCGTCGTCGCGTGACATTGCATGTGGATGGGTATTCCAACCGCCTTCTTGAGTTCCGTGATCAGTTCAAACGCGATATACGGCGTCAACAAGCCCGCCATATCCTTAATAGCAATAGAGTCGGCCCCCATCGACTCTAGTTGCTTGCCCATTTCTACCCAGCCAGACACACTATGCACAGGACTCACGGTGTATGAAATCGTGCCCTGAGCATGCTTTTCCTGCTTACGCACGGCTTTGATCGCAGCCTCGAGGTTGCGTGGATCATTCATTGCATCAAATATGCGGAAAACGTCCACACCATTGATGGCGGCTCGTTCAACAAACTTGTCAACAATGTCATCCGCATAGTGACGATAACCCAGAATATTCTGTCCGCGGAACAACATCTGCTGTGGGGTGTTGGGCATGGCCTTTTTTAATTCGCGAATGCGCTCCCATGGATCTTCACCTAGGAACCTTATGCAAGCATCAAACGTTGCACCGCCCCAACTCTCGAGAGACCAGAAACCCACTTCATCCAACTTAGCCGCAATAGGCAACATGTCATCCAAACGAAGTCGAGTTGCAAATAACGACTGATGCGCATCGCGTAATACAACATCCGTAATTCCTAACTTGTTTTTATTGGTCATATTCGAAAAGTTCAATGATTGGTTGATTTATTGTTTCCTGATTCAGCGCCCATATCTCGCGCTGCGCTATTATTTCGACGATGAGCGGTGATCGCGCCGGTAATAGCAGTTAGAATTTCTGGACTTACAGCTGCATCGGTTTCCCTACTCAGCGGTTGCGACTTTGTCATAGGAACGACAGGCGTTCGATTTTCAACCGACTGATTCAGGAACTGATTGACAGATTTTGACATCACCGCCGTCGCACCAACCAGTAGCGAGAGAAATATAAACACGGTACCCATACCATAGGCAGCAAGTGTTAAACCCTGGTCAAGCAATTCAGGCATGTCTTACTCATTATTAACAAATGTTATGATCCGGCTTTTACAAGAAAGCGCTGACCGAATATTCGTTTTATACAGGTCTTTTGATCGTAAACCCAGACCCGAAGTGTATCTCTCGAAAGAAACTTCTCTCAAGATGGAATTAGGAGAAACCCTATGAAAATATTAAGAATCGTCACTATTCTAGTCCTTGCTGCGCTCGTTTCATGTGGTGAAACAGGCAGCCAGAAAGTGCCCGGTGCGGATATTGTCATCACGAATGCAAAAATTTGGACAGGAGACCCCGAAAAACCCTGGGTCGAGGCGATGGCGATACAAGATGAATATATCGTGCAGACGGGCACTAACGCCGAGGTTTCACATCTTGTGGAAGCAGCAGCAGAAGTCATTGATGCACCGGAGGGCATTGTGGTGCCCGGTTTCATCGATTCACACGTACACTTTTTAGCCGGTGGCTTCGCTTTATCCTCGGTAAAGCTGCGTGATGCACATACCAAAGCTGAATTTGTCGCCCGCATTGCAACCTATGCCGACACCCTGATGCCAGGGGACTGGATACTGAATGGCGATTGGGATCACAAAAACTGGGGAGGAGAACTACCCAGACACGACTGGGTAGACGGGGTAACCCCGACCAACCCTTTACTCATTAATCGTCTTGATGGCCATATGTTGCTGGCGAACGCCGCAGCCATGAAGCTAGCAAATATCACGGCTGATACGCCTGACGTCGATGGCGGCGAGATCGTTCGTGACGCCGAAGGGAACCCCACCGGTATTTTTAAAGACAATGCAATGGATCTTGTTCTTAGCGCAGTACCAACCCCAACAGCGGCTCAACTTGACGCAGCCCTAAAAGCTGCCAGCGAATATACAGCCTCTCATGGGGTCACCAGCGTTCACGACATGAGCGATTGGCAAAGCTTAGCGACATTCAGACGCGCTGCAGCAAAGGGCAGCCTGAAATCCAGAATCTACCAATCTGTACCCCTCAGGGACTGGCGCCGGCTTGCAAAAGAAGTTGAACTCAATGGCTATGGAGATCACTGGTTGAAAATCGGCGGCCTGAAGGGTTTTATGGACGGATCACTGGGTTCGCATACTGCAGCATTTTTCCAGCCATTCACCGACGCTCCGTCAGACCGAGGGTTCTTTATCAATGAAGCATCGGATATGGCCAACTGGATTACATCGGCAGACCAAGCAGGATTACATGTGCTTGTTCACGCGATTGGAGACAGGGCTATTAGCACTTTGCTCGACATCTATGCAGATATTGATGCCCTCGATGACCCGCAGGCAGAGTACGGAAAAAGAGACCGTCGTTTCAGAGTTGAACATGCCCAACATATCGCCCCTCAGGACTTCAAACGCTTTGCGGACCTGAACGTGATAGCCAGCATGCAGCCCTACCACGCCATTGATGACGGCCGATGGGCAGAAGAGGTTATCGGTCCAGAACGCGCCAAATCAACTTATGCTTTCAAGTCATTATTAGATGCAGGTGCTAACGTTGCTTTCGGCAGTGACTGGTATGTGGCTCCCCCCATTCCTCTTACAGGTATTTACGCGGCGGTCACTCGAAGCACGCTGGATGGCGAGCATCCCGATGGCTGGGTTCCAGAGGAAAAAATAAGCGTTGAAAACGCGCTTACCGCCTATACCCGCACAGCTGCGTATGCTTCATTTGACGAAAATGTTAAAGGCCAACTGAAACCAGGATTACTTGCTGACTTTATTATTTTGGACAAAAACCTGCTTGAAATTGCGCCGGAAAACATAAGAAATATCAGAGTCATGCGCACTGTCGTTGGCGGCGAAACCATTTTTCAAAGGAAGCCACGTAGATGATTATCATCACTTCTGAAATTACAATCGATGAATCAAAATGGCAAGCTGCATTGGACTTGGCTAAATCCCATGTTGAGCAATCCAGACTGGAACCCGGCTGCGTCAGTCATCGATATCTCATCTCTCCAGAGAAGAAAAACTGTATGTTCTTTTATGAAGAGTGGGTAGACAGAGCCGCAATAGATTTTCATTTCTCCCAGCGCTATTCAAGGCATTTATCTAAATCATTTCAAGCCTGGGCGACCAGCGAGGTGAAGATTAACTTTCATACCGTCACAGAATAGCTTTCATTCGCAATTAAGCTAGCGTAAAAATTTCGACGCAAGGCACGATGTGCCAGCGTAAGCAACAGATAGCATGAGGGGATGTCTTTTTGAAATTTGTCAGCGAAGATTAGGTGTCGCATCTCGCCGAATGAGTTGCGCAAGCCGATCGGACGAGGCTCTGATAACTTTCTTCTCCATACTCTTACTGACAACGGATAACTGATGTTCGAGTTTCAAATGTGCAAAACCGTGAATATGGCACCATCCCAGCACAATATCGCCTAACAAGTCCTCTGCTTTTGTAAAGTTATTGAGTTCACTAACGGAAATTTCTCTTTCCCCGCGCTGCCGAAGAATGACATTCGTCAATTCCGTCAGCGTCCTGCGCGCGGCGAGCCCCAGCTCCACTGATTCAGTGGCTAGCAAATCGTCGCGGAACATGATTCTGAAATGCTCAGGATAGTCTTCTGCAAACTTTGAATAGGCCCGGGTCGTCGCCAGAAACTCCTCATCGAGATCTTGTGCCTTTCGGATACCCGCTATTAACCCTTCGGTCAACCGGTCAAACCCTATCGCTGCCAGTGCCGATAAAAAACCGGTGACATCACCAAAATGGTGTTTCGGTGCAGCATGAGAAACACCCGCGCGTCGGGCACATTCACGAAAGGTAAATCCCTTGAAGCCTTTTTCCATTAACACCAAATCACCGGCAGCCAGCAAACTCTTCTTCAGTGACCCGTGATGGTAGGCAGCTTTTTTAGCTTGCATACAGCTCCTTTTATCGCATTCAGTGTAGCTTCTATCTGTACACTGACAAAATTAAACTTTAATCTTGCCATTGTAAAGATGTAACCCCCACCTCAGGCATCCTTCAATGAATAGAAACACGGCAGCAACTCTCACCCAAAATAACGGGACTCATAGTAACGGGGATCGGCTTACAAACCTCGGCATCGGATTAATGATCACCCTCAGCGTTGCTATTGGCTTGTACGCGATCGCCTTTCAGACCGGCATACTGGGATCTTCCGAGATTCAGGCTAAGTTCGCAGAGTGGCCTGTTTTTTCCTCCATGCACATCATTGGTGGCGCGGTAGTCATCATCACCGGAGGATTTCAGTTTTGGCCTAAGTTGCGAACAGATCACATTAGTTTTCACCGCTGGCTCGGGCGTATCTATCTGTCGTTTGTTCTCGTGGGAGGCGTTGGCGGCCTTGTGATCGCACCGAGATCCGATGGCGGCCTTGTTGCCCACTTTGGTTTCGGCATGCTAGCGGTCGTTTGGCTATTCAGCGGTTGGCAGGCCTACGCTAGTATCCGCAGAGGCGACATTGCATCGCACCGCGCTTGGATGATGCGTAATTATTCAATGACCTTCGGCGCAGTCATGTTACGCGTCTATCTTGGATTGTTCGCCGCTGCCGGTGTCGATTTTGTTGATGCCTATCCGACGGTCTCATGGATAGCCTGGGTGCCCAACCTCATCATGATCGAATGGTACCTCGCATTGAAGGCTGCGAAACGTGTCACAACCTGAGCACACCACTCGGTTTCGACAGCCAACCCGTGTCATTCACGTTCTTGTCTTGCACAATTGCTACTTGCGGTGATACAACAATCATTCAAATACCCCAGGAGCAAGTAAGATGATTGATTTTGAGATCCCTGAAGAGACGAAGGCGATCCGTAACAAGGTGCGCAAATTTGTTCAGGAAGAAGTTATCCCAGCGGAGGAAAACTGCACCGCAGACAACTTTGACTTTGTTCTCGCAGAACTGAGAAACAAGGCTAGGGGTCAGGGACTTTGGTGCCCCTTTGTGCCGGTGGAACACGGAGGTATGGGTCTTCGGCCATTAGCAAACGCACTGGTTCAAATGGAGCTTGGCGAAAGTTTTCTCGGCGCACTTTCCATGAACACCCAGGGACCCGATGATGCGACAATGCTAACGCTGCTGGAACATGGCACCGAGTACCAGCGAGAGAAATTTCTGGTTCCGCTGCTTAACGGTGAGAAACGCATTTGTTACTCCATGACGGAAAAGGCCGCGGGGGCAGATGCGACGGGAATGCAAACTACAGCAGAACTCGATGGAGATGAATGGGTTCTTAATGGCGAAAAGTGGTTCAGTTCATCCGCCAGTGTCGCAGATATTGCCGTGGTCATGGCGAAGACAAACCCTGACGCACCGAGACACGAGCAATACAGTACATTCATTGTTGAACTGCCAAACCCGGGTTATCAAATTGTACGCAACATTGAGACGATGCAACCCCACACCGAGCTAGGGCTCAAACTTGGCGGGTCGCATTCTGAGATCATTATTGATGATCTGAGGGTACCACGTGAAAACATTCTTGGCGGTCAGGGACAAGGGTTCAACATGGGCCAACATCGGCTTGCCTACGGACGACTGCGACACGGCATGCACAATGTTGCCATGGCACAACGAGCGCTTGATCTTGCGGCTGGACATGTCACTCAGCGAGAAACATTTGGCAAACGTTTGGCTGATCGCCAGGGCGTCAGATGGATGATGGCGGATTGTGCCGCAGAGATATACAAAGCCAGACTGATGCTGTTGCACATTGCATATAAAGCAGAGAAAGGTGAAGACTTAAGGCAGGAAAACGGTATCGCGAAAGTTTTTCTCGCCCATATGGTTCACCAGGTCGTTGATACGGCAATACAGTTACACGGCGCATTAGGCTATAGCCAAGATACACCTCTCGCACGTTGGTATACGGGCATCCGCTCGCAAAGGCTTGTCGACGGTCCAGATGAAGTGCATCGTTGGCGCACCGGTGCTAACGTCATCAAGGCTTTCGAAGCGCATGGGACGACAGCCTCTGCCTGCGGTGGTGAATTGTTCGAATAAGGGAAGTCTATTCCTGATGTAAACAAAAGCCGCTGTCGATTATTGACAGCGGCTTTTCTGTTTGGCGGCTTCTCTTTCGCTGCTTCTGTATGACGGCTATGGCCAGAAACCTTCCAGAGCCTGCTGACTCAACACAACGCTACCCTTTGGCGACTCAAATTCGAGACTGAAATCCGGCGCACCCTGAACAAAGTCCACACCTTCCGTCTCACCAATCACTTTTCCTAACCTTGGATCGGTATGTGAAATCGTGAGTGAGACAAATTCTCCAGCAACAGGATTAGCACCCGCTGGGTGCGGGCAAGCCAGCCAATCAATAAAGAATGGCGCAAAGCCCTTCAAGTCGTGGTGGCGCAAATTCATAAGCTGCCAGTTGAGCATTAATCCGTCAGGCTGCTTTCGTGACATATCAAAAGGCATCGCCGTCTCAAAACCATGCAGATTTCCAGCCATCTGATCCAGAATAACGGACCTGATAGCCCAGGCCAGCAATTGATTTCCTTTGAGGGTTGCTATTCTTTGGCCTAAATTACCCACCTGTTGCGGGGACTGCTCATCAATTTGAGCTGGATCAGGACTGATGAGCTCGAGATACACGGAATCACCCAGAGAGGCCAGGGCGTTATGAGTCCCACCGCCTAGATGCGGACCACCATAGGCGGGTTTACACCCGGTCAAATCTGCGAAGGCTTCAATGGCCAAATCCAGATCCGGATGCGCAATTACAATATGATCAAGTTGGTTCATCATGGTCCTCACTTTAGCAAGCAAATATTAGCACGAGCACCTTAGCCCAGCTTAGCGTCTAGGGGTATCACGATGTATACCAAACACATGCCGGATGCCTATCTGTCTGTCGGAACTGCTATCCTCTCAAAAATTTATAAACGCGTTCTAAAAACTTTATAACGCGTTTATATTTTGATATTGTCCCATTTTATCGAGGTATTCTGAACTTTGAGCAAACGAGAACAGAACAAAAGCGACAAGCGCGGTCAAATCATCAAGGCCGCACGCGAGCTGATGAGGATCCGAAGTTCGACCGGCTTTTCTATGCGCCAACTTGCTGATGCCTCCGGGGTAAGTCTGGCCACACCTTACAATCTCTTCGGCTCGAAACAAGGGATCATTTCAGCGGTCATGGACACTGATCTCGATGATTTTAAAGACCGCCTATTATCTATCGACAGCAACCCGATTGATCGCATTTTTAATCTAGTCTCCGTCTCGTCGCAGCTTTTCGCTGAACAACCTAATTATTATAAGACCGGGGCACTCGCGTTGAACCGTGAAACCGACAAGACGCTTAAAAGCAACTTTGGTTTACCTCGACAAGCACTCATGAAGCATCTTGTTCAACAGGCTATCCAACACGAGTACATATCACCCCGCATGAATGCGGACTCATTATCGATCACGCTTAGCATGCAATTTTATAGCTGGATACAGCTCTGGGCTAACGATCAGATCACATTGAAAGAACTAGAAACTCGAGGACACTACACGTTTGCCGTGACCCTCGCAGGCGCAGCAACAGAGGCAGCTAGAGAAGCGCTTCTGGATCAGATCATACAACTACAAGAGTCTTTGCCGGAAAGTCGCGGAGATTCAGTCAATTTCAGACGATACGAACGCGTGGGGTAATTAACATGAAGACAGCTAGAAGATCTATTTTTCCAGAGGCAGAGGACACCTGGGCTTCGATAGCCGCGAGAGAATTGGCTGATACTAGTCAAGAAGACGCGGTTGCAAAAATCCAAAGCTGGAATCTGCATGTATTCGCGCGCAGAGCACCGGATGACGATGCGCCCAGAGCAGGTAATCCTATCTTACCTAGTGATGTCATTTTCCTTGAGGCCCCGCTAACCGCATGAGCACGCCCAAAATTAAAGCGGTTCGACTCGCCGCCGCACACGAGGGCATAGCGGAGATGATTTTGGAAATTGAATTTGAAAACGGCAGCGCATCAGAGGTCAGTTTGGATCATGCCAGTGGTCTCGCGCTCATGAAGGATTGCGAGGCTGAAACAGCAGAGGATCTTATCGGTCATAGCTGGGAAAAAGTTCGAGATGCGCTCACATCCGCGTACAACAGATATTAGGAGAAAAATACCATGTTAGACATGATTATCAAAAACGGTCAGATCATCGATGGAACAGGCGAATCGGCATACAACGCTGATGTCGCGATTAAGGACGGTAAGATTGTGGCAGTAGGTCAGATTAACCAGCCTGCGGCACGAGAGGTGGATGCAAACGGATTAGTTGTCTCACCCGGATTCATCGACCCTCACACCCACTTCGATGCTCAACTGCTCTGGGACGGCGCAGCCAAACCAGCCATCGAACATGGCGTCACAACGATTATTCCCGGCAATTGTTCATTGTCACTCGCGCCCTTAAAAGCAGAGCATAGAATGAAACTCGTCGGCATGTTCAATCAAATCGAGGAAATGCCGCATATCGCGTTTGAGGAAGGCGTTGAATGGAATTGGGAGACGTTTGACGAATTTGTCCAACGCATTAAGCAAGACCTAATGATCAACGTTGCCCCGCTCGTCGGTCATAGCGTTTTACGTCTTTGGGTCATGGGCGAGGCATCCATGCACCGACAAGCAGATGAAACAGAGATCGCCGATATGCAGAAGTTATTGCGCGAATGTCTAGATGCAGGCGCAATAGGCTTGTCTACCAGTTTTGTAGACATGGATGAGAGACTACAACCGGTTCCTAGCCGATATGCTACGCCGCATGAATTAGACGCACTGTGCGAGGTGCTCAAGGAATACGATCGTATCTTGCAGGTTGTTCACGAATTTTTTGATACAGACCTCACCATTGCCCGTATTGATCAACTCGCAGACCTCAGTCGAAAACACGATATCACGACAACTCTCTCTCCTTTGTTTGTAAATGCGGACAACTTTGATGGCGTTGATAGGATAATGTCTCGCATCGATGAACAAATGAACGCCGGCGCAAGAGTCTGGCCTCAGGTACAAACACGACCAATAGATATCAGTTTTTGTTTCGCGATACCAAGCTTGCTTTTCATACGACTACGCACTTGGTACTCGGTTATTCGTTTCGGCACGGTCGAAAGCATCGTTGCCTCGTTTAGAGACAATGGCCAACGCGCCAAAATGGTCGCGGAAGCTCAACCCATGATGAGGTTATGGCAGGGGTTGATTCTAAGGCAAGTAAAAACGGAGGCCAATCAACAATACGTTGGAAAAACACTGGCCCAAATTGCAGAGTCACGCGGCACTGATGCTTTAAACGTCATGATTGACCTATCCTTGGAAGAAGACCTCGACGCGCACTTTCTCGCCGCTGACATGGGTCACAACGATGATGCAAAAGTTGGGTCGCTGCTTACTCATCCCAATGTCATGATTGGCGCAAGCGATGGCGGCGCGCACATCCTTTCTTTCTCAACCTACGGCGATACTGGCTACCTGTTCAGCCGCTTTGTGCGAGAAACCCCGACCATGTCACTCGAAGCCGCAGTAAAGAAAGTGACTGCAGACCCTGCTGAAATTTGGGGTATTCAGGATCGCGGGCTCCTGAAGCCTGGCTATGCTGCCGACATTACGATCTTCGACGCGAAGACGATAGATCGTGGCGAGGAATACTATGTCCAGGACGTACCAGGCAATGGTTATCGATACGTACGCGACAGTATTGGCGTCAACACTGTGGTCATTGGCGGTGATATCGCCTACACCCATGCAGAGGGATATACCGACGCCGCCAACGGACAAATTATAGGAGGGCGTGCATGACTAACCGCGGGGCAATAAAACAAAGACGCGTCGACACTAATGGCATTACGCTCAACATTGCCGAACAGGGGAATGGTCCGCTTGTCATTTTACTGCACGGATTTCCTGAGTCCTGGTATTCATGGAGACATCAGTTCGAGCCAATCGCCAATGCTGGTTACCATGTTGTTGCACCGGATATGCGCGGTTACGGCAAAAGCGATAAACCCGGCGAAATCCTCGCATACAACCAAGTTGAAGTTGTGAATGACATCATTGGTCTGATACCAGCATTAGGATACGAGACAGCTGTCGTTATTGGTCACGACTGGGGCGCGCCCACTGCATGGAGCACGGCCTTGTTTCATCCAGATAAAGTTTCGGCCGTAGGTGCGCTATCTGTACCTTTCAGTCCTCGTGCCGAAGCACCCCCACTGGATACGCTAAAAGCGATTTTTAAAGACATGTTCTTTTATCAACTCTATTTTCAGGAACCCGGCGTCGCAGAAGCCGAATTAGAACAAAATATCAAGCTAGCGCTGCGCAAGTTTTACCATATGGCTTCAGGCGATGTAGATATTTCTGCATTTTCACCAAGACCCGCTGATGCAGACCTGCTTTCAGATACACCTGACCCGGGCAAACTGGGTAGCTGGTGCTCCGAAGAAGATCTAGACTTTTATACCGCCGAATTTACCGCCAGCGGATTTAGAGGTCCTCTGAACTACTACCGTAATCACAACCTTACATGGCAACTTACCGAAGGTGCGCCTCGCCAGATCACTCAGCCAGCAATGTTTATGGCGGGAAAAAAAGACGGTGTCATCATGATGGCAGCAGAGGCACTCAAAGCCATGGACAAGACCGTACCCAATCAAATTCTGCATGAACTCATTCCGGATTGCGGTCATTGGACCCAACAAGAAGCACCTGACGCTGTCAATAAGGGAATTCTGAAATTTTTGGAGCAAGTTTCATGAGCGAATCTGTCGTTATCGTTGGTGCAGGGATTACTGGTTTGTGCACCGGACTAGCGCTAGCAAAAAACGGTCATTCGGTCACGCTGGTTGAAAGAGATGCACCGCCGCCGGCAGGAAATGTCGACGAAGCTTTTTTTCAATGGAATCGACGTGGTGCCGCGCAATTTCGACATCCACACGCTTTTCTCGCGGTGATGAGCAATCTACTTGAGAACAGCTTCCCGGATTTGATTGAGGAATTCTGGCATGCCGGCGCCAGGAAAATAACCTTTAAGGATATGTTACCCCCCGAACTTGAATCAGAATACATTGCTGAACCCGGCGACGAGAAACTATGGTTGTTGATGTGTCGCCGGGCGACCATGGAAACTGTTTTCCGTCGCTATGCTGAACGCTCAAATCTGACGATACTGAGCGATACGCAGGTCACTGGCACATTGACCGAAAAATCGAACGATATGATTGATGTCAAAGGCATTAGAATAAGAGAGAGCAATGGCAAACAATCAGAGATCCGCGCTGATATTGTTATTGATGCCGGTGGCCGAAACAGTAAATTCAAAGAATGGTTAGCTGACGAAGGCGCAAAATTCACGAGCGAGGATGACGACGCAGAAATTGTTTACTACACCCGTCACTACAAGTTACTTGACGGCGTAGAGGAACCTGAAAGACGCAGTGACATGCCCTCGGCAGGTGATCTGGGTTACATGAAATTTGGCGTGTTCCCAGGTGAAGGTGGTCACTTTGCGGTAATAATTTGTTTGCCTAATCACGAGCATGAGCTTAGGGAGGCCATTAAAGACGGCGAAACCTTTGATCAAATCTGTCAGGGCATACCTGGCCTCGCACGATGGATCGGCCCCGAAAAGTGCACGGCAACCACCTCCTCTTTCGGTTTCGGTGACATCCACGCAATCTGGCACCATAGCGTGCATGACGAGAAACCCGCCGCGCTAAATTTCTTCTCCGTAGGAGACGCCGCACTCCGCACAAATCCGCTGTATGGCAGAGGTTGCAGCACCGGCGTCATACATGCACATGTGCTAGCTGATCTCATTCAGCATGAAGACGACCCATTAAAACGCGCATTAACATTCGCCCAGAAAACAGAAGAAGAACTTCGGCCAATATTCAATGCGAGTCTTAATGAAGACCGAAGAGGTATAAAACGCGCCAAAGCAATTCTAAATGGAGAGGAATTGGACAAAACTCGGGGCTTCAAACAATGGTTTGGGGCCGCCTTCGGCGACGCCATCGGTCGCGCATCTCGTGAAAAGATTCACGTGCTTCGCGGCGCCATGCGTTCGTTCAACCTGATGGAGAAGCCGGGAGATTTTCTCAAAGATTGGCCCACTCGCATGACCATACTACGGTACATGTTTAAAGGGCGGAAACACAATGCAGCTATACGTTTACAACGAGGACCGAAGCGTCAAGAGATGCTGGAGATACTCCGTGCCGAACATAAAACAGTAAATACTGTCTAAGGAGATCGTTATATGGACTACGAAACAATTCTAACTTCCGTCGAAGAAGGCATACTCACAATCACGATGAATCGACCTGAGCGTCTCAATGCCTGGACCTATCAGATGGGTGACGAATTGGATGATGCGATTTCAAAGGGGAACGATAGCGAAGAGGTAGACGCGATTATTTTGACAGGGGCTGGTCGCGGGTTCTGCGCAGGCGCAGATATCGAAGACCTGTTCAAAAATCAGGTTGATAACGGTAAGACAGGTAGCAGCTCAGCGCGTAAACCAAGAGATTGGGTTGGCTTGATCCGCTCGTCGAAGCCTTGTATCGCTGCAATTAACGGCGCGTCAATTGGTGTCGGCTTGACTCAGGTTTTGCCCATGGATTATCTAGTCGCCGCGGAAGACGCAAAACTGAGTGCTCGTTTTATCAAGATGGGTGTGGTGCCCGAACTCGCCAGCTCAAAATTTTTAGTCGCACGAATGGGCTTCGGTCATGCCAGCGAGTTGATGCTTACCGGAAAAACCATCAACGGCACCGAGGCGGCAGAGTTAAGGCTTATAGACAAAGCTGTGCCAGCTGATCAACTGATGGCGGCAGCGCATGAGGTAGCAAAAGCGATGGGCGAAAACCCTCAGGGTGCGTTACAAACCGTAAAGCAATTAATCACAGAAAACATGACAGAGCCAGACCTCCGGCAGGTTCAAAAACGGGAACTCGCGGCGCTGGAAACTTGTTACAAAAGCGCTGAACACAAAGAAGCGATCGATGCTTTTATAGAAAAACGTGACCCGAATTTTCGCGAAGCTAGGAAGCGCTAAACAACCTCAGCTTTAATTGGACCTGATTTTTCTGTACCCCTACTTGCTTTGTCTCAGCAGACTTCCTGCGCGATAGTAATGAAAAGCAGCCCAAATCATGACGACCAGTGTGGTCATCAGTCCGTAACGTAACCCGTCACTTCCATACGCTGGCGTAAATACGTCGCTGAAAAAGCCGACGGAGAAGGGTCCAAGCCCTAGGCCGATGATATTGGTGATAAACAGATTAATTGCAGCAGCAACTGATCGCATTTCTGTCGGTGTTTGATTCTGAATGAGCGCAAAACCCGGTGCAACGTATACAGTTCCTAATGCTGCGGGTAACGCGTATGCCCACAAAGCCCCGGTTTGAGCCGCAGCGAAAAAACACAGATACAGAAACGGAAGACTTACAATACTGACAATCGCCACGACCCATGGCAACCATTGTTCACCATGCCTGGCCGACAGAAAGTCTGCGAGTCGTCCTCCCAGATAGATACCAATCGCGCCGCCCACGCCAATAAACAAGGCGAGGTAGCTACCCACTTCGCCCGTGCCCATACCATGAATTCTAACCAAGTAAATAGGCACCCAGATGACCGACGCGTAACCGGTAAACGCTATTAGCGCACCGGCCGCGACGATGTTTCGCAACACGCGGTTGGCTGCCATAAATTTGACCACAGTCCAAAAAGGAGGAGGCGTTACGACTGGCGGCTTTTCTCCTTCCGCATCGGCATATCCACGAGGCGGTTCTTTTAATGTGAAACGGACCAGTACCGCAAGCAGAATGCCGGGCAACCCGACAACGACAAAAGCCACTCGCCAGCCATACCATTCGTTAATCCAACCACCCACAAGAAAACCAATCAGTATGCCCCAGTTAATACCGGTACCAAACACGGCCATTGCTGTTGCCCGCTGCTCTTTTGGATACAAATCCGCAATAATTGAATGGGACGGCGGGTTTGAACCCGCCTCACCTACACCGACTCCGATGCGAAGTAACAACAATTGAGTAAAGTTGGACGCGGCGGCACAAAGCGCTGTCATTCCACTCCATAAAAAAACAGAAAATGAAATAAGGTTCCTGCGATTACGACGATCTGCCCACATTGCCATGGGCATACCCAGCGTAGCGTAGAAAACGGCGAACATAATACCGGTAAGCAGACCAAGCTGTGTGTCACTGATCTGCAGCGATTCTTTGATAGGTTGGCCCAGAATACCCATGATCTGTCGATCGACATGACTGGAAGTAAACACAAGCACCAGCACAAACAGCGTGTAGTTTTTCTGACGATTACTGATTTTTTCGCTCATATGTCAGTCATTCTCTGCATTCGCCTAAAGTTTGAACCCAGCAGCACGGACACGATACGCGTGCTAGGTTGCCACAGACGAATTCTTTTTAAGATTATTTAAGTGTACAAAGGCGTGGCATGATTGCTACATCTTCTTACCCGTGAAGTACTCAAAAGGCTCAAGCCATTGCTCTGGCCAGTCCTCCAATGTACCTGGTTCAGTCACTTCGTGAATCATCGCCAGCCCTCTACGAAGAATGCGGGTTTGAGTCTCTACATCTGATGCCTTTCCAAAATTGTTACCCATTGGAAAGTTAACGAAAAGACTTCGCGGAGGCTTCACTTGGGCCGTGAGGTCTCGACCAGTAGACAAGCAAACGGTCGCAATTCCAGCTTCTTCTACAACTCGACATACCAAACCCACGGTTTGGTGATCGAGGGGTCAAGCAGGTGCCGCGACAAGAATGTCGACAGCATCTTCTCTCAATTTCTCGACGAATGCGGGCGCAGACTCCTCGATGACTTTTGTGCGGTTATAAATTCTACCCATAAAACCACTCCAGAATCGCGGCGCAGTGCTGCCGATATCACCCGATGCCGCAAGCTCACGCAGTCTATCAATTGGAAAAATACAATTGAGGTCGCTATCGGCATCATCATGGTTGTAGTAGCTATCGTTAATATTGAAATCAACCGTGCTCACATCGCCTGACACCGAATCGAGCCGGTGGTCATTACGTGCATCAGGATCAAACCCAGGCAATGTGCAATGGGAGACGCCACCTGAAGTTAGCATGCTAATCCGGCACTCGGCCAACGGCTTGCTCACCCTGTGCAAAGGAGCGTTGTCATTGATGGTCCACTGGTATGGTGGAAACCCCATCGACCCATAGTGGTTGTTAAGCGCATCGACATAACTTATCGGTTTCATCATACTCCGGCCCTTTGTTGTGATTTCGTTTTATTCTTTATTGTTAGGCTATCTGTTTCACATGCGGCAGCCAATCACCAGCAACAAAGACTATAACACTGAAAACATCAACAAACCTGACGCAATGTAAGCCAATTACCTTTTGATTCGATGCAACCAAATGAAGAGTAGCCAGCAAGTATCTACTCTACAGCCTTACAAATAGCACCTTCCTCGACGCTGATATCCAAAAGGCTACTTATTGGAGATGGCAGATGCACGCCAGAAAAGCAATATGCTCTGATCAGGGAAATAACCACTTATATCCCACTAGCCAGCACTAAGGCTATTTCTGGCACCTTCAAATCGTGTCAGCTCCAACTCAGTGCGTATCGACTGACTCAATTCTGAGGCCATATCGTCGACTGGTATGCCCATCGAGTCTGCAATTCGGACCATTCGCTGAAAATTTGCGGCGACGCCAGCTGCATCCACCAATACGGCCTCACCGGCGACAGACAAAAGCGAATTCCTTGCTGTCGTTAGCGCCTCATCGTCTCTGCGCGCAAAAGTCTCGGCAAACTGCATCAACTCAGCCCCGTATTGAACGCCGGTATCTGCCGCCTTTGCATCACCGTTAACACCCTGCAAATCTATCTCTGTCTCGGTCACCTGCGCGCTCACACGGAGCATCGTTGCATGTGCGTTGGTTCAGTAGAAACACTCGTTAACCGCTGAAACTCGACCGGCAACCAGCTCAATTTGCATTCGATTAATACTGCGGTTTTCCGGGGAATCGAAGTTAGCCATTCCCTCGAAAGAGAGGTATTGGGCACTTGAAATCATCATCCAATCACGGACTGCGTTTGGCACCGCCGAGAAGGCTCGCACGACATTGGCACCTCTAGCGCCCCAGAGATCAGCTTCTTCTCCTATCGCGCCATCGTTTGGTAGCATCGGTACATAACCGGTTCCCTCTACAGCAAGCGCCGGCATATAACCGTCAGGTGCTCCGGGCAGTGCATCCGGCAAATATTCCAGCGGAAGACCGAGCGCACGATGAAATTCATCAATGCTCAGCGTTGCTACTGCAAGACCGGCGAGCTCGACATAGGCACCCTTAGAGAGCCCTTTCGTAACATTGCTATCTACCCAAGACTTTGTGATCCGAGTCTGGTCAGTAATCACTCGGTGGACCGCATCAATGGCAACCTCGTCAAGCCCCTCATCATGCAGATGTTCACCTGCAAATTTATAGGGTGACAATGCCTGCTTCCTGCGCGCGCAGAATCCACAAGAAAGTGCATTTCTAACTTCCCTTGCGATGGCGACACGTTCTGCTCCTGTCCACCAGTTCCCCGGAGATGCAAGATTCTCCCAGAACCTCGCGTGGGCTTCGGCAATATCAGATCGTATAACATAGGGTGAATTTTCATATTTAAAATAGCTCATCTCTACCCCCTCATGATTTGACAACAGTCTACTCACTCAACGGAGTAACTCACAAGTGCTAGTGACAGCTTATTTATCGCACTTCCAAGCCCAGCCGAAAGATGTTTTTGAACAAGCAACTATTAACGATCTTGAATTGACCTGAGGGTTAATTGCTGTTTTATTTATTGGTGAATCAAAACCAAAGGACTTTGAGAAAACATGGCTGTTTCAGTAGATACAAAAACCGGACTGAAGATTTTTAATACTCGCGCGGCAAAAGCAAGTGAGAAGATCACCGGCACCGGTTACGCCATTATTGAAGACGAAGCGCTCAAAACGCTGCCACCTGCCCCGGCCGGTGCAATTTTCAATGCAGAAGAACAGGCAAGATATCGAGAATTCAAGGAAGCACGCATGGGTGCAGCCGATTACATGTCGATGGAGGGGGAATTCAGTAAATATCTGGAGGATGTTTATTCAGAGGCACCTGTCGAAAGAGAGTCTCTTGATGACGAATGCGAAATATTGGTTGTCGGCGCCGGGTTTGCCGGCTTGTTACTTTGGCACAAACTTCAGAAAGCGGGCTTCAAAGATGTGCGCTTCTGCGAAAAAGGCGGCGATGTTGGCGGTACCTGGTACTGGAACCGATATCCCGGTATCGCGTGCGACGTAGAAGCCTACAGTTATTTGCCTCTGCTTGAGGAAATGGGATATATCCCCACCATGAAATTTGCGTCAGGCTTTGAAATTATGGAGTACTGCCAAAAAGTGGCAGAGAAATTTGGGTTCTACGAGCACTGCCTATTTCATACGACGGTTGAACGAACTGATTGGGACGCAGCAACTGGAAGATGGACCGTAACAACAGATCGCGGCGACGAAATGAAAGCGCGTTATGTCATCCTTGCCAACGGCATTCTCACGACGCCAAAACTGGCTCGTATCAAGGGCATGGAGACTTTCCAAGGTGAAGCGTTCCATACGTCTCGTTGGGACTATAGAGTAGACCTGAAAGGAAAAAGAGTTGGCATTATCGGTACCGGTGCAACCGCAGTGCAAACCGTACCGGAACTGTCGAAAATGGTTAAAGAACTCTTTGTGTTTCAACGCACGCCTTCCTCGATTGATGTCCGAGACCAGCGGGCAACAACGCAAGAAGAAATCGAGACCTGGAAGCATGAGCCAGGCTGGGCAAAAGCACGAAGAGCCCGATTTGCCAAAATCTCGGCG
The DNA here is from genome assembly GCA_964228885.1 of Pseudomonadales bacterium. Lineage (GTDB taxonomy): Bacteria > Pseudomonadota > Gammaproteobacteria > Pseudomonadales > Azotimanducaceae > UBA4582. The sequence continues at coordinate 153 of CAXRCG010000043.1, read as the reverse complement.
GGCCGCACGGCAATGAAAGCAAACGACGACTATCTGGCCGGCAAGGTAGACTCTTTTAAGGAAAATAAACATCACACAAAGAAACTCAGTATCGAGGAAATCGTTCAGAAACAGCTTAATACCAACTTTCGAATCATGGAGCAGATTCGCAAC
>CAXRCG010000042.1:0-4235 GCA_964228885.1 Pseudomonadales bacterium | reverse complement strand
AACATTTATCTCGACAAAACTCTCCAAAAAAAATATCAGATATTCTTAATAAGGTTATCTTAAAAGATCATAATGGCAATCGTTTTAAAGAACAAAGTTTAAATAACAATCCATCTTTATTATTTTTTGGCTTTACACACTGCCCTGAAATATGCCCAACAACACTTACAGAGTTGTCTACAATTATAGGAAACCTGAAAAACAAAATTAAACCCACAAATATAATAGCTTACGATCAAGGGGGCTCTAAGTCTCATCGTGTGCCCCGGAAATATTACGGCCTTCGTTGCTAACTTTAAGTGTTGATTGCAACCACATGTGTCAGGTGGTGCAACTTAATTGCTAATAAAACTTCAGACCAATTTCACAAAACGTCTCGCTAGCACGAATGCCATTCTCTCCATCTTGTGGGTTTGAAGTTACTAAACGTTGTCATTCAACTCCTTCGAAGCAATTCTTAAAAAGTTTTGGATCAAAATAGCGCCATCTTGATCATCTGAATAATTCCCTACATGCTGTGGATCGGTATGTTTGTACATGCAGGACCAGACATGTCGGCGAGACTCTGGATGGAACTGGGTTGTGTACCAGTGGTTCCCGTGATCTACGCTGATGGCCGAGCTTTCCCCGATACGGGCTAAGACTCTTGCCTTCTGCGCTTCTGATGGAATCACATGAAGATAGTTGGCGAAATTGAATCGCGGGGGTGAGGACAAGCCTTCATACAGAGGGTGCTGTCGCCCAAGGTCGGTCAGTTCAATCTCATATGTTCCGGCAAGCGTTCCTCCGGCGCGGCCATCAAGAACGCCATCCTCCAACTGTGTGGAGACCAGTTGGTGTCCGCCACAAATGCCAAGCAATGGTTTACCAGCCTTACGATAGTGACGTAGCCACGCATACAACGCAAGCAGCCAAGGACGATCTTCGGTAACCACATGCATCGTCCCCCCTAAGATGACACAATCAACATTATCCACTTCAGGCAGTGTGTCACCGCGACAAATGTCGACGCTAGATAGTGAAAAACCCATTTTCTGTGCCATTGGCCCAAACCATTCCACGATCCAGTCTTTTTCTTGTCCGGATGAACACAAACTTCTAAAGTTATCCGTGTCGAAAAGTTCTTTTTCACCCAGCATGGATATAAACAGTAAAGATTTCCTGGAAGTATAAGTCATGGTGTTTCTTTAGCTATAATGTGGGATACCGTGCTTCAACAGCCCCGACTTTTTCAATTGACCACAATTTAGTTTAATTTGTATACCAATGCAATAAAAAATCAAAATATTGTTTTATTTATGTGTAAAAATACGAAAATAGGTATACCAATATTAAGTCCCACGAAGATTACCGTTAATCAATTGGCATCAAATTGAGTAACGCCTTGTTTGTCAAAAGCATCTAGTCGCGACAAGACCAAACCAAGATAAGTTTTGTGAATCGAAGCCATCAACTTCACATCGCCAATCTCCTGGCTCCTGCGCAACATTCGGATCTCATCCTTCAAATCCGCGACCACAACGTGCATCTCGACGCTATCCAACAAAAGGAACCAAAAACGCGCTGACTGATAGAATAATATATCATTGAATTCCTTCAGCACCGCATTGGAGGTTAATCCATGCAGGATTGTATGCAGGCGCACAAGTACCAGAGCGAATTCGCGTTTGTCGTGGTCTTGCAGCAAGGCATCACACCGCGATTCCAGCTTGCTCATTTCATCCAGTATGTCTGGCCCTATAGACGTGGGAGTGGACTCACCCATCGCATCCATGAGCCGCATACGCACGACATAAATATCGCGCATGGATTTCAGATCGATCGAAGTAACGATGGTGCCATGCCCGTGTTGGCTGGAGATCAGGCCGATATGTTCGAGCTTTTGCAGCACATCCCGCATCGGCGTGCGGCTGATGCCGAATTCCGATGCCAATTCTCGTTCGTTCAAACGCGTTCCAGGTTGATAATCAAGGAGACAGATACGCCTGCGCATCTCAAGATAAATATCGTTTTTGGTCATGCGTTAATCATTAGTCCACACTAAGCTCCCTATTATTGTGCCATCCACTTGAGAAAACTGTCAATGTCAACGTTGCCGCCGGACACTAGAGCAACAACAGTCTGCCCTTGCAACAATTCTTTGTCTGACAAAGCAGCAGCTACGGCTACTGCGCCGCCAGGTTCGGCAATGACCTTGAATTCAGTAAATAAAATCCGCATTGCGGTAATTATGTCCTGCTCGGTGACGGAGTAGCCGCCTGAAAGATTTTTAAGGTTAATTGGAAAGGTCAGCTTTCCAGGGCGCGCCGTCACGATCGAGTCGCAAATCGAACTGTGACCTAGCTCAATCGACAGGGCAGTTCTCGCTTCCAATGAACGCTTGGTATCGTCAAAATTCACAGGTTCAGCCGCCCAAATTTCAGTGTCGGAATGGCGCGCAAGAATGGCCGTGGACAGCCCGGCGATCAGCCCACCCCCTCCAACTGGACAAATGATCCTGTCCGCTGTTAAGTTAAGTTCATCCAATTGATGAACTATTTCCAACCCGGCTGTGCCTTGCCCTGCCATCAACTGGTAGTCGTCATAAGGTGGCACCAGCGTTGCACCGGTTTTTTCAGCGATTTTCCGAGCGATTTCGGCACGATCGCCTGTCTGTCGATCATAGATGATGACTTCAGCACCCAATTGCGCAGTGTTGTTCAGCTTTATGCGAGGTGCATCAGTGGGCATCACTATTTTTGCCCCAATCCCCATCTTGCTTGCGGCGGCAGCAACACCCTGCGCGTGGTTGCCGGAGGAATAGGCCACGACTCCTGCCTCGCGCTGTTTCGCGTTCAGCGAAGCAATCATGTTGTAAGCCCCACGGATTTTGAATGATCCAGTCTTTTGCAAGCATTCCGATTTGATCAGCAATCGGAACCCCAGTGTGTTGTTCAGTAGAGGAGACTCAAACAAAGGGGTTCGGTTTACGACATCCTGTAGCCGTTTTGCTGCTTTCGAAATCATATCGAAAGTCAACATTGGGTTACGTCCCTACTTGCAATGTTGAATTGAAACGCCGCAACAGGGCAATCACACTTCTGGCTGTAATAATACCAGTGGCAGGATTTTCAGTGCTCGGACGGTTTTTAATAGACATTGTAAAATCCGAGCTTTCAGAAGTGACCTCGACCGTATGTGTGTTACGCGTCAGGTTAGGATCAGCCCAGACCTCCATTCGAGTTTCATCTGGACCAAGTCCGGCAAGACTGACCGCTGCCGCAACATTTACATTGGCGGGAAATTCACGCGCCACATCGGTGACACTGCCCGACATAACCGGTATAGGTTCATTTAACGAAGTCAAATCAATCCCTGACCGTGCCACAAACGGAGCCTTTATCAGGCCGTCGACGGGTTTTCGAGTTATAATCTTAACCGTATAAATTCCTCCAATTTTTGCAGCATTCAATGCGTCCAGCCCCAAAATCGCTCCTGACGCGACAAGGATGTGGCCTCCGTTCTCGCCCGCAATTGAGATCAAATCATCCCGGCCAAGCAACTGGCTGGCCGAAAGCACAATCAACTTTTTACCGGCACGCAACACCAGTTCAGCCAAATCTCCAAACAACGCTGGAGGCAAAGCCTCGACGACGCAATCGCTCGCCTCCGCCAAATCTGCGAAATCGAGCACTGGCACTGGCTGTCTCAGAGCTTCATTCAATGCGGCTGCTTTTTCGACGGTTCGCGCCGATATGCCGCTAAGCTTGCATCCGGGTACATCGCCGCGATCCACTGACTTAGCAACCTCGCCTCCAACAGCGCCAATACCGGCAACTCCAATCCTCATATCGGGGCTCTCCTGATCTGCTTATTTTCTGAAAAATGTTCTAAAATTAAGAGCGATTGCATGCTCAATCTGCAGCCTTCACGGCTGATAGGAATTGTTGTGTGCGTTCACGTTGGGGATTGCCGAACAGGCTTTCTGGGGCACCTTGTTCTTCGATCTTTCCTTGGTAGAAGAAACAGACGCGGTCAGATATATCGCGCGCGAAACCCATCTGATGTGTCACCATCAACATAGTGAGATTATGCTCAGCCACAAGCTTGCGAATGACGCCTGTCACCTCACCGATCACCTCAGGATCAAGGGCCGATGTTACCTCATCAAACAGCATCACCTTAGGACGCATGGCCAGCGCCCGGGCTATAGCGACACGTTGCTGCTGACCGCCCGACAAGCGTGACGGATGCTG
>CAXRCG010000041.1:0-4918 GCA_964228885.1 Pseudomonadales bacterium | reverse complement strand
CTGACCCCTGCGCCACCTTGGCTCTCCGGGAGAAAGAAATTCCAAAGACCAGCCGATTTTGCTTCTGCTTTCAATCCATCCATAATTTCCACTTGACGGGCACTAAGTGACCAACGATCGCCGTCTGCGCCGACCAGGTTTTGAAACTCATCCGTCAAGGGATCAACCTTTTCCTTTACAAATTTGTCAATTTTGTCTCGAACGGGAATCAGTCGTTCACTTATATCTAAATCCATCATCAGTATGTACCTCGGAAATTGGCCGTCATTTATTAGTTTCTATTTCGTTTGATGCCACACTGCAGCCAAGCAGAATGCGCACCGGCAAACAACGCAATACTACTCCTAACTGGGATCTGGTAAATACTTTTATGGAGCTGCGTTATATTGTCCTATGCCGAACGTTGATAGCAACGGTTATCGTGCTCACTGCGACCCAAGAACCGGAGGGTTACGGTCGCTGCGAGGTCCCCAGAAAAAGAATACAACGATAGCAATTAGACTGGAAATACCCGCCATCACAAAGGATGCTGTGTAGTTTCCGGTTTCACTCAACAGATACCCCATCACTACGGGGCCCGCTGCAATACCTAACATGGTCAGCAAATTAGAAGTCGCATAAATGCGACTATAGTGTCGCAATCCCCAGACTTCAGCGATCAACAATGGTTGCAACATGAGTAAATTGCCGACAGTAATGCCCAGCAATGCCAACCCGACTATGAGACCAAAGGCACCATTAGAAAAAGCCAGCACAAACAATGAGACCCCTTGTATCATCATGACTATGAGGGAGAATGTGTGCCCTGACATTCGGTCAACAATCAATCCACCGATGAGCCTTCCAATCACACTAAAAAGCGGCAGGACACCCAGCACCACTGCCGCTTCAGCCATGGTCAGATTTTCCATCACAAGCCCGTACTGATGAGCGATGCCCCCCACCTGGGCTAACATGACAAATATCCAAGCGACGCTTAAACCCCAAAAGGTCGCTTCGCGAATAGTCATGTTGAATTCGGCACCGGACAGAAAGGTGGCTTCTAGGCCCCCGGATGCATTTGCCGAGGTAGGTACAAGATTGGCACTGGGAAAAGGTCGAATCACAAACAGGACTAACGGCACAACACCGATGAAATAGACCAAACCAAACAGTGGCATAGCCGACTCCAAGCCACACTGCTCAATTAACAGGGCGGTTATAGGCGTGACGAGTATACCGCCTACCGACAACCCTGTGGTAGATACGGACATTGCCAGCGCGCGCTTATCGATAAACCAGCGCGCAATAAGCGTGGTCGCCGGTAACAATCCCGACGCTGAGAATCCAATGCCAAAAATCAAATACAAGACATAAACTTGCCAGATTTCAGAGACAAAACCGATCGCTGAAAGGGTTAACGACGCCAATAGCGCGCCAGCAACCATCACATATCGAACATCATATCGATCGATCAGTATAGAGATACCTAGCCCTGCAACTCCGCCCGAGCTGAAGAAGAGCGACACCGCGCCTGAAATATCGGTGATGGCAAAACCTTTTTCCAATACCAGCGCTTGAAGCAAGACCGAGTGGATATAAAAACCAAGTCCAGACGTGAAGCACATGACAACAAATAGTGCCGCGACAATTTTCCAACCATAATACATAGATGTTGCTCAGAATTTACCGACGGCGTGACTGCCTTAAGTATAGAGCGCTGAATCATACGACATTATGCAGCAACGCTGACGACTGCCGAGAAAATATTTCTGGCGCAGATGTAGAGCGCCAACCGCCACAGGCATCCTCATTTATGCTGGATCAATCTCGAAAATCTGAAAACCAAAAGAACCCGTGCGGCGAACCTGCGGTCCACTAAAGGTACTTTGTCAGTGCTAACTGCGACCGCGCGGTCTTCCTCAAAGACGTCGCGAAGTTTTCAAATCTTTATCGAAACAGTATCTCGGCTGGCGTTGAACACTAAGAAAGAGGGTTATTAATCTTACCGCTTGATTTTCAGTCGCCATCAATTTTCAATAGTCATATTGTCAATTCCATGAGGCTATTGAATTGCCTGATACCGGCATCAACTTCATTCACCCTGTTTCTGCAGAGGTCACGCGACTGTCTACTCGATGGTTAATGCCCGAAAATGCCACCCATGTGATGCTCCTTGCGCATGGTGCTGGCGCAAACCTTGATCACTTTCATATGCAACATATCGCTGACAGTCTTGCCAAAAAAGGCATTGCGACGCTCAGATTCAATTTTCCTTTTATGCAAGCCAGCAAAAGGCGAACTGATGCGCTCCCTGTTTGCCTTGCCGCGATTAAGTTTGCCGTACGAGCGCTAATGAATAAAGAGACAAGCCGCCCCATCCTTTTAGCCGGACACTCATTTGGCGGCAGAATGATGTCCCATTACGCAGCAACTCAGCTCGTTGACGATAAGTTTATGACAGCAAGCCAGCGAATTGTCGGCCTCGTTTATTTTTCGTTTCCCCTGCACCCTACCGGTAAGCCAGACACGAAACGCGCCGCCCACATGTCAGAGATTGCTTTACCTCAAGTTTTCCTTAGTGGAACCCGCGACTCTCTGGCACAGAGGAATTTACTGACACAAACCATACGCCATATGCAGAATGCGAAAATCCATTGGTTAGACACCGCCGACCATGGCTTTAAAATACTGAAACGAACCCGTACTAATCCTGAATCGGTGTACCACGAATCCGCCCGAATCGTTCACGATTGGCTATCTACCTGTTATTAGCTCAAGGCTGTTTATCTAAAAACCGCTCAGAGCTGTTCCGCAACAAATCCCGCCCATGAGCTCATATAGGTGACAAATTTATCTGACAGGCCTTCCTTCCGCAGGTGCGCAGCGCTTACCGGAGTTTCTACTGGTACAAAATCCTGATTAGTTTGGTACTGGTTGGGAAAATCATGATGGATAATCGCGGCTCGACCTAACATTATCCAGTCAACATCGGACGATATTGCCCGTTCAGCCTCTTCCGGGGTTCGAATTTTACCAGCAATGCCCAAACGGACGTTATGCCTTTGGAGCCCAGTAAAATAGGACAACAAGGAACGACCCTGAAACTCATCCTCAATCGGTTCCTTAAAAACATCCCACAACGACAAGTCCAGAAAGTCGATCTTCCCTTCAGTCATCAGCTCTCCAGATAGCTGAATGATTTCTGCTAATTTCATGCCAAATCGCTCGGGTGAGAGTCGAATGCCTAGGCAAAAGTCAGCGCCGCAACGTTCACGAATGCCTGAGATAATTTCACGAATAATCCTCGCGCGATTCTCTAGCGAGCCGCCATATTCATCTGTACGGAGATTAATTTCAGCACTCAGAAACTGACAGAGAATGTATCCGTGCGCTCCGTGCAGTTCGACACCATCAAACCCCGCTTTTTCGCAACGAACTGCAGCCTCTACGAAATCCTTTACAAGGTTCTTGACTTCACCATTGGACAACCCCCGAGCACCCGTTTCTTCATTATCGGAGGGGCATACGGGCGTGCCCACTATATCAGCTGGAGACCGCATGCCAGCGTGATGAACCTGACAAATCGCAACACTATCGTTGGCTTTAATTTCAGCAGCAAGACGTTTCAACCCCGTAAGATGATCATCATCGAATACTCCTAACTGCCCGGGGAATCCCTGCCCAACAGCTTGCACATGTGCAGCACAAGTCATGGTAAGGCCAAATCCACCTTTCGCACGCATCGTCAACCAGTGATATTCTTCTTCTGATAATTTGCCGTCATCATGACTCTGTGAATTTGTTAGCGGCGCCAACATAAATCGATTCTTCATTGTAGGTCCACGGATAAAATCTATCGGTTCAAACAACTTGCTCATACAACTATTTCCTTCGCATTTCAGTGATGTAGTGTTATGCCATTCAGCTTACTTTGCCATTATCGACTTTAAAGGTGCAAAACAACAGAAAGTTCTGTGATACCAGGTAACCAACCAATTGGAATCAAACCCTTCGATTGACAGTAACGGACCTAAGCTTCGCTCATGGTGGCTTTCGTCTTTAGGTGATTTAACCTACTTATGGAATAAATTTTCGCATGAAACTCACAGTAATAGCCTCACGCCAATATCGGTTACCAGCCCAATAACCTTCGGCCCTTGCATCATGTTTTAACGATAAATTGCAGGGGTCTGATAATTTACTATCCGTGTTTTTTTTGATTGCTCTAAGGTGAGCAGATCCGAAAACTGTTCATTCTCTCGTCCTGAGGTTTTAAAAAATCGAAAGACACAGCGCAACATCAGTTTCATGAGACGATCTGCGCCAGAAGTTAAAGGATGACTGCAAATAGGCACCCGCAAACATTGCTACATTTCTTAACATTTTCGGAACGATTACCGTGTATAGTCCGCTAGACATTATAAGAAAGCGTGAGTACGCCGATGACCTATATAGATAAACGATCTGACACCAGGCGCTCCCGCTAATGCAAGAACACACTTATTCGGCCTTTCGTCTCGGCGACGTGCGTGGCATCTATCCAAATGAAATCAATGAGTTTTTCGTCCGAAGGTTTGCCATGGCATTCATACGTCATTTCGAACTCGAAGGCATTATTGCTGTGGGCAGAGATATGCGAGCAAGTAGCCTATCGCTCCAAAATGCCCTCATGGACGCTATTCAGCTATCAGGCGTACGCGTACATGATTTAGGTCTATGTACAACTGAGTTGGGCTACTTTGCTTCAACGACGCAAGGCATTTCAGCAACCATCATCGTCACCGCCAGCCATAACCCCGAGCCCTATAACGGCCTTAAGTGTGTTCTTCAAAATGGCATAGCAGTAACGTATGACTCTGGTCTTGCTGAAGTTGAACATATCATGTCTCAAATGGCCGACCCGCAACGGGAACCTGCGTTTGATATCACTGACCCA
>CAXRCG010000040.1:0-20996 GCA_964228885.1 Pseudomonadales bacterium | reverse complement strand
GATCACCCCGGTTCGACTGTAATGTTGTCTTTACTGTGATCAGAAGCTCAAGCTATAGCAGCGTTTTCAAATCTACCTCGGGATCAGCAAGTTTTTCGGCATCAACCTGCTTACCATAGAGCTGTTTGCAGATCATGAACTCCCGGGGACTGTTAACTGCATCAACAGCGACGATGGCGCCGTCTTTTAGGTAGAACATGGCAAATTCATTCTTGTCCTGATCGCCTCTCAGCACCTGGGTATCACCGTCGGATGAAAAACCAACCATTTGAAGTTTCAACTCGTACTGATCAGACCAGAACCAGGGTACAGCCGCATAGACTTTGTCTTCGCCACACATATTGGCGCAAGCAACTCGGGCCTGTTCCATTGCATTAGGCACTGATTCGAGCCTAAGTCGGCGACCCAAAATCGGGTTTGGGTGATTCGAGCAGTCGCCAATGGCATAAACATCGGCGTTGGAAGTCTGACAGTGATCGTTTACAACGATACCGTTGTCACAGCTAATACCTGCTTCTTGGGCAAGCTCAATGTTTGGGATAATACCAATGCCGACAATAACCAGATCTGCTTCGATGATGGTGTCGCCGCATAACACTTGTGCCACTTTGCCGTCATTTGTGCCTGAAAACCCGCTGACGCCTGTGTTTGTCATGACATTAACGCCTCGGCCGGTGTGAAGTTGATGATAGAAGGCACTCATCTCTGGCGTGGTTACTCTTTGAAGAATTCGGTCTTCCATTTCGAGCACGCTAACGGTCAGTCCTGCAGTTGCCGCGACCGAGGCGACTTCAAGTCCAATGTATCCGCCTCCAACAATGACGAGGTTTTTCGCTGATTTCATTGCCTCAGCAATACCATCAACATCGGCAATTGTCCGAAGGTAGTGAATGCCTTCAAGATCAGAGCCTTCAATGCTGAGTTTGCGTGGGCGACTGCCAGTGGCAATCATTAATTTGTCGTAGGCAATGTCCTCACCTGATTCCGTGGTGACCGTTTTTGCGGTGACATCCAGGGAAGCAACGCGGGTGTTGGTGCGCAGGTCGATATCCTTGTCTGCGTAAAATTTTTCAGCACGCACATAAACCCGCTCGAGTGGCAATTCACCAGAAAGATATTGTTTTGACAAAGGCGGACGTTGGTAGGGCGGAAAGGCCTCGTCACCCAATATCGTGACAGAACCCTCATAACCTTGCTGCCTTAAGCTAGCGGCAGCCTGTCCTGCACCTTGACCTGCACCGATAATTACTATTCCTGCCATATCTTCCTCTGGTTGCTAAAACTAAGACCGGCATTCTACAGAAGCAACCGGTTTACGGGTACTATAGAGCCGAAAATTATTGCGATAGACCGTATTCTCGCCCTATGAAAATTCTACTGCTTTCACCTTACGACGCGATGAGTCACCAGTACTGGTGGCAGGGCCTGAGAGATAACCTAAAGGAACATACATTTTGCGTTGTGAGACTTCCGCCAAGATTCTTCAGCTGGCGTTTTAGGGGTAACAGTCTGAGTTTTGCCTTTGATGAGCGATTAAAGGCCGGCTATGACCTAGTCATCGCTACTTCGATGACAGATCTATCATCTCTTCGCGGCATGTGCCCAGCATTAAGTTCTATTCCTACGATTGTGTATTTTCATGAGAATCAGTTTGCTTACCCACCTAACTCAACGGCGCCGGGTGCGGGTTCAGTAGATCAAGAGAGGCTGGTCGAAAGGCAGATTACTAGCATCTATACTGCTATCTCAGGGGATTTGCTTTTGTTCAATTCGATGTTCAATCGTGATTCCTTCCTGACAGGTGTGAGTAGGTTACTTGGTCGGTTGCCCGATGGGGTACCCGAGGGCGTGCTGGGTCAATTGAAACAGAAGTCCCATATCCAATGTGTACCAGTTTCTCAGGATACCTTTGACGCTGTTGCTTGCGCTGGTGATGAACGCTTGCGTATTGTATGGAATCACCGGTGGGAATATGACAAAGGACTTGATGCACTAGAATCGCTTATTGAAGGTCTTGTACCTAGGACGGATAAAGCGAATATTCTCGTGCATGTTATTGGTCAATCATTCCGAAAGGTGCCACCTCAGATGAAGCGAATTAGTGCGATACTAGGGACAGCGAATGCCCTTGGCCATTTTGGGTTCCTGGATTCTCGCCGAGATTACCTCAATCTATTACGTGACAGCCATGTAGTGCTGTCTACCGCTATTCACGAATTTCAGGGTGTTGCTGTGCTTGAAGCAGTTGCCTGTGGCTGCGTGCCGCTGGTGCCTGATGCGCTCGCCTATCAGGAATTCATCCCAGAACGACATCGATACGTTACTCAATCTGATGCTATTGAGGCGCTGATCGGTCTGTCAGAATGCTGTATGACTGGTACAATGCCAGCCCCGCCGGACATGCGTCAGCTCAGCTGGGATCAGCAGGTGGGATCTTGGCGACAACATATCAAGCAGGCGCGGGATAATTTTTCGACAAGCGCTGCAAGGAGCCCCTAATGCCCAGATTCTATAAACTCGATTACAGATTGCTGAACCCCCTCGGAGAGGAAGTTGACTCCTCCGCCGGCGGCAATCCAATGGCTTTTGTTGAGGGTGATGGCACGATGGTGCCTGGACTTGAGACAGCTGTTCTGGGAAAAGTCGCGGGAGACGAATTTGAAGTGAAAATCGGGCCGGAAAAGGCTTACGGGTTTTCCCAGCGCTCACTGGTCAGAACAGTGGCGCCGGATATGTTTATAGCAGACATTGACAGCATTGAGGTCGGTATGATCTTTCAAGTCGGGTCGGGTGCTGAGGCTGAAGTGGCCAGAGTGATAGCCGTTGAAGATGGCGGTATTACGATTGACGCTAATCATCCGCTGGCCGGTGTCTCATTTCACTTCGAGATCGCCGTTCTTGAGAGTCGTGAAGCAAGCGGGGAAGAGCTTGAGGTGAGACATATGGGTTAGTGTAAGCATAGGAACTCGCGTTCTTGTTCTTTGCAGGGCTAATTGCGGTTTCTTTGACCCACCAATACAAGAACTGGCCGAGTGATTGTTACGCAGCGACAATAACCCGCACTGCATCGAGGCGAGCGGTAGCTTCTTCAACTACTTCCAGCGTTAATTCCCGAAAAGCAGAAAAATGAGCGATTTCTTCGTCCCTTATTGTCGTGTTGATTTTGCTCAGCTCCGTTAACCGATTCAGCTCAAAATCATAGGCTGCCAACGCTTTGGTTTTGCCTGACTCACGATACTGAACAAGCTGCTTGTCTGCGATATTGCGTGAAGTTGCCAACATTTTTCTGAGCCCTTGCTGTTGCGAATCCAGAATTTTGCCGAGTGGCTCATTGGCAATCTCGAGTTTTTCGTCCACGAGGTCTGACCAAGGAAAATTGGCTGTGATATCCGCCAGGTTTGGTGCAAGAACGACTCGAATAACCGACGGTGGCATATACCTATCAATCATCAGTTCTGCAGGTGCTATACAGTTGACAACATAGAGCGCCTCAAGCAGCACTGTGCCAGAGGGAAGAGATGAGTGTTTGACAGCAATCATCGTACTGTTGCCGATGATATCGGTGGCGACAAGATCGAGGGCCTGTTGGACGATAGGGTTTTCCCATGTGAGAAAATTCACGTCTTCTCGCGATAGCGCTACTTCCCGATTGTAGGTGATGCGTAAGCCATCCTCTGGCAGTTCCGGATAGTGATAATGATCCATGGTCTCAAGGCTGATTGATTCATTCCGAACCATGGTTTGGGTGGGTTTCACCAGCATGATTTCATCGTCAAGGGGTTCGGATTCTAGACCCCAAACATCAAAAGACTGTTCCATATAAATGGCAAGATTCGTTTCGCCCTGATTGGCTTTGATATCTGCAATCAGCTGAGTTGAGATCTCTGGTCGATGCGAATTTAACTCAAGCAATCTATCGCGGCCATTTTGAACTTCGCGGTGTTTTTGTTCATTAGCGATTTTCAATCGATCAATCAAATTCTGTAGGTCATCGAATGAAAGGTCGAATACCAGTTCGTCAAAAACACTTTGAGCCACAGGGTTTGGTGCATCGAAGATGCCCAGTCCCTGATCATAAATGCGGAGCAAAGAAGACTGAATAGTTGATTTGAGATATGGCACGTGAATATTGACGTCGCGTTGCTGTCCTATTCGATCCAAGCGTCCGATTCGTTGTTCCAGTAGATCAGGACCGAGGGGAAGGTCAAAGAGCACAATGTTGCTTGCGAACTGGAAGTTTCTGCCCTCACTGCCAATTTCAGAGCATATTAGCAACTGCGCGCCTCTGTCGGTGTCAGAGAAGTAGTTTGCCGCCCTGTCTCGAGCGACAAGATTCATACCTTCATGAAACAATGCCAGCCTGATCGTGGTTGTTTTGCTGAGACTCATCTCGATATCGAGCGCAATTTGCTGATGTGCGCAAATCAGCAGAAATTTATCTTCGCCGCTGGACTCCACCAGTGTTTGCAGCCAAGCGATTCTTGGATCAATTTTGGCCCATTGGCGCACGCGGGTTTCAGGGTAGGGCGTTGTGATCTGTCGATAAGCTTCGGGGCTCTCGAGCGGGTAGGTTTTCAAAACTCTATTCGGAAATCCCTTGACTGATTGCCTCACATTCCTAAAAAGTACTCGACCGGTGCCATGCCTATCGAGCACCATATTAGTGAGGTCGTCCACGGTGAGTGACTTATCTTGCCCACGTTCTTCAATAGACAATATAGATAGTATTTCGGATTTTGCTTTAAGCTTTTCATTATCCTCTGTGGATGCATCACGCAATAGATCCAAATTGTCTGCAATCATCTCAAACTTGCTTTCCTCAGCTAGGAAGGCACCGTAATCATGATATCTGGTTGGGTCGAGCAACCTGAGTCGAGCAAAATGTCCAGCTCTTCCCAGTTGTTCCGGCGTAGCTGTCAGCAAAAGCAACCCCTTACTGACCATGCCTAGCAATTCAACAATCAGATATTCAGGGCTTGGATCAGCCGCTGTCCACGCAAGATGGTGGGCTTCATCAACAACCATCAAATCCCAGTCTGTTGCCGCTGCTTGCTTCAGTCGTGCAGGATTATCAAGAAATAAGTCGAGAGAGCAGAGCATCAACTGGTGCGCCTCAAAGGGATTGAAACTATCCTTAAGGTCAGGAGCAGTCGCAGCCATTGGCTCATCCGCCTCGGACAATTCACTTGCTGAAGTATTGTCCGCAATAATGTTTTGGCAGCGTTCCTCATCCATGACAGTAAAGTGTAGGTTGAATCGTCTAATCATTTCGACGAACCATTGGAAAGTGAGCGCTGCCGGTACGACAATCAGCACCCGTCGTGCCCGATGGGTTGTTAGCTGTTGATGGATGATCGCGCCGGCCTCGATCGTCTTACCAAGACCAACTTCATCCGCAAGCAGTACCCTTGGTGCAAATCTGCTCGCGACCTCGTTTGCAATGTACAACTGGTGGGGAATCAGGGATATGCGGGGACCATATAAGCCCCTGGCGTCAGCTCTGGATAGCGCTGCTTGATGCATAAGCGTTTGATATCTGAGATTGAAGCGATCATTCGGATCAAACTGATGCGTGAAGAGGCGATCTTCGGGTTTGCTGAATTGTAAATTTGGATTTAGATCTGATTCTGCAATCACAGCTTGATTGCCATTAATGTCGCCCCGGTAGAAATAAAGGCCCGATTCGGTTGATACCTCGGTTATCGTGATCATTTGACCGCTGTCATCGGAAATTTCATCGCCTATTGCGAACTTGACCCGGGTTAATGGTGCCTGTTTGCTTGCATAGGTTCTTTCCTCGTTAGCTCGAGAGTAGTAAATCAGTACGCTCCTAAAATCTGCGTTAATGATCTCGCCCATGCCCAGTTCTGGTTCGGCATTACTGATCCACTTCTGGCCTATATTGAACTCACTCATAGCAATCCGTGTTAACCTTCGTTTTTTGAAAACAGGGTAATGACACCCATATTGAAACTGATATTGAAACTGGAAATGTGGAGCTGATTTTGGACCATCAAAGCACTGAAATAAAAAATTTGGACACTCAAACCGTTCTCGAATTGGAAGCTGCGGCTTTTCGCCGCCTAGTTGCTCACCTCGATGAAAATAAGGATGTCCAGAACATTGATTTAATGAATCTGGCGAACTTCTGTCGAAATTGCCTAAGCAAATGGTATAAATCGGCGGCAGAGGATAAAGGAATAGCACTAGAATATGAAGAGGTTAGAGAGCGTATTTATGGTATCCCCTACGCCGACTGGAAAAAGCAACACCAGAGCGAAGCGACAGCTGAGCAACTTAAAGCGTTTGATGAAAAACACCTTTGATTCAGAATTTATTAGTTAAGATTCCTAGATGCCACCCGTTGCAACCTTAAAAAACGTTACCGTTACTTTCGGTACTGATCGAGTACTTGATCACGTAAACCTGATTCTGGATCAAGGAGAGAGGCTTTGTCTCACCGGCCGAAACGGATCAGGAAAAAGTACTCTAATGAGATTGTTGTCTGGAGAGCTCCAAGCCGATGAGGGAACGATATGGCGCTCGAGGGATTTGAGTTATTCCTTTCTTGATCAGGAATTGCCTGAAGTCAGCAGCGCAACAATTTTTGATGCGGTTGCCATGGCTTTCGAAAATATTGGGCAACTATTAAGTGAGTATCATGCACTGTCGTTGCAATTGAGTGATGTTAAAGTCGACCACGATAAAATAGTTGCACGGATGGATACGCTGCAACACAAAATTGAAGCTGCGGACGGTTGGTCGGTTAACCATGTGATCGAGGCAACTTTGCAGCGAATGCAACTCGACCCTGATATTCCTTTGAGTCAGTTGTCCGGTGGTTGGTTAAAGCGAGTGGCTATCGCTAAATCGTTAGTAATCGAGCCAGATGTGTGGCTTGTCGATGAACCCACTAATCACCTAGATGTTCCTGCGATCGAGTGGTTAGAGCAGAGAATGGTGGAGTTTTCTGGCACAATTATTTTTGTATCTCACGATCGCCACCTTTTACGTTCGGTGGCCACCAGCCTTGTTGATATTGACCGTGGCGCTGTGACGCTTTGGAAGTGTGGTTATCAGGAATTTATTGAACGTCGTGATCACGAACGAGAGGTGCAAACACTCCACGAGAAGAAGTTCGATGACAAACTCCGCAAAGAAGAAGCGTGGATTAGAGAGGGTATTAAGGCGCGAAGAACCCGAAATGAGGGAAGGGTTCGCGACCTTGAAAAGCTCAGAGAAGTCAGAAGGCAAAGAAGGTCTGTTTCGGATTTAAAACTGGAGGTTGATGCAGGGTCTAGTTCAGGCAAGGTTGTTAAAGAACTATCCGCTGTTAGCAAGTCTTTTGATAACAAGGTGTTGATCAAGAATCTCGATCTGATCGTTCGGAGGGGAGACAGGATCGGGTTGTTAGGACCAAATGGATGCGGTAAGTCGACGCTAATTAATCTTTTATTGGAAAAACTTGAGCCCGACAGCGGTCTGATTAAGACAGGCACCAAGCTCGAAGTGGCTTATTTTGACCAGGCTCGAAGGCAGTTAGAGCCGGACAAAAAAGTTGCGGATTATATTTCCGACGGTCGCGAGTATATATCTATCAACGGCAAGGAAATTCATGTTGTTAGTTACCTTGCTAATTTTATGTTCAATGCCGATCAGGCAAGGGGGCCGATTTATCGTCTATCCGGGGGAGAGCAAAATCGATTACTAATGGCTAGAATTTTTTCACAGCCAGCAAATCTTTTGATTCTTGATGAGCCAACTAACGACCTTGACGTTGAGAGTCTCGAACTGCTGGAGGAGATGCTGCTGGCATATAACGGCACAGTTCTCTTGGTGTCGCACGATAGAGCCTTCATGGATAATGTCATTTCGAGTTTGCTGGTGTTCGATGCTAACGCGAGCGGACGAGTCACGGAATATGTTGGTGGTTACTCAGACTGGCATAAGGAAAATCAGCAGCGTTCGAGTCATCCGGGGTCGGCGGGGGATTCTAAAATGTCGTTGCAAACTGCCGGCAGTGCCGCAACTGATATAGCGAAGGACGATTCTCCTGGTTTTGAGGAACGTAAAAAGCTGAAAGCCGAGCGTCAGAAACGGAAAAAAGAATTAGAAAAGCTCCCGGGTCAAATTGAGGGGCTCGAGTCAACGCTTAACGATTGTAATCAGAAAATTTCGAAATCCGATTTTTATCAGCAGTCGCAAACGATGCAAAATGAGGTTTTTGACAAGGTGAAAGACTTGGAAAGCCAAATTGAATTGCTGATGATTCGCTGGGAACAACTCGAGGCGGAACTCGACTAAGTTTGCGCTGGGTTCGTGTGCAGCGGCTAAGTTCGTGCCAGCGACGTAATTTAGCCGCGAAATCAAAGAGGCATTGCTGTGGGTAAGCTAGGTTTAGCTAAGATGCTGAAAAATATACATGTTATTTCTTTTTACGCTTTGATTTGCGCAATTCATCACGTCGTTGCTTTTCTTCCTTGAGGCGCAGGACCTGTGCTTCCTCTGCCGGAATCATGCTTGGGGTCTCCAATGTGATTCGTCCAAGCTTTCCGGTTCTGAATTCATTCACAAGTATGGATGAAACTTTCTCGAGATCTACTTGGCCGCCTTTCCGAAGGCAACCTCGTTTCCTACCGAGCACTTCAAGTAATGCTAGATCGCTATTTGGAGGCGTTTCTGTGTCGAGCAAGTGATTGACGCATTGAGGGTATTGCTTCAAAAGATAGTCGCTCAAGTAAAAAGCAACATCCTCGACATTCATCGCCGTATCCTTGACTGCCCCTGATATCGCCAGACGATAACCACTATTTTCATTGTGAATTTTTGGCCAGAGAATGCCCGGAGTATCCAAGAGAGTCACTTCTTCGCTAATTTTAATTCGTTGTTGTCCTTTTGTTATCGCCGGTTCATTGCCGGTCTTAGCGACTTTTCGGCCCGCAAGTGCATTAATCAATGTAGATTTTCCTACGTTTGGAATCCCGGTGATCATCGCGATCATTGTTCGGGTTGATCTAAGCGTCTTCGGAGACAGTTCTTGACAAAGGTGAAGCACGGACTCGGCCTTGTGTTTGATATCTTGAGTAGTCGCGAGTGTTTTTACAGATGCTTCTCGTTCAAAATGTGCCTGCCAGATTTTCGTGAGCATAGGATCAGCCAAGTCTGATTTGCTCATTATTTTTATGCAGGGTTTTGTTGTACTAAGCGCTGTAATTGTTGGGTTTTGGCTGCTGAATGGTAGTCTTGCGTCCAATAGCTCAATGATAAGATCTACGTCCTTCAACGCGGATTTCATTTCGTGAATCGCTTTGTTCATGTGCCCTGGATACCAATGAATCGGCATGTGATTTCCTTTTTGTCTAATACCTCGAACCGGGTTCGTTGGTGCGGTTAGTTCGTGCCACCCACGTTATTTGTTTAGAGTTTAGGTCAGTGTCCGAGTCATTGTCTTGTGATTTTTTATTCTAGTGGTCGATACCCCATGGTATTTGAGCATTCTCTTGTATGAGATTCAGTCATGTCCTGCTTCAGCTAAAATAGAAAAGTCGTAAATTTCTCTAATCGACGATCCTATGACTGCTTTGGGTCAGCTAACCGAAATTCCATCAATCTCTGCGATAACACTGGATCACTGCCTTGCGCTGGTCTTTTGGATCAGGAAAGCCAGTCAGCAAAAAGGAGAGAACTGAATGCGAGGGTTTCGCTATGTCTAACGCACAGCTGCACCAACAAAGACAGTTGGTTCATCGATCATTTACCGAAGCCAGAAACCTGGCAGTGAGCTGTTGGCGCAAGAGAAAATCTAACGGTTTACGCTGCTGCACTAAACCAAAAATCGATACGACGGCTGGCTAGAACTCTGCTCCCAGCCCATTAGTAACAGGGGTCAGGGTATTTAAGCCTTTGCGCATCAACCCTTAAATTAACCTCGCTAGGTTTCAGACGATATGTCTTTATTGCCTGTCTAGCATCTTTTCTGGCCTAACGCTCTATTCTCTCCTTGGCAAAACAACCTCGGTGAAGTGAATAAAATACATGGCCTGAGCGTGTATGGTGAGTTTTCTGCAATTGCAAAGTAGCCCTAGTTGTCCTAATAATTTAACTGGCTGCAGTAATTAATCTTTCGAAGAAAAGGGATCTGCAAATGAATACAGTAAACACAATGCTAGATATCAAGGGCCATGAAGTCTTTTCGATCGCTCCAGATGCCACGGTTTATCAAGCGGTTGAGTTGATGGCGGCCCGCGAGGTTGGTGCACTGATCGTGGTTACCAGACAAAATTGTCTCGCCGGGATCGTTTCTGAACGAGACTATGCTCGAAAAGTACTATTGAAAAATAAAGCCTCCCAGGAAACCAAGATTCACGAAATAATGACTAAAGATGTTGTCTGTGTTGAAGCATCAACGACCGTTGACACCTGTGTATCTTTAATGAATGAGAATGAAATACGTCATCTACCTGTTTTAGACGGTGACACGCCGGTGGGAATGATTTCCGTAAATGATGTGCTGAAATTTACTATTAAAGACCAGAAAATTGTCATCGCTGAGTTGGAAAGTTACATCATGGAAGAAGCTGGCGGCGAAGGTTAGATAAAGTGATTTTCTGAAGTTTATGGCAGGTATGTTCAAGCATGATTGAGCGGCAATAGGGTTGTTTGCTTCATTTTTTCCATGACGAAACTCGAGCTGACGTCAAACAGGTCGGCTTTGATTAATTGCTTATATAACTGATCATAGCCCTTCATGTCAGGCACGACGGCTTTGATAAGGTAGTCGAGATCTCCGCTCATACGATTGACCTCAAGCACTTGGGGCAAATCAGATACGACCTGACGGAATTCCTCTGCCCAAGTATCGTTATGCTGATTAGTGCGAATCGAAATGTACACTGTTAGGGAAAGATTTAACTTTTCCTGATTTAGCAGCGTTACCCGAGATTCGATAAGTCCAGCGTTATCGAGTTTTTGAAGTCTGCGCCAGCAGGCAGATTTAGAGATGCCTATCTCATCAGCAAGGTCCGCAACAGACAACGTGGCATCTGCCTGGATAAGAGTCAGGATTGATCGATTTAATTTATCCAGCATGTTTTGCTCTGTTGCTTCCTGATTCATTTGAGTTTTTTTAACTCTCTATTGTATAAAAAACGACCGGTTAAATCGGTTATAAAGGGACGAATGTTCTAATTTTCTAATAAACTTGCTTCAAGTAGGAACAATGTTCTGTCACGGACAAGTTAACATAGCTATTACTTTTTAAGAGCAATAACTCGATGAAAAACTTAATCTCGAGGATCCGAGATTCGGTAATTGGTGGTAGGCATGTTATTGAAACGCCGTTTGGCAACAAACCGCTTATATATGCCGACTACACGGCTTCAGGGCGTTCCTTGAGGATGATTGAAGATTATATCCGGACCGAGGTTTTGCCTTTTTATGCGAACACTCATTCGGAGAGTTCTTTTTGCGGGGCACGAATGACTTATTTACGAGATCGTGCCAGACACGTAATCAAAGAGGCTGTGCGCGGACGTGAGCATGACAGCGTTATCTTCTGCGGGTCGGGAGCAACGGCAGAAATTGCGAAGTGGATTGAACTGCTTGAATTGAAACAACGGCACGCCACCAACGTTCCCGAGCGGCCGCTCGTGTTGATAGGAGAATATGAGCATCATTCAAACGATTTACCTTGGCGTGAGTTGGAGGTAGAGCTACAGGTCATCGGACTAGATGATCACGGTATGCTGGATCAGGCACAAATCGAGGCAATACTTTCATCCTGTGAGGAAGGTAGGCGAGTCATCGGTAGTTTTTCAGCAGCGTCGAATGTTACGGGTATCAAGTCCGATGTAAAACAAATAACACGGTTATTAAATAGATATGGCGCGCTTAGTTGTTGGGATTATGCCGCTGCCGCTCCCTACGTACAGATTGATATGTCCTACGGCGGCGGTATCGATGCGGTATGTTTTTCTCCACATAAGTTCATCGGTGGTCCAGGAACCCCAGGGATATTGGTAGTGAACAGCATAGCTATATCCCGGCAGAAGCCGTCAATGCCGGGTGGTGGGACTGTTCAGTTTGTCTCGGGAAATCTTCATGTTTACTCAGATGACTTGGTTCGACGAGAAGAGGCGGGAACGCCGGATATCGTCGGTTCGATAAGGGCTGGCTTGGCGGTAGAGTTGCAGCAAAACGTGGGTGTCAGGAATATAGAGGCGCTTGAATATGCATTGACAAAGCGCGCCCTTGATCGATTGGGTGGGCATTCAAACATTCATGTTTTGGGAAATCTTGAGGCAGATAGGTTGTCGATTGTTTCTTTTCAGATTGGTCACGGAGATGATGCTTTGCACTATAGTCTTGTGGTTGCCATGCTCAATGACTTGTTTGGTATTCAAGCCCGCGGTGGTTGCTCATGTGCGGGTCGTTATGCCCACACGCTGCTCGGTATCAATGAAGCGGAAAGCAAAAAAATACAAGCAGAAGTCAAGAGGGGGAGTGTATTCAACAAACCGGGCTGGGTTCGAGTCAATTTTAACTACTTCATTGAAGAAGCAGCTTTTGATTACATACTTCAGGCAATTGAATTAATTGCGAGCCACGGTGAAAAACTGAAACAACATTACGATTATGATGAAACATCAGGTATTTTTGCTTATCAGGGTAAGATCTCACCTTCAGGCAGCAATAGCATTAAATGCCTTCTCGACAGTACTTTACCTCCGAAACCCATTCTCGGGGAAGAAGGATCGGCTGTGGCAAACGACGGCAACCAAAACCTTAAACAATCGCTCGCACTCGCCGCAAATATTCTCTGTTAGTGTGTTTGATCTAACGAAAAAAACTTCGGCTAGGTGTAAGGGCTTTCTTACTAGAAAGACGTTGAGCATGCAGCATTGGTATCAGACTGCCATTTTCGCCTTAATTGCATCATGGCTCTGATATTCAGTCAGCTCAAAGTCTTCCATGACAAAATCATCGATAGTTTGCTGGCCTCGATCTCGAATGATAAGTTGAGGTGATGCAAGCGGGGTGCGGCTAAGTTGGGTTCTGCACTGATCCTGAGCATCCAGATAAATGTGCGCATCACCAATCGCGTGGATAAACTCACCAACGTCGAGATTTGTAATTCTGGCAACCATATGAAGCAGCAGAGAGTAACTCGCAATGTTGAGTGGTACACCCAAAAACATGTCGGCTGAGCGCTGGTACATTTGCAAGGATAGCGCGCCATCTGCCACAAAGAACTGGAAAAACGAATGACAAGGAGGCAAGGCAACATCCTTGTAATCTACTTCACCTGGGTTCCAAGCATTCACAATGATTCTGCGAGAAGCCGGGTTGCTGATAATGGTGTCAATGGCATCCTGTAACTGGTCGACTTTTCGACCGTCAGGTGTTTGCCAAGCACGCCACTGTTGGCCGTAAACGCGCCCCATGTCTCCATCAGACTGGTCTTCAGTCAGTCCGTGTCTTTTCAAATAGTCCTCGTAGTTGAGGTTCCATAGTTTGTTATGGGCATAAATCTTCTTCAGGTCGTTGATGTTCCCGGAGCCGCTGATAAACCAGAGCAATTCGGAAACCATGGACTTCCAAACGAGTTTTTTTGTTGTGACAGCAGGAAATCCTTTGCTCAGATCATATCGGCCGTTCAGACCAAAGCAGGCGAGGGTGCCAACGCCCGTACGATCCACACGTTTTGATCCGTTATCAAGTATATATTGAAGTTGGTCTAGATAGGTTTTCATGAATAGTGTGGGAGCGGCCCGCCGAATGTTTTGACGGACCTCCCTTCCCCAAAAAGAGTAGAGTTAGCGCCTGTCTAGCCGCATTTACTGTCGCCACAGGCCAGGCAGGTCATACAACCATCCATTTGTATAACTGCTTGGGTGTTGCACTTTTTGCACAGTTGAGCGCCGGGCGGGTAGCCCGCTGCTTCTCCCGGGTCTTCAGCGTTTGCGGCGCCGCCGACCAACGCTGCTCGTTTCTCTTCAATCAATGCTTTGTGGGCATCACTGAGCTCCTCAGTCGCGATAAGGCCACACTTTTTCATGTGGGTCTCAAGCACTTCGCCTATTTCTGCGACGAGTGAAGGCATAAATCTGCCTCCTTTTTTGAAGTAACCACCTTGTGGGTCGAATACCTGACCGAGTTCCTCAACCAGAAAAGTCACATCACCACCCTTGCGGAATACCGCAGAGATCAGTCGGGTTAACGCCAATACCCACTGAAAGTGCTCCATGTTTTTCGAGTTAATGAATATCTCGAAAGGATATTCCTGCTCATGTTCTGTACCCGTGTTTAGCAAAATATTGTTGATTGTGATGTACAGCGCATGGTCAGACAAAGGCGTCTTGATTTTGTAGGTATAACCTTTGAGCTCCTCGGGACGCTTGATTTCTTCGTGCATCAATTCATGTGTTGCTTTCGGCGCAGGTTCTGCTTCATCGGGCTTTTTGATGCTGTAGCCCACAATGTTTTTCTCGATTTTAATTGTCATAATGTTTTCCAGTTTTCTTCTGATCAATCTACGGGTACCGACGATCTCGGTTTACATCCATGCAGACATCAGAACTTTCCGTAATATCCTTCTTTGATCGCGTCGAACAGATTTGCAGCTGAATGCAGTTCGCCGTCGTATTCGATTTCTTCGTTGCCTTTGACCTCAACAAAGCTGCCATCTTCGAGTTCAAAGCGATAGGTTGTGTTTTCGAGATCTGCTTCCTTCACCAACACCCCCTGGAATGCTTCTGGGTTGAACCTAAAGGTTGTGCAACCTTTCAGGCCTTGTTCATAAGCGTAGAGGTAAATGTCCTTAAAGTCCTCAAATGGATAATCCGTTGGAACATTAGCGGTTTTAGATATTGAAGAGTCGATCCAGCGTTGGGAAGCAGCTTGAATGTCAACGTGGTTTATCGGATTGATATCGTCTGCTGTTTTAAAGTACTCAGGCAGTTTTAGCGCTTCATCTTTTGTGTAGGGTTCTGCGTTCGGGTTGATCATCGCGCGGTAGGCCAATAGCTCGAAGGAGTAGACATCGACTTTCTCTTTTGACTTTTTACCCTCGCGGATAACATTTCTAGAGTAATGGTGAGCGAAGCTTGGCTCTATTCCATTGCTCGCATTGTTGGCGAGAGACAGCGATATTGTCCCGGTAGGTGCGATAGATGTGTGATGAGTAAATCTACAGCCGGACTCTGCCAGTTGTTCGATTAGCTCAGGTGATTCGCCACCCACCTTCTGCATATAGCGACTATATTTCGCGTGAAGGACCTTGCCTTTAACTTTGTCTCCAACCTTGTATCCATCCGCAGCCATTTCTGGCCGATAGCGCAACATTTGTGCTGTGACTTCAAATGTTTCTTCCATAATAGGCGCAGGGCCTTTTTCCTTCGCGAGTTCCAGTCCAGTTTCCCAGCCTACCAATGCTAGTACTTTGGTGACCTCTTCAGTGAATGCAACAGAAGCGCTATCGCCATAAGACATCCCCATCATGGTAATTGTGGACCCCAGGCCAAGATAACCCATTCCATGTCGACGTTTGCGTTCGATTTCTATGCGCTGTTCTTCGAGCGGCAGGCCATTAATTTCGACAACGTTGTCGAGCATTCTCGTAAAGACCGATACCACTTTTTTAAACTCTACCCAGTCGAATTCAGCTTCGCTGGTGAAGGGTTGCTTAACAAATCGGCAAAGATTGACGGATCCAAGCAGACAACTGCCATAAGGGGGAAGTGGTTGCTCGCCGCAAGGGTTGGTTGCTCTGATATCTTCACAGAACCAGTTGTTATTCATCTCATTTACTTTGTCGATGAGGATGAACCCGGGTTCGGCGAAGTCATATGTAGAGGCCATAATGAGATCCCAAAGCCTTCTTGCCTTAATCGTATTGGTTATTTTGCAGGCGACGCGTCCCTCTGCATCGTTAACATACTTACCTTTGACGGGAAAATCTCGCCACAGCACTTGTGTCGGGTCGGCAAGGTCGATTTCATCAGCTTCAACTTCATTGGCGGTCACGGGAAAAGACAGATGCCATTCGGTATCGTTCTTCACTGCTTCCATAAACTCACCGGTTATTAACAGGGACAGATTGAACTGTCGCAGACGGCCGTCTTCTCGTTTGGCGCGGATAAACTCCATAACGTCTGGGTGTCCCACCTCAAATGTTGCCATTTGGGCGCCCCGGCGTCCTCCGGCGGACGACACGGTGAAGCAGGTTTTGTCGTAAATATCCATGAAAGACAAAGGGCCTGATGTGTAGGCGCCAGCGCCGGTGACATAGGCGCCTTTTGGTCTTAGCGTCGAGAACTCATAACCGATGCCACAGCCGGCCTTCAGCGTTAAGCCGGCTTCCAAATTCTTATGCAGGATGTCATCCATTGAATCGTGAATCGTACCGGAAACAGTACAATTGATGGTTGACGTAGCCGGCTTGTGTTCCAGAGCCCCCGCATTTGAGATGATTCTACCAGCTGGAATGACCCCTTGACGCAATGCCCAAAGAAACTGTTCGTTCCAGTGCGTCTGTTTCGATTTTTCCTCGACTGCCGAAAGCGCTTTTGCAACACGCTGATAGGTCTCGTCGATATTTCCATCTACATGCTCGCCTTTCTTAGTTTTTAGACAGTACTTACTCTCCCATATGTCGAGGGATGTTTCTTGAAATTCGATTTCTTTAACTGAGTTGGGAACAGCTTTTAGGTCTTTTTTCTGAGCAGTGGAATCCATGCATTTTCCTGAGTCTGTGTTGCTTGTTATTGCCCGCAATTTTGCCGGCGCTCTTTCAATTCTTTGCTGCCAAGGTCAAGCTGAGTAACTATTCAGCGTGCAGGTTTTGGCTCATCAAGCGGCATGTTTGCTGCTAACACGACCTGTTGGAAACATGTTTCGTGGACTTGTTAAGTACACGAAGACCGTGCTTTTGTTCGACTGATAGCCTGAGTGTTAGGTGACCCTCACTGAATTTTTATTTTTTTTATTTAGCGACAAAGAGCAGATATTGTGCCCCATGAGTTTTTCAAACACAACATCTTGTGCCAGATAATTTGTTTAAACGCATGGGTCGCTGGTTTCCTGCTCCAATTCTGACATGCATAAAGCGTGCCACGATAGGGTCAGGTTGTGAAAGCGCTATCATGAAGCGTATTGTCTGGTTCGTGACGCTGCGACGCCGCTTTGTTCTGTAGTTAGGGCGCTAAGAAAATTGTCTGTCATTTCAGCCAATTGACCTATGTTTATCGAGCTAACTAACGAAGTAAGGTGACAAGAGACTCACTCTTTGGTAAACGACCCACGAATGTCTGGTGATTCGGGGCGATAAAAAGAGAATTTTTCTTTCTTTATTTATCGATTGACAAGCCATAACAATTTAGAAATGAAACTGAGTTTTTGCGCGCGTTTTGCACTAAGAACTAATGTTGCTCGGGTAGGCCGGGATCTTTCTTCCACTTATATTTTTGCTATCCAGCACAATGATACTCAGTGCTCCCAGCTTGGTATCGTGGCAATAGCTGTCGAGGACTAGTCTCTAATCAACAGAAAATTGCTGATTGCTTTTAAATTGGATCCCCGAGAAGTTATTTTTCATGACATCAGAGCTTCAGGTCAGATCATCATCGCACTAGAGGGTTCAATCTATTTTCCCGTTGCACTGAATCAGCTGAGCGGTGGTGCTGATGCGGGATTGCCGGATTAAGCCTCTTTCTGTATTGTCGGTCTTTATTAGCTAATATCCGACTCAGCTGCCGTAACTAAATCAGAAAGAGGAAAACAGATGCATCTAGGCGTACTTGCAAGCGCAAATCCTGACAAGCCCGCGTATATCATGGCGGAGAGCGGTGTTGTAGTCACCCGCCGCCAACTTGAAGAGGGATCCAATCAATGCGCACAGCTTTTTAGAAGCCTTGGGCTAAACAGGGGCGACCATGTTGCCCTGATGCTTGAGAATCACGATATCTATTTACAATTGTGCCTAGGGGCACTGCGAGCCGGATTATATTTCACCGCGATAAGCTATAGGCTGCAGGAACACGAGGTCGAATATATCGTCAACGATTGTGAGGCTAGAGTGTTCATTACCTCCAAAAGCCAGACGACGGTAGTTGAAAAGTTAATTGGTAAAATTCCTGCGATTGAGAAGTGTTTTATGTTGGACGGGGTGATTCCCGGGTTTGACTCCTTTGAGGATGCAGCGGGGGCAATGCCAACTACTCAAATTGCTGATGAGAGCACAGGCTCATCAATGCTGTATTCATCCGGCACCACCGGACGACCCAAAGGGGTGCTGAAGCCTCTCCCTGAAACTGGATTTGGTGAAGATGCGGGCCCCAATATATTTGCGCTGCTGTATGGCACATCAGAAGAAAGTATTTATCTCAGTCCTGCTCCGCTTTATCACGCTGCGCCTCTAACATTTACTATCGGCTTTCTGCTGCAGGGGATGACCTGCGTGATCATGAAAAATTTCGAGGCAGAGGCCGCTTTGGTCGCGATTGAGAAGTATAAAGTGACCCATTCACAGTGGGTTCCGACAATGTTTATTCGTATGTTGAAGCTGGATGATGATGTCAGACTCAAATACGACCATTCCACTCTTACCTGCGCGATTCATGCAGCTGCACCCTGTCCGATAAAAATTAAGGAACAAATGATCGATTGGTGGGGGCAAGTCATATACGAGTATTACGCTGGCTCAGAAGGTAACGGTTTCGTGGCGATTAACTCTGAAGAGTGGCTGGCACATAAAGGTTCTGTTGGGCGGCCACTAATGGCGCAACTGCACATATTGGATGAGGCGGGTGCAGAAGTGCCCGCCGGTCAGGTAGGTACGATCTTTTTCGAAGGTGGCGGGGAATTTACCTATTACAAAGATAAAGAAAAAACCGCTGATTCAAGAAACGATAAAGGTTGGTCAACGCTGGGCGATGTTGGTTATGTTGATGAGGAAGGGTTTCTTTACCTAACTGACAGAAAGAGCTACATGATTATTTCTGGTGGGGTGAATATCTATCCGCAGGAAGCAGAAAATATTCTGGTGACGCATCCAAGAGTGATGGATGTTGCAGTCTTTGGTATTCCAAATGACGATTTTGGAGAAGAAGTAAAAGCCGTTGTCCAACCGAAAGACATGAATGAAGCGGGTCCAGAGCTAGAGGAAGAGCTGATTGAATTCGCGAGGAGTCATCTTTCGCACATTAAGTGTCCGCGGTCGATCGATTTTGAAGAAGAATTACCTCGGCACCCGACAGGGAAGCTCTACAAACGATTGTTGAAAGATCGCTATTGGAAAGATCACAAAGGTAACCTCGCGTCTTAGTTTCAACGAGCATTGCTGCTAAATGCTCTATCTTGCTCCGGTTTCTTCGGCTAATTTTCTTGTAAAAGATTAGCCGGTGAATACTGGTCGGTAAGGATCCGTTTAGACGTGTCCCAATCAATTTCTCGGCTCATAAACCTTGGAAAAGCTTCCATTTTGACGCCGTAGGTTTGAAGTCGTGCGGACAACTGTTTGGCCCGATTTTTTAACGCAAAGTCACCTGGCAGGTTACCTTTCGTTGCCACGATTACCCGGTTTCCGGTTTCCGGCATTTTTAGATTCAGAAACCGACCAAAAACCTCGGCGTAAGTAGTAGATTCATGGTCGTACAATTTGCTGCTCGAGAAGGTGTTGGCAATCAGAACACCGTTTTCTGTCAGCAGATCCTTCGTTTCCTGCAGAAATTCGGCGGTCATCAGGTGCTCTGGAATATATTCACCGGTAAACGCGTCAAGAATTACTAGGTCATATTTCTGTTTCCTGAGTTTTGCTCGTTTGATGTAGACCCGCGCATCAACGGCATCGACCGTGAGTTTGTCTGTCTCAAAGAAATCGAAATAGGTTTTCGCCACTGTAATTACCGCAGGATCGATTTCTACGACCTTAATATCAGCATCAGGATAAAGTTCTGCTAATAGAACCGGAATGGTGCCTCCGCCCAGTCCAACGACCAGCACACTTTCTGGTTTCGGGTTAACCAACAGACCAGAGAGCGTCATACGAACATAAGGAAAGACAACTCTCTTTGGATTTCTCATATCCTTGCAAGTCTGATTACGCTCATCACGTTTAATGGTAAAGACCAAACAACGCCGCCCGCGCTCTTCATTGACGACGATATTTCGATAAAGAGATCTCTCCTGATGAATTGTTTTTGCAGCTGACAGAACAGGGAGCAGGGAAAGGACGAAGACAAAAATATATCGCATACTAAGAAAACCTGTTTGCAATTAAGGCGTAGATACCTGCAATGGTCAACGTGACGCACATTGAAATGATAATCGTATTGACTTCAAACCAGAGCACAAAATAAAAAGAGGTTGCTAACGTGCCTAGTGCACTCCCAAGGGTCGATATAAAATAAAGACTCCCAGCCACACTGCCCGATCGAGCACTGCTTTCCACTAACAACCTGACAGAGTAAGGGGCAATCATTCCGAGTATTGCAGTAGGAATAAAAAATAGAAACGTTGAAGCGACCAAAGAGCCATATCTGGGATCTTCTATTCTTAGAAAAACCCAATCCATGATGTTTTCGCCAAAGATAATTGTCGGTAACAGCATCAGTGCTGCGACAATGAAGAATGTGCCATAACGACCTAAATTAGGATTGTGCAGGGAGAGCTTACCACCCGAAAGGTAACCGATGGACAGCGACAGCATGAAAATAGTGATAATACTGCCCCACACGTAAATGCTGCTGCCAAAATATGGTGCAAGGATTCTTCCGCCCAAGAGCTCGACCGACATGATGATAAATCCGCTGATGAACGCTAGCGGAAGTACAACAAAAGGGTGGAATGTGGGACGTGTAATTACTGTTTCCTGAGGAGCGTTTGTTTCAATATCAGGTTGAGAGGCGGTATAGGTTTTTTGTTCCATGCAATATCTTTCAGCAGTTTGAAATGGCGCTAGTATACCTTTCGATGATGTAAGAGGCGAGGATGAGCCGCGG
>CAXRCG010000039.1:0-49332 GCA_964228885.1 Pseudomonadales bacterium | reverse complement strand
ATTGCGATGGAAGATGGTCAGCGATTTGCGATTCGAGAAGGCGGCCGCACAGTTGGCGCTGGTGTTGTTGTTAAGATCCACGAGTAAGACCGGATATCTGAGGTTGGTTGGGCGGGAAACGCGGGTCCCAGTTTGTGGGGGCCGTGTGCCTTGGCTTGAGTCGGCCAGTTAAAGGATCTTAGGATTTGCGCGTTGGATACGCGTAAAGATACAGTACAGAGCGTGCCAGAAGAGCTCCTGTTGGGCGCTCGACTCTACGAACGCCGACCGAAGTGTCGAGAGCAGCCGGTTAATGCACGGCCCTCAGTTTCTTTGGGTTGTACGGTAAATGCCTCGTGTCTGTTAGGTGAATGCCACCATTTTGGTTCCTTGATCCAAATAACCTAACTAATTACCAAAATTACTTGAAAAGGTGTGGGCTAGTCTATAGTATTCGCGGCCTGAAATTTGATCTTACAGGGCCTCGATAGGAGGTCAATGGCTGCCAGATTCGCCGGTTAAGACAGAACTAGCTCGGTAAAGGCAGAAATTTTTTGATGCACCATATCTCAAACGAGATTTGGCGCATTTCTTTACGCCAAGTTTCAGTGAACAGCGTGACTTACGACTAAAACGCTATGACTATTGATGGTCCGTTAAGGGCTGGTACCGAAATCCGGGAGACGGGTTGAATGCAAAACCAGAGAATTAGAATTCGATTAAAGGCCTTCGATCATCGCCTTATCGATATCTCGACTCAGGAAATCGTGAACACAGCCAAGCGCACTGGTGCGCAGGTTCGAGGTCCGATTCCCTTACCAACAAGAATTGAGAAATTTACCGTTCTCATCTCACCTCACGTTGATAAAGATGCGCGAGATCAGTATGAGATCCGAACTCACAAACGTTTGCTCGATATCGTAGAGCCCACAGAAAAAACCGTGGATGCGCTGACCAAGCTCAACTTGGCCGCGGGCGTTGAAGTACAGATTAACCTGGGATAAGGAAGCGAACATGGCTATTGGCATAGTTGGCGTTAAGAAAGGTATGACACGAGTCTTCTCTGAAGACGGCGCGTCACTCCCAGTGACCGTAATTGAAGTTACGCCAAATCGCGTAGTGCAGCGTAAGACAGCTGACTCCGATGGATATGAAGCGATACAGGTTGCATTCGGTTCAATAAAGGCATCAAAGGTATCAAAGGCGGTTGCAGGGCACTACAGCAAATCAGAGCAGGAAGCTGGCCGCGGTTTGTGTGAATTCAGATGCGAAACAGATGACGAGTTTGCTGTAGGCGACTCGATTTCAGTTGATCGTTTTGAAGTGGGACAAAAAATTGACGTTACGGGTCAATCAAAAGGTAAGGGGTTCGCCGGTGTCGTTAAGCGTTACAACTTCCAGATGCAAGATGCAACCCACGGTAACTCAATATCACACCGTGCGCCTGGTTCTATTGGCCAATGCCAGAGTCCAGGTCGCGTTTTCAAGGGTAAGAAGATGGCAGGCCACATGGGCGCTGTGCGGGTAACTTCTCAAACGCTTGAAGTTGTTAGAGTTGATCAGGAAAACAATCTGTTGCTGGTTAAAGGCGCAGTACCCGGGGCGAAAGGTGGTGACGTTATCGTCAAGCCTTCTGTTAAAGCCCGGTAATAATTGGAGTTGGAAGCTTGAATCTCAATATTTCAGAACCAGGCAAGGGTGTTTCAGAACGAGCGGTAGACGTTTCTGAAACGACATTCGGACGTCAGTACAATGAGGCGTTGGTTCATCAGGTAGTTGTCGCCTATATGGCTGGTGCGCGTCAGGGTACCCGAGCACAAAAGACTCGCTCAGAAGTCAACGGCGGCGGTCGTAAGCCATTCCGTCAAAAGGGCACTGGCCGAGCGCGAGCCGGTACCATTCGAAGCCCGATTTGGCGTGGAGGCGGTGTTACATTCGCGAACAAGACCCAAGACTTTAGTCAAAAGGTCAATCGCAAGATGTACCGTGGTGCGATGCAGTCTATTCTTTCCGAGCTGATCAGGCAGGATCGTATGGTTGTGACTGAAGACTTCTCAGTTGACGCCCCCAAGACTAAGCAGGTGCTGGCGCGACTCAAAGAACTGGAGTTGGATAACGCACTGATTGTCGTTGAAGAAGTTGACGAAAATCTATATCTGGCCGCCAGAAATCTTAGGAATATCGATGTCATCGACGTGCAGGGTGTCAACCCAGTCAATTTGATCGGTTTCGATAAGGTGCTTTTTACTGTTGGCGCACTTAAGAAAGCTGAGGAGTTGCTGTCGTGAATGAAGAACGCATGTACAAGGTTATTTTAGGCGCTCATATTTCTGAGAAAGCGACGGTCATCGCTGATGAGTCTAACCAGGTAACACTGAAAGTCTCTCCAGATGCAACGCGACCCGAGATTCGCCAAGCAGTTGAAAAGATCTATAACGTTAAAGTAGAGAACGTCACGGTCCTTAATGTAAAAGGTAAGGTCAAAAGGAATATGCGCGGTACAAGTCGCAAGCCGAGCTGGAAGAAGGCGTATGTCCGTCTGGCTGAAGGTCATGACATCGATTTCGCAGACGCCTAGGTAACTAATACCGATCGATTGATCGTGAATGTTAAAAATTGATTGAATAATGAGTTTATAAAATGCCAGTCGTAAAAGCTAAACCAACATCACCGGGCAGACGTTTCGTCGTCAAGGTCGTGAACCCTGAATTGTACCGGGGTGAGGCCTACAAGCCGCTATTGGAAAAGAAGTCCAAGTCCGGCGGGCGCAACAATAATGGTCGCATTACCACGCGCCACGTAGGTGGTGGTCATAAACAAAAGTATCGGGTTATTGACTTTAAACGCAACAAAGACGGCATCAAAGCAACAGTTGAAACAATAGAATACGATCCAAACAGAACAGCGAATATCGCCCTCCTAAAATACGCCGACGGTGAAAGAAGATACATTATCGCGCCACGTAATGTATCAGTCGGTGACACCATACAATCCGGCACAGACGCACCAATCCGCTCAGGCAACTGCATGCCTTTGCGTAATATTCCAATGGGTAGCGTGATTCATTGTATCGAGCTTAAGCCCGGAAAAGGCGCGCAGCTCATACGAAGCGCAGGCACCTCCTGTCAGTTGGTAGCTAAGGAAGGTCCTTATGTTACGTTGCGGTTGCGGTCTGGTGAGATGAGAAAAGTGCTTGCCGATTGTCGAGGGACACTGGGCGAAGTGAGTAATCCCGAGCACAATTTGCGCTCGTTAGGCAAGGCCGGAGCCAAGCGTTGGAGAGGTGTTCGTCCAACGGTTCGTGGTGTTGTCATGAACCCCGTTGATCACCCGCATGGTGGTGGTGAAGGTAAGACTTCAGGCGGTCGTCATCCAGTAAGCCCATGGGGTATGCCCACGAAGGGATACAAGACCAGAAAGAACAAACGAACGGACAAGATGATTGTGCGTCGTAGACGTTCAAATCGTTAGGAGATAGAGAGTGCCACGTAGTCTTAAGAAAGGCCCTTTTGTAGATTTGCATTTGGTGCAGAAAGTACAAAAGTCAGTTGAGTCAAACGATAAGCGACCTATCAAAACTTGGTCCCGACGTTCGATGATCACACCTGATTTTGTTGGTTTGACAATTCAGGTACACAACGGCAGACAACATGTCCCCGTATTCGTTACTGAGGACATGGTTGGTCACAAGTTGGGCGAATTTGCATTAACACGTACTTTCCGCGGTCACGCCGCAGATAAGAAAGCCCGCCGATAAGCTGGCAGGGTAGGGGATTTACGATGGAAGTAGCGGCGAAATTAAAAGGCGCGAGAATTTCAGCACAAAAAGCTAGGTTAGTAGCGGATCAAATTCGCGGCAGATCGGTAGGTGAAGCGCTGGATATATTAAATTTTAGCACCAAGAAGGGTGCGCATTTGGTTCGTAAGCTACTTGAGTCTGCGATTGCCAATGCTGAGCATAATGAAGGTGCAGACGTAGATGAATTGTCAGTCGCGACCATTTATGTTGACGAAGGTATGACAATGAAAAGAATTAAGCCTCGCGCGAAAGGGCGAGCAGACAGAATTCTTAAGCGATCATGCCACATTACACTTGCTGTCGCTGATCAGTAAGTAAAGACGCAGACAGGTTATCAGGAGACCAAAATGGGTCAAAAAGTACATCCCACAGGAATGCGATTAGGGATTGTTAAGGATCATACTTCGATCTGGTATGCGGACGGTCCCGCGTATGCAGATAAGTTACATACCGATTTAGTCGTGCGAGAGTACATTCAAAAGCGACTAGCGCAAGCGTCAGTGAGTCGAATTGAAATTGAACGACCTGCTCAAACAGCGAGAATTACTATCCACACTGCCCGTCCTGGCATTGTGATTGGTAAGAAAGGTGAAGATGTTGAGAGACTGCGCCGTGAATTAACAAAGATGATGGGTGTGCCAGTGCACGTCAACATCGAAGAGATCAGAAAGCCTGAGCTAGACGCCTATCTCGTTGCACAAAACGTGGCGCAGCAGTTGGAACGTCGAGTTCAGTTCAGAAGAGCAATGAAGCGTGTGATGCAAAATGCAATGCGACTGGGTGCTGAAGGTATTAAGGTTCGTGTAGCCGGTCGACTCGGTGGTGCTGAGATCGCACGAGCTGAAAATTATCATGAAGGACGGGTGCCACTGCACACATTGAGAGCTGACATTGACTACGCGACTGCTGAAGCATTGACGACCTACGGCATACTTGGTGTCAAGGTTTGGATCTTTAAAGGCGAAGTGATAGGTAGTCGTGAAGACACTGAACAGCAAACCAACGTTCAAAGTTTTGGATAGAGATTTTCGGATAAGAACTCATGTTACAACCCAAAAGAACAAAATTTAGGAAGATGCAAAAAGGCCGTAATCGCGGTCTTGCGCATCGTGGCAGTTCAGTTAGCTTTGGGGAATTTGGCCTTAAGTCAACTGAGCGCGGTCGATTAACGGCGCGTCAGATAGAAGCTGGTCGTCGGGCAATGACTCGTCGAGTGAAGCGAGGTGGTCAGATTTGGATCAGGGTTTTCCCGGACAAACCAATTACCAAAAAGCCTCTCGAGGTTCGACAGGGTAAAGGTAAGGGTAACGTCGAATATTGGATAGCCCAGATCAAACCAGGAAAAATGTTGTATGAGATGGAAGGTGTGAGTGAAGAAGTTGCACGTGACGCCTTCAGGCTCGCTGCAGCAAAACTTCCTTTCAAAACAACTTTTGTTAAACGAACGGTAATGTGATCGAACTAGGATACTCAACCTCCATTAGTTAAGTATCCTCGGATAGGAAATATGAAAGCATCAGAACTAAGAGAAAAGTCAGTCGATGATCTGCAGCAAAGCCTAGTGGCATTGCTGAAGGATCAGTTTACTTATCGTATGCAACATTCGACGGGCCAATTGGGCCAGTCGCATTTGTTGAAGGGTGTCTCAAGAGATATTGCGAGAGTGAAGACTGTGATAGCTGAGAAAAACAGGACAAGTGAATGAGTGATTCAAACTTAGCAAGAACCGCCAGTGGTACTGTCGTCAGCAATAAGATGGACAAGACAATCACTGTGATGGTTGAGCGTCGCGTTAAGCACCCGCTGTATGGCAAGTATATTAAACGCTCAAACAAGATTCACGCGCATGACCCTGATAACCAGTGTCAGGAAGGTGATCTTGTAACAATAGAAGAAACTCGACCCATTTCGAAAACGAAAACGTGGAAGTTGAGTACGGTAGATCGTAAAGCAACGATTATTTAAAGAACCTGTTGCTGAGATGTTTCAGTAATAGTCGAAGTGCAGGCGGAGTAAGACATGATTCAGACGCAAACTTATTTGGATATCGCAGATAACAGTGGTGCACGGCGCGTAATGTGCATCAAGGTGCTTGGCGGTTCTAAGCGTCGATACGCTGGAGTAGGTGACATTATTAAGGTCACAGTCAAGGAGGCGATTCCAAGAGGCCGGGTCAAGAAGGGCCAGGTGCTTGATGCTGTGGTGGTCAGAACTCGTAAGGGTGTAAGAAGACCAGATGGCTCCCTGATACGTTTTGATGGTAATGCTGCAGTGCTGTTGAATGCTCAGAAGCAGCCAATTGGAACACGTATCTTTGGACCAGTGACTAGGGAATTGAGAAACGATAAGTTTATGAGAATCGTTTCTCTGGCGCCGGAAGTACTTTAATAGAAGTTCGAGTTTGGAATAGAAGTTCGAGTTTGGACAAAGCGTTAGGTTAAGGTAAGAACAATGCAAAAAATTAGAAGAGATGATGAAGTTATCGTTCTTACTGGACGAGACAAGGGCAAGCGAGGTTCAGTGACCCGCTTACGTGATGACGGTCGTTTATATGTTTCTGGTGTAAATATGGTCAAGCGTCACACGAAGGGTAATCCTCAGGCGGGTCAACCCGGAGGAATCATTGAAAAAGAAGCGCCCATTCAGGCTTCAAATATTGCAATCTACAACAACAGTACAAACAAAGCTGATCGAGTTGGCTTTAAAACTTTAGACGATGGCAAGAAAGTTCGTGTCTTCAAATCCACCGGTGAAGAAATAGACTAGAGGAAATTGGTATCCGAGAGGGCCAGTTAGTTAAGCAAAGATGGCAGACCTAAAAGCAATTTACGAAAATGAATTGAAAGACAAGCTTAAAGAAGAGCTTGGCCTTGATAATGTCATGGAAATACCACGCATTACTAAAATCACATTAAACATGGGTGTGGGTGAAGCGATTGGTGATCGAAAGCAGTTGGACAGCGCCGTAGCTGATATGGAAGCTATCGCGGGACAAAAAGCTGTGATCAATGTTGCCCGGAAATCAATCGCCGGTTTCAAAGTGCGGGAAGACTATCCCATTGGTTGTAAGGTGACTTTGAGAAAGGCGCGAATGTATGAGTTCCTCGATCGTCTGATCAATATCTCAATTCCACGTCAAAGAGACTTTCGGGGTATCAGCCCTAAATCATTTGATGGGCGCGGTAATTTTGCGATGGGGCTGACAGAACAGATCGTTTTCCCGGAAATTAATTACGACAAGATTGATAAAATACGTGGTATGGATATCAGCATTGTGACAACAGCAAAAACTGATGATCAGGGTCGGGCGCTATTGAGAGCCTTTAACTTCCCCTTCAGGAATGCTGGTTAAAGCAATTAAGCGCTAAAAGAGAGCTAACAGAGAAAATAAGTATGGCTAAACAATCAATGATTAATCGCGAAAAGAAGCGCGCAAAGGTTGTCGAGAAATATGCGGCAAAACGAGCGGCATTAAAAGCGATAATTGCCGACGTTAACGCGTCAGACGATGACCGATGGGATGCACAGTTGAAATTGCAGGCACAGCCCCGTGACGCGAGTCCGGTGCGTCAAATGCGAAGATGTAGTTTGACCGGCAGGCCGCACGCGGTGTACCGAAGGTTTGGTCTCTCTCGCACAAAATTAAGAGAAGCAGCTATGCGCGGTGACGTGCCTGGCCTCGTGAAGTCCAGCTGGTAAGCAGGAAGGTTTGATATTATGACAATGCAAGATCCTCTATCGGATATGTTGACACGAATTCGAAATGCGCAGACAGCAAATATCGAAACTGTAGACATGCCCTACTCAGGCACCAAGCTGGGAATCGCAGAAGTGTTGAAAAAAGAAGGCTACATCAATGACTTTAGTGTTGATGAAGCGGTGAAGCGCACGCTCACAATTGAATTGAAGTACCACCAAGGCAGGCCTGTCATTGAAGAGATTAAGCGATTGAGTCGGCCTGGTCTGAGGCAGTACAAAGGTAAAGATGAAATACCTTCGGTAAGAAGTGGTCTGGGTATCATCATTTTGTCTACTAATAAGGGTTTGATGACCGATCGTGCAGCAAGGGCTGCAGGGGTTGGCGGCGAACTGCTTTGCTCTGTTTTTTAGAACTGATTTATTGTTTAGATTAAAGCGTTCAGTTTGTAGCACGAAATTATAGGAAGACCCCGGAAAACAATGGGTCACGTAAGGTTGAGATTGATATGTCACGAATAGCAAACAGTCCGGTCCCGGTACCAGCAGGTGTTGAGATTACGCTGAATGACAGAGAGTTGAGTGTAAAAGGTAGCAAGGGAAATCTTTCGCTAACCATCCATGAATTGGTGGAATTGAAGCACGAAGACGGTCAGATGAAACTAGCTGCGACGAAAAGCAGTAAGCAGTCTGGCGCCTTGGCAGGAACGTTTAGAGCATTGGTGTCCAATATGGTTACCGGTGTGACCACTGGCTTTCAGAAAGAGCTGCAACTCATCGGCGTTGGTTACAGAGCACAGGCGCAAGGTAAGAAGTTGAACCTGAGTCTAGGATTCTCTCACCCGGTTGTTTACGAGGTGCCAGAAGGAATCGAAATTGAAACACCGTCTCAAACGCAAGTGATTGTCAGAGGTATAGACAAAAGATTGGTTGGTCAGGTTGCAGCTGATATTAGAGCTTATCGGCCGCCAGAACCTTACAAAGGCAAAGGTGTTCGTTATGTCGACGAATACGTTAAGCGTAAGGAAGCCAAGAAGAAATAGTGGTTAGGATGGTTAGTCGTTTCTAACCGCAAAACATTGAGGCGACTCAAGCGGAGCCGACTTAATTAGAGGATATTATGAGCAAGAAGAATGACGCTCGACTAAGAAGAGCAAGACGAAGCAGGAAGCATATGCAAAAGCTGGAAGTCTCCAGACTATGCGTATACAGATCACCTCGTCACATATACGCACAAGTTATTTCGCCAAACGGTGATTTGATACAGGCATCGGCATCCACTTTAGATAAGTCTATGCGTGACGGAGCGACCGGTAATGTAACTAGTGCGACTGAGGTGGGCAAGTTAATAGCCGAACGTGCGAAAGCAGCAGGAATCGAAAAGGTTGCTTTTGATAGGTCAGGCTATAAGTACCACGGTAGAGTAAAAGCGTTAGCAGAAGCAGCCCGCGAAGGTGGTTTGCAGTTCTAGCAGTTTAGAGGATGAGTAATGGCGTTTCACGACCAAGATAACGAAGAAGGTATCCAGGAAAAACTGGTACAGGTAAACCGAGTAGCCAAAGTTGTTAAAGGTGGCCGCATATTCGGTTTTACTGCTCTCACAGTAGTTGGCGATGGCAATGGCCGAGTTGGCTTTGGCAGAGGTAAAGCGAGAGAAGTACCTTTGGCGATACAAAAGGCCATGGAGTCTGCACGCCATAACATGATTCAGATTGATCTTGATGGCACAACTATTCAATACGCGATGACCGCACGGCATGGTGCGTCACAGGTATTCATGCAACCGGCCTCAGAAGGTACGGGTATTATCGCGGGTAAGACTATGCGTGCTGTATTAGAAGTCGCAGGCGTACAAAATGTTCTTGCTAAGTGTTACGGATCTACTAATCCAGTGAACGTTATTCGAGCAACTTTTAAGGGGCTTCAGGATATGCGTTCTCCAGAGAGTGTTGCGGAAAAGCGTGGCATATCACTTGAAGAGATGATGGGCTAGCAAGCAAATGGCAAACGAAAAGAAAATTAAGGTCACACAGACCAAAAGTACAATAGGGCGCCTTAAAAGTCATAAGGCATGTATTGCGGGCCTTGGACTCAAAAGAGTTCGGCACTGCGTCGAAGTAATAGATACACCCGCAGTACGAGGCATGATTAACAAAGTCTCTTACATGGTTAGTGTTGAAGGCGAGTAGGAGTCTTAGCATGCGATTAAATACATTGAAGCCTGCCGCAGGTAGTAAATTTACTGCAAAAAGGGTGGGAAGAGGCATCGGCAGTGGTTTAGGAAAAACCAGCGGACGTGGCCATAAAGGACAGAAGTCCAGAACAGGTGGTGGTATTCGACCTGGGTTCGAAGGTGGTCAGCAGCCATTGCAAATGAGATTGCCGAAATTTGGTTTTAATTCGGCAAAAGCCAGAATTACCGCTGAAGTCACGCTTTCCGAGCTCGCTAAAGTCGAAGCAGAAGTGATAGACGTGCAGGCGCTGAAAGATGCTGACATTATCAAAGGAAGCATGCAGCGCGCGAAAGTGATGTTGTCTGGTGAAATCAGTAAAGCGGTTACTTTAAAAGGTATCGGTGTTACTAAAGGTGCGCGTGCGGCTATTGAAGCTGCAGGCGGAAAGATAGAAGAGTAAGTAGCGATACATGGCTAAGTCTCCAACACAAAAATCAAAATCTGAAGCCGCGGGCTCAGGTGTTGGTGGCGGTTTAACAGAACTTCGTCAGAGGCTGATGTATGTCCTCATGGCGATGGTGGTATACCGGATTGGCGGACATATCCCAATTCCAGGTATTGATCCAGAAAGGCTGGCGTCGCTGTTCGAACAAAATCAGGGCGGCAT
This sequence comes from Pseudomonadales bacterium, assembly GCA_964228885.1. GTDB lineage: Bacteria > Pseudomonadota > Gammaproteobacteria > Pseudomonadales > Azotimanducaceae > UBA4582. The sequence continues at coordinate 39,017 of CAXRCG010000039.1, read as the reverse complement.
CCTAGACTTGGTGAACATGTTTGGTGGTGGGGCATTAGAGCGCATGAGCATCTTTGCGCTAGGCATTATGCCTTACATCTCGGCATCTATTATTACGCAATTGTTGGTAGCTACTACACCATCGCTCCAGCAACTGCGTAAAGAAGGTGAGTCTGGTCGACGCAAAATTTCACAGTACACCCGATGGGGAACTTTGATCTTAGCGACGGTTCAGGGTTTTGCGATGAGCAGTGGACTAGCCTCTCAAGGGCTCGCTTACAGCGGTACGATTGCATTTCACTTTGTTGCGGTAACTACGCTGGTGACCGGGTCGATGTTTCTTATGTGGCTCGGCGAACAGGTGACTGAAAGAGGTGTCGGTAACGGTATCTCGATTATTATTTTTACAGGTATTGTGTCGGGTTTCCCCGGTGCAATTGGCCAATCCTTCGAGCAAGCACGTCAGGGGGAGATTGCGATACTGGGTCTGTTAGGGATTGCTGTGCTGGCGGTTGCGGTTGTTGCATTCGTTGTTTATGTCGAAAGAGGGCAGCGAAGAATTACAATCAATTACGCACGCAGGCAGCAGGGCCGGCGAATGTATCAGGCGCAGTCCAGTCATTTGCCGCTGAAGGTGAACATGGCTGGTGTTATTCCTGCGATTTTCGCCAGTAGTTTATTGTTGTTTCCGGCGTCAATTGGACAATGGTTTGGTCAGTCTCCAGGTATGGAGTGGTTGCAGGATCTGAGTCTTCAGATTGCGCCAGGGCAGCCGCTAAATATTATTTTGTTTTCAGCTGGGATCATTTTCTTTTGCTTCTGGTATACGGCGATTATGTTTAATCCGAAGGAAGTGGCTGATAACTTGAAAAAATCCGGTGCTTTTATCCCCGGTTATCGCCCAGGAGAGCAGACGGCGAAACACATAGATAGCATTCTGACCAGACTGACGTTGTTTGGTTCGTTGTATATGACAGCAGTGTGTTTGCTGCCTCAGCTACTGGTGGTGCAATTTAACGTGACCTTTCAGTTGGGTGGAACGGCACTTCTGATCGTTGTAGTGGTAGTAATGGATTTTTGGTCGCAGGTACAAACTCATCTGATGTCGCATCAGTACGAGTCACTGATGAAAAAATCTAATTTGCAGAATTTTGGAAGACAGTAGGTCGAACGGAGCAGAAAAATGAAAGTGAGAGCTTCAGTAAAAAAAATGTGTCGGAATTGCCGAGTTATCCGACGTAAAGGGTCTGTCAGAGTAATTTGCTCAGAACCAAGACATAAGCAGCGTCAAGGTTAGACGTTTAACAGGAATTTATAGGAGCGTTTAAATGGCTCGTTTAGCCGGAATTAATATTCCCGACAACAAGCATGCAGTGATATCCCTTACTTATATTTTTGGTATAGGTCGTACAACTGCGAAAAAACTTTGTGCTCAAACTGGTGTAAGCCCAACAGCAAAAGTAAGTGACCTTACTGAGGGCGAGCTAGATTTGCTTCGCGCAGAGGTAGCCAATCTGCCAGTTGAAGGTGACCTGCGACGTGAAGTGCAGCTGAATGTGAAACGCCTGTTGGATCTTGGTTGTTACCGCGGTATTCGTCACAGACGCAACCTGCCCCTTAAAGGACAAAGAACCAAAACCAATGCGCGAACCAGGAAAGGCCCAAAGCGACCTATCCGTAAGTAGCGCAAAGAAGTAGTAACAAACGAATCAAATTAGACGATTTAGATTAATCGTTGTAAACAAAGCGAAGAGACTGAAATGACTGATATGTCTGATACAGAAAACGCAAGCGAGGCAGCAGAAGGCACCTCAACACCAGAGGTTAGTGCTGCGCCGACCCGTAAAAAGGGAAAGCGACAGGTTGTTGATGGTCTGGCGCATATCCATGCATCTTTTAACAACACTATTATCACGATTACTGATAGGCAAGGTGGCGCATTGTCATGGGCCACGGCTGGAGGATCTGGTTTCCGAGGTGCTCGAAAAAGCACACCGTTCGCAGCTCAGGTAGCAGCGGAGCGCGCCGGTACAGCAGCACTTGATTATGGCCTGCAAAATGTAGAAGTTTTCGTCAAGGGTCCAGGGCCCGGTCGCGATGCCGCCGTACGAGCATTGAATGGTGTTGGATACAAAATCACAAACATTACAGACGTCACCCCTATTCCACATAACGGTTGCCGCCCACCCAAGAAACGTCGGGTGTAATTGAGGAGATAAAGAAATGGCTAGATACCTCGGACCAACATGTAAGCTTGCAAGACGAGAAGGCACTGACCTTTATCTGAAGAGCGGCGTGCGACCGATTGAATCCAAGTGCAAGATTGACACTGCACCGGGACAGCATGGTGCCCGTAGAACACGTAATTCTGATTACGCGGTACAGTTGCGTGAAAAGCAGAAAGTGCGTCGGATTTATGGTGTGCTTGAAAAGCAATTCCGAAACTACTACAAGAAAGCCGATCGTCAAAAAGGTGCTACCGGTGAAAACCTACTTCGCCTGCTAGAAAGACGTTTGGATAACGTTGTCTACCGAATGGGTTTTGGCTCAACAAGAGCAGAATCAAGGCAGCTAGTTTCACACAAGGCAATTTTGGTAAATGGGCATGTGACTAACATTCCTTCTTACCAAGTCGCCGCGGGTGACACCATTACGATTCGGGAAAAAGCAAAGAATCAGCTTCGAATTCAGGGTTCTCTCGCAATTGCAGCTAATCGAACCCCAGTAGAATGGGTCGAAGTAAACGCTGACAAATTGGAAGGCGTTTATAAAGCTTTCCCTGAGCGGGATGAGCTACCATCAGAGATCAACGAAAATCTGATCGTAGAGCTTTACTCGAAGTAAGTACTGCTTAACAGCGCCGTACCGGTACTTCGTTATCGGTCGAGCGTTTTAATAGAGTTATAGTCTTTTTAGAAGGTGTATGTATGCCCCATTCGTCACTAGAGTTTTTAACGCCAAAGCATATTCAGGTTGCTCAACTAACCGATACCAGAGCGACAGTTATTCTGGAGCCATTAGAACGAGGCTTTGGACATACATTGGGTAACGCATTGCGTCGTATCCTGCTGTCATCAATGCCGGGTTGCGCGATTACAGAAGTAGAAATTAACGGTGTACTCCACGAGTACAGCGCCATGGAAGGTGTCCAGGAAGACGTAATTGAAGTGCTGCTCAACTTGAAAGGCGTAGCTATTAAGTTGAATGCAACTGACGAGTCTGAACTCAAACTTGAAAAAGAAGGCCCTGGCGTTGTGACTGCGGCTGACTTTCAGGTCGATCATGACATCGAAATTGCTAACCCGGATCACGTCATCGCCACCCTTAACGAAAGTGGTAAATTGAACCTTCGTGTGAAAGTTGACCGAGGTCGAGGCTACGAGCCCGCTGACATTCGTGCGAGCGATGAAGAGCAGGACCGAGTGATTGGAAGTTTGTTGATCGATGCATCCTACAGCCCCGTTCGCAGAGTGGCATATAAAGTAGACAGTGCGCGTGTCGAGCAGCGAACTGACCTCGATAAACTCATCATTGATCTCGAAACTAACGGCACAATTGACCCTGAAGAGGCAATTCGTCGTGCAGCGACTATTCTCCAACAACAGGTTGCGGTGTTTGTTGACCTGCAAAGTGAGAGTGAGCCAGAAGTTGAAGAGCAGGAAGACGAAATAGATCCAATCTTGCTGCGTCCGGTCGATGACCTTGAACTCACGGTTCGTTCCGCTAACTGTTTGAAGGCTGAAAACATTTATTACATCGGTGATTTAATTCGAAGAACAGAAGTTGAACTGCTGAAAACGCCAAATCTTGGCAAGAAGTCGTTGACCGAAATAAAAGACGTGCTCGCTTCAAGAGGCTTATCTTTAGGTATGCGCCTAGAAAACTGGCCACCCTCAAGCTTGCGTGGCGACGACCGCGTGCTTGGCTAAGCACGAACAGGGGGCTGAGCCAGACAACAAGGTTCAAACGCGAGTTGTCTGGTTCGTGTGAGACATCTCAATAGTAAGTCATAAAACATAGAAAGATTTAGGAAGTATCAAAATGCGCCATAGAAAAAGTGGTAGGCAGTTAAATCGGAATTCATCGCACAGGAAAGCCATGTTCAAAAATATGGCATGCTCTCTGTTTGAGCATGAAGTCATTAAGACTACCTTACCGAAAGCAAAGGAACTGAAAAGGGTCGCTGAGCCTCTCATCACCCTGGCGAAAAGCGATTCCGTAGCCAACCGCCGACTTGCATTCTCCAGAACGGGTAACAAGGATGCTGTTGGAAAGCTGTTTGCTGAATTGGGACCTAGGTATCAGGAACGGCCCGGTGGATACACGCGTATTCTCAAGTGTGGCTTTAGGGCTGGCGATGCAGCGCCGATGGCATATATCGAATTAGTTGATCGCCCAATCCCCGAAGACCTTGACGATGACCTCGAGGACGACGACGAAGAGTAGTTCTGCGCCCATTTGAACTAACCCTGTTTGCGCAAATCAAATTACTCTGTTGTGTTTGATGATGTCGAAACTTGTGTGCGAGTGTTTAGTTTAAATTTATAGCGCACTGAAGATCGAACATAAAAGGTTGTTGATAAAAGGTTGGGTAATCCCAGCCTTTTTTTTTGTAACTCACTATAGCGGTGAGTGTTTAATTGATAATTTTCACAATGGAGATTTCCATGCATCAGTCATTTAACCCTACCGTTAGAACATTGATGGGACCCGGGCCCTCGGACGTCAACCCAAGAATCTTGGTTGCGATGTCTAAGCCGACCATTGGGCATTTGGATCCCGAGTTTATTCGTCTTATGGATGAAATAAAGTCGATGTTGCAGGCTACCTTTCAGACAAAAAACGAACTGACTATTCCTGTCTCAGCACCTGGCTCGGCTGGCATGGAAACCTGCTTTGTTAATTTGGTGGAACCTGGTGACAAGGTGATTGTTTGTCAAAACGGTGTGTTCGGCGGCAGGATGGCCGACAATGTGAAACGCTTTGGTGGTCAAGTTGTGTTGGTGGAAGACGAATGGGGGCGTGCGATCGATCCGCAGAAACTGGACGACGCATTGAAACAACACCCTGATACAAAAATTGTTGCTTTTGTTCATGCAGAGACATCGACCGGTGTCCAATCAAATGCAGCAGCACTCTGCGCGTTGGCGCGGGCGAGGGATTGTTTGACAATTGTTGACTGTGTCACTTCGCTTGGCGGCACAGAAGTGAACATTGATGGCTGGGCAGCGGACGCAGCCTATAGTGGCACTCAAAAGTGTTTGTCCTGTGCACCGGGACTTTCACCCATAAGCCTGAGTGAGCGGGCAGTTTTAGCCATTAAGAATAGAAAGACCCCTGTGGCTTCATGGTTCCTTGATCTCAATCTTGTGATGGGCTATTGGGGAGAAGGACAGAAACGCGCATACCATCATACTGCGCCGGTGAATGCCTTGTACGGCTTGCATGAGGCGCTTGTCATTCTCGAGGAAGAGACATTGGCGGCAAGCTGGCAAAGACATCAGCGGAATCATATCGCGCTCAAATCAGGTCTTGAGGCGATGGGGTTGTCTTTTATTGTGCCAGAAGATGAAAGACTGCCTCAGTTAAATGCCGTGACGATTCCTGAGGGCGTTGACGAAGCGCAGGTGCGTCAGCAACTACTTCAGCAATACAATCTCGAGATCGGAGCGGGTCTTGGTGCGTTGGCGGGTAAGGTCTGGCGAATCGGATTAATGGGTTATGCAAGTAATCCTAAAAATGTGTTGTTGTGTGCGAATGCGCTGGAAGCGGTGCTATCTCAATACAATGCGCCGATCCATAAGGGGCTGGCAACCGGCGCAATTGAGCGGGCTTACGGGTAATCGAGCCACGGGCTTAAGTCAGGCTTAGAACGGATTTCAAATATTCACCGGTGTGAGAGTGACGACAATTAGCCACCTCTTCCGGTGTCCCTGTGGCAATAATCTGCCCGCCACCCGAGCCTCCTTCAGGGCCCAGATCAACAATCCAATCTGCGGTTTTGATGACGTCCAGATTGTGTTCGATAATCACGACGGTGTTTCCCTGGTCCCGAAGGTGATGCAATACTTCAAGCAGTTGTTTGATGTCATGGAAGTGCAATCCAGTAGTGGGTTCGTCGAGTATGTATAATGTTTTCCCGGTATCCCTTTTGGAGAGCTCCCGGGATAGTTTAACGCGCTGTGCTTCACCGCCGGATAACGTCGTTGCACTCTGACCGAGTCGAATGTAACCAAGCCCGACATCAATCAAAGTTTTCAATCGTCGTTCGATCATGGGCACGGCATTTAGAAATTGGTGCGCATCCTCAACGGTCATCTCCAACACTTCGTGAATGCTCTTACCCTTGTACTGAACCTCGAGTGTCTCTCTGTTATAACGTCGGCCTTTGCATTCGTCGCAGGTGACATAAACATCGGGTAGGAAGTGCATTTCAACCTTAATAAGTCCATCTCCCTGACAGGCCTCGCATCTGCCACCCTTAACATTAAAGCTAAAACGGCCTGGCTTGTAACCCCGAGAACGGGCTTCCTGCGTCGCCGCGAATAACTCGCGAATCGGCGTAAATATATTGGTATAGGTTGCCGGATTTGAACGGGGAGTGCGACCGATAGGGCTTTGGTCAATATCTACAACCTTGTCCAGTTGCTCCATACCACTGAGTTCCCTGAAGGGGGCAGCTTGTGGAATGGTAGCGCCGTTGAGCGCTCTGGCTGCCATAGGATATAAGGTCGCGTTTATCAGAGTAGATTTCCCCGAGCCGGATACCCCAGTAATACAGGTCATCAGGCCAATGGGTAAGCTAAGGTTAACATCCTGAAGATTGTTACCTGTTGCGCCTATTAACTTGAGTTGACGGTCAGGGTTGTTCTTTATACGGACGGCAGGCAAATCAATTGCCTGCTTGCCAGAGAGGAAATCGCCGGTAATGGATCGTGTCGTATTAATGATGTCGTCAACAGAGCCTGCGGCCACAACCTCACCGCCATGGACACCTGCACCAGGTCCAATATCAATCAGAAAATCTGCGGAACGAATCGCTTCTTCATCGTGTTCTACAACAATAACGGTATTGCCAATGTCCCTCAGATGATTAAGTGTTTTGAGTAAGCGCTGATTGTCTCTTTGGTGCAGACCGATTGAAGGCTCATCGAGTATATACATAACCCCTACCAGTCCAGCGCCGATTTGACTGGCAAGTCGAATTCTCTGAGCTTCTCCACCAGAAAGTGTATTGGCGCTTCGAGAAATCGTTAGGTAGTTGAGCCCGACGTCAATCAGGAACCTAAGTCGTGCGACAATTTCCGTCACAATTTTGTCCGAAATTTTAGCCCGTTGCCCAGTCAGGTTGAGGCTAGTGAAGTAATGATGTGCGTCCGCAACAGATTGATTCACAACTTCCGGTAGCGAGATAGACTCAATGGTGACTGACCTGGCGTCTGCATTCAGGCGCGTGCCCAGACAGTCGGGGCAGGGTCGTGTGCTTAGAAATTTCGCAAGGTTTTCCCTCACCATCTGTGATTCTGTGTCGCGGAACCTTCTTTCCATATTGGGAATGATGCCTTCAAAAGTGTGCGCGCGACTATACTCATCTCCTTTGTCATTGACGTATCGAAATTTGATTTTTTCCTTCTGATGTCCGTAAAGAACCGTCTTCTGATGAGACTGATCCAGCTGGCCAAAAGGTGTGTCAATATCGAATCCGAAATGGTCCGCAATGCTCGTAAGCATCTGATAATAATAGATGTTTCTTCTGTCCCACCCGTGTATAGCACCTTCTGAAAGGGATAATTCATCATCGTGAACTACATTATCGACGTCAAAAAACTGTTTCTTACCCAGCCCATCACAGGATGAACAGGCGCCCGCCGGGTTGTTAAATGAAAACAGTCTAGGCTCTAGTTCTGATATGGAGTGTCCGCATTCTGGGCAGGCAAATCTAGACGAAAAAACAATATCCTCTTGCTCATCGTCTAAATAAGCGACACTTGCGAGTCCGTCTGAGATCGAAACTGCCGTCTCGAATGAGTCGGCGAGTCGGGTTTTCAGGTCAGGGCGAATTCGAAGACGATCAATGACGACCTCGATGGTATGTTTCTTCTGCTTGTCCAGCGCCGGTACTTCATCTAGGTCAACGACAATGCCGTTGATCCGCGCCCTGACAAAACCCTGACTGCGTAGCTGACTAAACAAATGCAGGTGTTCACCTTTACGTTCCTTCACAACCGGTGCGAGCAACAGAATCCGAACGCCTTCGGGCATAGCGAGTACGTGATCTACCATTTGGCTGACGGATTGAGCTTTGAGCGGAACACCGTGTGTGGGGCAGTGCGGTTCACCGACTCTAGCGAAGAGAAGTCGTAAGTAGTCGTAAATTTCCGTAATAGTGCCGACGGTCGAACGCGGATTTTGACTGGTGGATTTTTGCTCTATTGATATTGCGGGGGACAATCCCTCGATGTGATCAACGTCCGGTTTTTCCATCAGGGAAAGAAACTGACGCGCGTAGGCCGAAAGAGACTCAACATATCGGCGTTGACCTTCAGCATAGAGTGTATCGAACGCAAGAGAAGATTTGCCTGATCCGGACAATCCGGTAATGACAATCAATTTATCCCGCGGGATATCAAGATCAAAGTTTTTGAGGTTATGAGTTTTCGCACCTCGAATTGATATATTACTCATCGGTTTCCAGAAGAAAATGTGTCAGGTTTTTGCTGCCAATCGCATGGTTTATCTCTAAAGGTGAATAGCGCTATCTCTCATTCCTCGTGTAAGAAAGTGCCGAATTTGCTATTATCATTCACTGTATAAAAACTTGGCAATGGCCTCTTGCTTAAGGCGATAGAGAAGTATAAAAAACAGGGGAACAGATAGTATAAGTTTGTATCAGACTTGGCAAAGTGCATCTGTTTTTTATCTCTTCTGATCAACCTTCTTTTGCACCTTTCGTAATTAAATGGGATGTTGGGAAAACGGGCTTTCGCAACCGCGAGAGATTTCGTAGGGCGAGAGCAGTGACTAGTTTGGTGATAATGGTAATGCAATTTATAGACTGTAACCGGAACGAGCACGGGTGAGCAGACAAGAACTAAAAGCCGTGTTGGCGATCGCCCTGCTCTATGTGATTCGTATGCTCGGTCTGTTTATGGTTTTGCCGGTACTGCCGCTACTTGGACCGGCGTATGCAGGTGGAACACCCTTGGCGATTGGGCTGGCGCTGGGTATTTACGGGTTATCTCAAGCAATTCTGCAGATACCGCTGGGCCTGCTTTCAGACAAGTTTGGGCGCAAGCGGGTAATCTACGCGGGACTCACAGTTTTTGTCATAGGCAGTGTCGTTGCAGCGCTTGCCACCAGTATTGAAGTCATTATTTTTGGTCGGCTGCTTCAGGGTTGTGGTGCTATTTCCAGTTCACTATTGGCGCTGGTTGCGGATGTGACCCGAACAGAGAACCGAACCAGAGCAATGGCGATCGTAGGGGTTAGCATAGGTTCATCTTTTGGCATGTCGCTTGTCTTGGGTCCGCTGATTGCCGATGCCTTTGGTCTATCGGGCGTGTTTGCCTTAACAGCACTTGCCGGTGCGCTGGGCATCCTTGTGCTTGCGAAGGCAGTGCCAACCCCTGCGATCATGAGTCATCAGTCTAATGCCCGCTTGGCCCTCGACAAAGTGCGAGGTGTGTTGCTCGATGCCAATTTGATGAAGACGACGCTGGGTGTCTTTATGTTGCATTACTTGCTGATGTCAGCATTTCTCGTGTTTCCTCAGGTGTTGCAGCAAGCCGGGTTTGTGGCTGAGGAACACTATCAAATTTATTTTTGGTTATTGATAGTGACCTTTGTCTTGATGGGTCCTTTTATGTGGCTTTCTGAAAAACAGGGTTTTGGCAGATATTTGATGCTTGTGATGATTGCTGCATTTGCACTGTCGCAGGTAATGTTAGCGAATGTCATCACCGCGCTGCTCGTCATTACCGTGATGGGACTGTTTTTTATGGCCTTTAACCTACTGGAAGTCATACTGCCGGCATTCGTAAGTCGTATCGTTCATGCAGGAGAACGAGGAACCGCCATGGGTGTTTATTCAAGTTGCCAGTTTCTCGGCGCTTTTATTGGTGGTCTCGTGGGTGGGTGGCTACTCGAAATGTGGGACATATCGGTGCTGGTTTACGTGAATGCCGCTTGCTGTGTACTCTGGTTTATTGCTGCGCTTGGGTTAAATGGATTTGAGCATTTCGCGAGCGTAACCTTCGAGATTGAAGCGGAAGACGAGCGTCCTGCGGATGAAGTCGTAAAAGCGTTACTATCTCTTTCAGGCGTTGTAGAGGTGGCGCTCGTTGAAGAAGAAAGAGTGGCTTATCTAAAAGTAGATAGTGCCATTTGGAATGAAGATTCGCTATGCACGGTGTGATGTTTATGCGGTAATACCACCTAGCTTGGAAGAATCGTCGTTAGGCGCTTTTCAAAGGGCCAATTACAAGAACAGATCAGTCAGGAGAATAAAATGGCACGAGGAATTAATAAAGTTATCCTGGTAGGAAACCTTGGGAATGACCCCGAGACGCGATTTATGCCCAACGGTAATCCGGTGACCAATATTAGCATTGCGACATCGGAGAGTTGGAAAGACAAGCAGTCAGGTCAGCAGCAGGAAAGAACAGAGTGGCACCGAATTGTATTTTTTAATCGTTTGGCAGAAATTGCTGGCGAGTACCTGAAGAAAGGTTCCAAAGTCTATATAGAAGGGGCTCTTCGCACTCGGCAATGGGACAAAGACGGCCAAAAACATTATTCAACTGAAATCATTGCCAATGAAATGCAAATGCTGGATGGTCGTAATGACGGAGGCATGGGTGGTGGCTTTAATCAGAATAATCAGCCGCCTAATGCCGGCGGAGGAAACTCGGGATTTGGCTCAGGAGGTGGACAGAGTAACGGCCCTCAAGGTGGTAGTCAGGACTTTTCAGCACCCCCACCGGAAGCCTTTGACGACGACATTCCATTTTAGCGGGCCAGGAGAAGCTGAAGTGAGTGATGTACAAAAAAGCAATGAGCAAGTTGTTCGTGAATTTGTTGCGGCATGGTCAAATCTTGATGCCGATGAACTTGTGAGCTATTTCACAGAAGATGGCATTTACTTCAATATCCCGGCGAAACCGGTTCAAGGCGCTGAAAGTCTTCGCCAGTTTATCGCTGGTTTTATCGCTAACTGGACGAAAACAGAGTGGGAGGTCATTAGTCTGTTAGCCCAGGGTGATGTGGTGATGGTCGAGCGTTTGGACCGTACCGATGTGGGAGATAAACACGTCGATTTACCGTGTTTCGGCATATTTGAAATGCAAAATGGTAAAATTAAAGAGTGGCGTGATTATTTTGATATGAACACGTTTGTCAGCGCTATCTCTTGATCTTACAAATTTAGGCGAAGATTAGGATAATCAGTAGTCCGCCTAGCGCCATGCGATAAATGACGAAGGGCAGGAAACCTAAACGATTGATGTAGTCAAGAAAGAGGTGGATACATAGGTACGCGCTGATACCAGATAAAAGCCAGCCAAGTCCTAGTGTGTGCCAGGCAATTTGTGTGTCTCCGGTGAGAAGGTCGACTGTCTTTAAGAGACTAGCCCCAGCGATAGCCGGAATAGAAAGTAAAAAAGAAATTCGCGAGACAGCTTCTCGACCATAGCCACACAACAACCCCATTGTCATTGTCGCACCGGACCTTGATGTCCCTGGTATGAGCGCAAAACACTGAGCACAGCCGATATACACCGCATGTTTTAGCGTAAGCGATTCCGCGTCGCCGTATGCATTACCTTTGCTCTTTTGTTGACGGCTCTTCTGTTGACGACGATCTGCATACCAAAGCGCTAGACCAAAAGTGATGGTTGTCCCGGCGATCACTTCAATGCTTCGAAGTTCTCCTTCAACTAAACCCTTAAGAAACAAACCGGCCGGTATTATCGGCAGGCTGGCGACGATGAGGTTTAGTGCGAAGCGACTTTTTGACGAGTGTTCAAGTAACAAGGCGGCTTTAACGCTAGCCTGCGTTAAATCTATCAGATCCTTTCTAAAGTAAATTAGCACAGCGCTCAGAGAACCGAGGTGGACTGCGACGTCAAAAGCCAACCCTTGGTCTGTCCAGCCAAGAATTTGTGAAGGAAGAATAAGATGAGCCGAACTTGATATGGGTAGAAATTCGGTGACGCCCTGAATGATCGAAAGCAAAAACGTTTGAAGGAAGTCCACAGCCACTCACCACCCAGTAAAAACGCGAGTTTAACGGGGTGATTTGTTTTAAACAATATTCGTGCGGTCAATCTGGAAGTTAGTGTTGTAGAATAAGCCATGGCTGAGATCCCCCTATTTCCATTACCCGTTGTCCTCTTTCCCGGTGGTCGGTTGTCGCTTCAGATCGTTGAGACACGATATTTGGATATGGTGAAGCAATGTATGAAAAACGACGCTGGCTTTGGCATCATTATGATCCGGGAAGGAAACCAGTTACTGCAGAACGCGGAAGAACAATTACCCAGCGTTGCCCACTCCGGCACTTACGTCAATATCGTGGATTTCGATCAGCGAGATAACGGTTTACTGGGTATTATGGTTGAAGGGCAGGCGAGGTTTGCTGTTCGTGATCAGTACGAAACAAGCGAACGACTGATGATGGCTGATGTTGAATTTTTGGTCATTGAAAGCAAAGAGACTGTACCCGCTGAAAAGTCCCATCTGAGTGAAATCCTTGCCTCTCTATTGAAACATGAGTCGGTGGAAGCGCTCAGATTGAATGTCGATCTGGATGATGCATCGCAGGTTGGCGGGCGGCTAACAGAGCTCTTGCCCATACCCAACGACTTGAAGCAGCGCTTGTTAGAAATGCGAAATCCGATAGCGCGTCTGGAAGATTTGGATAAACTCATTGTGAAGATGCAGGACCAATTGCAATAAGCGCTCGGTTTAAAACGAGTCACACACACGATAGTTCACACCCACCCTCCATTTTCGTTTCGTCAGGGGGTTACTGGTTGCGTGATGCGCTGCATCGAAATCGATGAATCGGTACCAGAGGTTTTCATCCCGGCCGACTGGAATGCCTAGTCGTGGGCATTGGATGTATCGAGTGATTTGACAACCTGACTCGGCGAGATAAAAACGGCGTTTGTCCAGCGTCTGCTGGTCCCAGTCAACGACTTTCAGATCGAGAGATTTGCAAAGCAGCGTCTGCCCGTTACACAGCCTGTCGATGGCCCTTGGCGTTTTTTTTGCAAGCCTAGTCGTTCCTGAAATTGAGTTTCTTGGATTGAGGGCGCGCATCACCTCTAATTGACGCCGTCCTGATATTGAGTCGAAGTGTGGGAAGGCGGCTTTAACTAACACTGCATTGCCCTCTCCCAGTGCGGAAAAATTGAGGGAATCACCGCCCCGGGCGTAGTACATATAAATTGTCCCGGGTGCCATGAACATCGCTTTGCGTTTTGCGGTGTAGCCTAGCGATGAGTGGCTGGCTTTTTCATCTCGATAATAGGCTTCTGTTTCGATTATCCGTGCTGAGAGCCAGAAGTTTTTGCCCTGCCATCGGACTTTCCGCCGCAAAATTTTACCTAATAGAGCGATAGCTAATGCCTGCGGCGCCTGATGGAAGAATTCAGGTGTAATTAAACGGTTCATGGCATGGTTCTTAAAGGGGCTTGTAAAAGTAACAAAAAATAAGCTGTATTGTGGGTATAATGCCGATTTTTAGCCATGGAGACTTATTGTTTCCATGCGTAGACAAGTTGGTTTGAGTAATGGAAGAGACAATTAAGAACACGATGCTTGAGATGGGGCTGGCTGCCAAGTCCGCTGCCGTTGAGATGAACAAGGCAGGCACAGAGCAGAAAAACTTCGCCCTGCAGTCTATCGCCGGAGAAATACTGGCCCGACGTTCAGATCTGATGCTCGAGAATGAGAAGGATCTTGACACGGCGCGGGCAAGTGGCATCTCCGATGCGTTGCTCGACCGGTTGACCTTTACCGAGGTCAGATTTAACAGCATGGTCGAGGGACTAGAGCAGGTAGTAACCCTAAATGATCCTGTTGGTGAAATCTCCGACATGTCGTATCGTCCCTCGGGCATTCAGGTTGGCAAAATGCGGGTACCGCTAGGCGTGATTGGTATCATTTATGAGTCACGGCCAAATGTGACAATTGATGCTGCTAGTCTTTGTCTAAAATCTGGCAATGCAACGATCCTGCGTGGCGGGTCTGAGTGTATTCATTCGAATCGCGGATTGGCTGAATGTATTCAAGCCGGTTTGTCTGCAGCCGGTTTGCCAAAAGCAGCCGTGCAGGTTGTCGCAACAACAGATCGTGCGGCGGTGGGTGAGTTAATCACATTGGATCAGTATGTCGACGTTATTGTCCCCCGTGGCGGCAAAAGTCTGATTGAGCGCATCATAGAAGAGGCGACGATACCTGTCATCAAACATTTGGATGGGGTCTGTCATGTATATGTTGATGCCGATGCTGATAAGGCGATGGCGATAAAGATTGCCTTTAATGCGAAATGCAATCGATATGCTGTCTGTAACGCAATGGAAACACTGTTGGTAGACCGGGGTGTTGCCAAGGACATACTACCTGAACTCGCTGGTATGTATGGGAAGGAGGGGGTTGAACTGCGGGGTTGCGATGAAACCAGGAGTGTTTTGTCGAACGTGTGTGATGTCACCTCGGCGACCGAAGATGACTGGTACGAGGAATATATTGCGCCTATTCTAGCGATAAAAGTGGTGGAAGGACTGGATGAATCCATCGCCCACATTAACACCTACGGCTCAAAACACAGTGACACCATTGTTACCGAGAATTATTCGAAGGGCCGAAGATTTCTCAGAGAAGTTGATTCAAGCTCAGTGTTGATTAATGCTTCGCCAAGATTCGCTGATGGTTTTGAATTTGGCCTGGGGGCTGAGATTGGTATCTCGACTGACAAGTTGCATGCTCGCGGCCCAGTTGGTTTGGAAGGCTTGACTTCCCAGAAGTATATTGTGCTTGGCGATGGTCAGGTCAGACAGTGATCTATTGTTGTTTCCATCGTCATTCCCTGGTCTCGAGCCTTCTGGTATGAGTGCACTAGTATGAGTCTGGCCTTAATGGGAGGGACATTTGACCCCGTTCATATCGGCCACCTGCGTTCTGCAGAGGAGGTTGCCTCTTTGCTTGATCCCAGAACAATCAGGTTGATACCTTCGTATATTCCGCCCCACAGGGGTTTACCGGGGACTAGTGCGCTGCAACGTCTGAAAATGATTAAACTGGCAATTCAGGATAACGCGCAGCTTGAGGTTGATGACAGGGAAGTTCGCAGGGAAGGTCGGTCTTACTCAGTCGATACGCTTGCTGAAATAAGAAAAGAAATTGGTAATGTTGAACCACTCTGGTTTGTTCTTGGAATAGATGCCTTTCGTTTGTTGGAGGAATGGCACCGGTGGAGGGAACTGACCGACTATGCTCACTTGATCGTAATGAGTCGCCCAGAGATGAATGAGCACCCAAGAGATCAAGACATGTCTGAAGGACTCAACGCCTGGATCGAGTCAAGGAAGGGAAAACTTCAGGACGTATCTTTAACACCGGCAGGCAGTGTTTGTTTTATTGAACTTACGCAATTGGCAGTTTCATCGACCAGTATTAGAGAAATGGTCCTAGCGCGTCAGTCAACGCGGTATTTGTTGCCAGAGAGTGTAAGGAACTTCATTGATGAAAACGGTTTGTATCGTTGAATCAAATTACCAACCCGATCATCGGTTTTGGGTCAGGTGACAAAATAAATTTAACCGAAAGCTAAAGAAGTGAAATTGATGGTTGAGAATAGTAAAGAGAGTGATCCGGTTGATCTGAAAACACTCGTGTTGGAGTCTCTGGATGATATCAAGGCTGTTGACGTTGTTTGCATTGACGTACGGGACAAGACGGAACTCACTGATTACATGATTCTGGTGAGCGGAACATCAAATCGTCACGTAAAGTCGATTGCAAATAACGTGGTTGTTGATGCCAAGGCAGCAGGTTTTATGCCTCTAGGTATAGAAGGTTTGGATGAAGGTGAGTGGGTGCTGCTCGATTTAACCGACGTGGTTGTGCATATGATGTTGCCCTCGGCGCGAGAGTTCTATGATATTGAACGCCTTTGGAGTACCAGTGTCCAAGCCAGAGAGTCAGGGTCGATTCACAAAGATGCAGATTGAACTGATCGCTGCGGGCACCCGGGAACCGGCGTGGGTAACTCAAGGGTATAAAGAGTACCAGAAGCGATTGCCAAAGGAATGGCAGTTGGTTTTGTCCGAAATACCCGTTGCTCACAGAGGTAAGTCTCAGTCGGTCGAAAAACTGAAGGAAGAAGAAGGTAAAAAAATGCTCGATCGGATTAAAAATGGCGGTATCGTTATCGCGATGGATAGCCGAGGAAGCGATTGGACCACTGAGAAACTGGCGCTTCGATTTACTGACTGGCTGCAAAACGCCAATCAGGTTCAGATGATGGTAGGTGGTCCCGATGGTCTGAGTAAAGAATGCTTACAACGCGCTGATCTGACCTGGAGTTTGTCGCGTTTGACTTTCCCTCACTTTATGGTGAGGTTGCTATTAGCAGAGCAAATTTATCGCGCATGGTCTGTTATCAACCATCACCCCTATCACAAGTAATCAGGTGCGTAAGTAACTGAATGGCAGAGCCTCTAGCACTTAAAGATCACACCGGAGAAAGTCGAATCTTTTTTGACCGAGTGATCCTTGGCTTTGGTTTCCTGATATTGCTCACGTTGTTCCTTGTCGCGCGAATGTTTTACTTGCAAGTTTTACAACATGATTTGTTTGCAACCTTGTCTGATCGAAACCGGATTCAGGTGCAATCTCTGCCGCCGATTCGTGGCTTAATTTATGATCGAAATGGTGAGTTAATCGCAGATAACATGCCGACTTTTCAGCTGACCTTAACGAAAGAAAGGGTCGAGAATTTGGACACGACGCTGGCAAAGCTTGACGAGCTCGTTGGATTGAGTGACGACGAGATTGCAAATTTCAAAAAACGCATGTCTCGTCGTCAGCGACCGTTTGAATCGGTACCTGTATTGTATCGACTGACGCCCGAGGAGATAGCCCGCGTCAGTGTCAACAATTACGCGCTTCCCGGTGTTGAGATTGAAGCGCGGCTGGTCAGGCACTACCCCAGCGGTGAGTTGATGGCCCATGCCGTCGGCTCGGTTCGTCGTATCAACGAAGAAGATGCCAAGACGCTAGATAGCGTTGCTTACTCCGGTACGGACCACCTTGGGAAGCTTGGGGTCGAAAAGTTCTACGAAAAGACGCTGCTAGGCACAGTGGGCTATCAGCAGGTCGAGACCGATGCCCGAGGTCGAGTGATGAAGGTGCTTGATTCGGTGCCGCCCCGTCCGGGGCGAGATCTGACTTTACACGTAGATGTCGGGTTACAGAAAGCCGCAAGTGAGGCTCTCGGTGACCGCAGAGGCACGGTCGTCGCAATAGATCCAGCCACAGGGGGTATCCTTGCGCTGGTATCAAAACCTTCTTACGACCCTAATCTTTTTGTCACTGGCATTGATTACCAGAGTTATGCAGAGCTGAGAAATTCTGGTGATGTCCCCCTGTTTAATCGTGCATTGCAGGGACAGTATGAGCCTGGCTCCACCTTAAAACCCTTTATTGCCTTAACAGGCCTGATGACGGGGACTACAACGGGGGAGTTCACTATCCACGACGACCCCGGCTGGTTCAAGCTGCCTAATAATTCAAGGTTGTATCGTGACTGGAACTGGAAGAAAGATGGTCGTGGTGGACATGGAGATGTGAATTTGCAGAAAGCGATTTACCGCTCATGTAACGTTTACTTCTTTGATCTTGCGGTGAAATTGGGCATTGATCGCATTCATGAGAATCTTGCGCTGTTCGGTTTCGGAATGAACACAGCGATTGATTTGCCGGAGGCTCGTAGCGGACTTTTACCCTCTCGAGATTGGAAACAGGCAACGCGAGGGTTACCCTGGTACCCCGGTGATACTGTTAACATCGGTATTGGACAGGGAGACATGTTAGTGACACCGTTGCAGTTGGCAACGGCGGTTGCGACATTGGCCAATCGCGGTAAGACAGTTGTCCCTCGAATGTTGAAAAGTGGCGCGGCGCTGCCTGAACAAGCCACGGCAAAGCAGCTTCATGATGTAGACCGGGTGCCAGAACAATTTTGGGATTTGATTTTTGAGTCGATGAGCATGGTTGTGCATCGGGGCAATATGGGGTTTGGAGAAAATGGCACAGCATGGGCATATATTGGACGTGATATACCCTATCAGATGGCTGGTAAATCGGGCACGGCTCAAGTCGTGGGTATTCCTCAGGGTGAAGAGTACGACGAAGAAGAGTTAAATGAGCGGCAACGTAAACACGCTTGGTTTGTCGCGTTCGCCCCGATTGAGGATCCAAAAATCGCATTGGCGGTGTTAGTTGAGAATGGAGGTGGCGGCAGCGCAATAGCCTCACCTGTTGCAAGGAAAATTCTTGATTACTATCTGCTTGAAAGTCGATATAAGTTAGCACAGGTAGGTGATAGATGAGCCAAGATTTTGTGCGTCGAATGCCCAGCGCTGGATTTGGTCAAACGCGCACCGTTGGGCTAGGTGAAAAGTTCCATCTGGACATCCCAACTATTCTGCTGCTGGTGATGATTTGTGCATACGGCTTACTGATTTTGTACTCTGCCGTTGGACAGCAAACTGCCCCGGTTGTAAACCAGGTCATAAAAATTGGGGTGGCCTTTGGCGTGATGATCCTCATGGCTCAAATCTCCCCAATTTTTTATTTGAGAATAGCCCCTTGGTTGTTTGCGATTGGTATTCTTTTGCTCGTGGCTGTGCTGTTTGTCGGAACCACAGTCAATGGTTCTCAGCGTTGGTTAAGAATACCAGGGATTCTTAATTTTCAACCTTCTGAGTTGATGAAGCTGGTAATTCCCATGATGCTTGCAAGCTACTTTCATGATCGCCACTTGCCTCCGCTGCGCAGGCACGTTTTCTGGGCATGTGTCATGATCATCATTCCAGTGTTACTCATTGCTCGCCAACCAGATCTGGGTACTTCTTTGCTGATCGGTGCCTCGGGACTGCTGGTGCTTTTACTCGCCGGTATTTCTTGGCGATACGTATTGAGTGCCGTGCTTGCGGGGCTGATGGCGGCTCCTGCGCTTTGGTATGTCATGTTAGATTACCAGCGGACCCGGGTTATGATTTTGCTCGACCCCGAGAGGGATCCATTGGGAGCCGGCTGGAACATTATTCAATCCAAGACAGCAATAGGCTCAGGTGGTTTATTTGGCAAAGGTTTATTTCAGGGAACCCAGTCTCACCTCGATTTCTTGCCAGAGAGTCAAACCGACTTTATCGTCGCTGTTTTGGCTGAAGAATTCGGGTTGGTTGGAGTGACGCTGTTATTAGTTCTCTACATTTTGTTGGTGGGGCGTGGAGTCGTTATAGCCATTCAAGCGCAGGATACCTTTGGACGATTGTTAGCAGGGACAATCACGTTTACGTTCTTTGTCTATGTCTTTGTTAATGTCGGTATGGTGAGTGGGATTCTTCCCGTAGTAGGGGTTCCTCTGCCCCTAGTGAGTCACGGCGGGACGGCTATCGTGACATTGTTTGCGGGCTTCGGCATCATTATGTCGGTGCACACTCATCGACGAATTACATTGTAAGACTAGTGACTCAGCGAGTGATCATGGAAGTGTGTTTTATGAAAGAAAGAAAGATTTCAGCTAGCAGGTTAGTCATGTTTTTATTGCTAGCTAACATCGGTGTGGCTGCAGAGGTGTTAGCTAACGCCTCTCAAGATCCCATTCCTTACGGTGATAGTCGTCGAGCTGATGTTCAAGCCTTTATCGCGGAGATGGTTGCTAACGAAGGGTTTAAGCGAGATTTCCTTGAGCAAACGTTTGCCCAAGCGAGTTATAAACAAAAAATTGTCGACGCAATATCTAGGCCCGCTGAACGCACGCTAAATTGGCGAGAGTACCAGGATATTTTTCTGACCGATCGCCGGACAAGGGAAGGCAAAGCTTTTATGCTGAAGCATAAGGCGACCCTTGCTAGAGCCTACAGAAAATACGGTGTTCCACCTGAAGTGGTGGTGGCCATTATTGGTGTCGAAACGATGTACGGCACTATTACCGGAAATTATAGAGTGATCGATTCTCTTTCAACGTTGGCCTTCGACTACCCGCCGCGAGGAAAATTTTTCCGCTCAGAATTGAAAGCGTTTTTCATGCTTGCCAGGGAAGAAGGACAAAACCCGCTGGAGCCTAAGGGGTCCTATGCGGGCGCGATGGGCTACGGGCAATTTATTTCTAGCAGCTACCGCGCCTATGCGGTCGACTTTGATGGTGATGGCGTCAGGGATATTTGGCACAATCCAGTAGATGCTATCGGGAGTGTTGCAAACTATTTGTCAAGGCATGGTTGGCAAAAGCAGGGTGCAGTAACTCAGAGAGTAAAAGTTGTTGAACCCAATGAATCGCTGGAAGGCATGTTCAATGTGAAGTTGCAGGTTTCCAGCTCTGTGGGCCAGTTAACTGATAGAGGTGTAATGCTATCGAGTCCATTGGACCCTGGGGTCATGGTCTCCCCTATGAGATTGTTGGGTAAGCAAGGGTATGAGTACTGGCTCGGGTTGCATAATTTTTATGTAATAACTCGTTATAACCATAGCAAGTTGTACGCAATGGCGGTCTATCAATTAAGTTTAAGATTGAAGGCGGACAGAGAGTTTTGAAGCTGTTGTTCGATTCATCCGGCCGTCAAAGTGCGACAAGCCTGAGTACGATTTTGACGATGCTTATGCTGTTGCTCTTAGCGGGATGTCAGCCTCTAGCCGGTTCAGGTACTGCAAACCGGCTTAGTGATGATCAAAGTCAGCATCAGTCAAGCAGAAATCCACGTCCAGTTGTTAATCCGGGTAAATTCACTGCAGGAAACCGAACGCCATATCAGGTCTGGGGCAAAACCTACCACGTGCTGCCCTCGAGTCTAGGGTATGTCGAGATTGGCATTGCATCTTGGTATGGTAAGAAGTTCCATGGTCGTAAAACCTCAAATGGTGAAACTTACGATATGTACCAGCTTTCCGCTGCGCACAAGGCTTTGCCTTTACCGACATGGGTAAGAGTCACAAACCTAGACAGTGGTAAAAAAGTTGTATTGCGAGTCAACGACCGAGGCCCCTTCCATGATGACCGGCTGATCGATTTGTCTTGGAAAACAGCGCTAGAGCTCGGTTTCGAAAACAAGGGAACGGCACCAGTAGTCGTTGAAGCATTGGACCATAGAAATTATCCAGCGCTAGCCAACTCTGCAAAAATAGACGACCAATACTATCTTCAGCTCGGCGCTTTCTCTCAGTCTACTGGTGCACAATCGTTGCAGCAAAAGATTGATCGCTTGTTACGTCACCATCAACTGGAAACCGGCACCCGGATATTGCAGAGCGAAGCGGACACATTAATGCTTCACAAAGTCTGGCTCGGTCCGATAGCGAATCAAGGGATACGCGACGAAATTGCTTCGCTGATTGAAAGTTTAGATCTCGGAAGACCTCTGAAGGTTGATATCGAGGGAGAATCAGCAACACCGATGAACCATCGAAACTAAAATTCGCGCAATTAGGCGACGCACAGGATAAAATCTCTGTAATCTGAATCAGGCGAAATCATCATGCCAAAATATGCCATACATCTCATCATGCCGGCGACAGTGTTATTTTTGTCAGCCATATTGATTTCTATGCCATCGGCTGGAGCCGCAGGATCGTCTGCCGCAGGGTCGCCTGCCGCACCTATCATACCTGCGCCACCGCAACTGGCCGCGGAGGGTTATTTGTTGCTCGATGCTGATACTGGGCGTGTGCTGGTTGAACACAACAGCAAACAGCGTTTACCGCCAGCGAGTCTGACTAAGATTATGACCAGTTATGTTGCTGCTGAGGAAATTGAACGTGGCACATTAATGGAGACTGAAGAAGTAGATGTCAGTGTTAAAGCCTGGAAGATGGAAGGTTCGCGAATGTTTATTCAGGAGGGAACGAAGGTCAGCGTAGATGAATTGTTGAAAGGCATTATTATTCAGTCGGGTAATGATGCCAGCGTCGCGATAGCTGAACATATTGCGGGCGGAGAAGATGCTTTTGCTGATGTGATGAATCAGCACGCCACGCGGCTGGAAATGACAGATACGAACTTTGTGAATGCAACCGGACTGCCCGATGAAGATCACTATACGACGGCATCAGATCTGGCAAAGCTAACGATCGCGCTTATCAACAGGCACCCTGAACACTATAAACTCTATTCAGAAAGGTCGTTTCGCTATAATGAAATTAATCAAAGCAACCGTAACAAGTTGCTCTGGGCTGATAGGTCCGTCGATGGCGTGAAGACAGGGCATACGGAAGCTGCTGGTTATTGTCTGGTTGCATCAGCTGTCAGGAATAATATGCGGCTGATATCTGTCGTGATGGGTACTAAATCCGAAAAGGCGAGGGCTACCGAAAGTCAAAAGCTACTTAGTTATGGCTTTCGATATTTTGAAACAGTGCGGTTGTATGACGCTCGGGAAATATTGAATACGGTGCGATTATGGAATGCTGAAGCATCGAGTGTGAATATGGGGCTAAGTGAAGCAGTTGTCATAACATTACCCCGCGGAGCAAAAGGGTCTCTGAGTGCTGCCATGGATGTAGAGAGCGTGATTCTCGGCCCCATCAGAGCGGGGCAGGCGCTTGGCCAGCTGACTGTTAGTATGGGTGATAACGTGGTCTATGAAGGTCCGCTGATTGCATTGGCGGATATACCTGAAGCCGGATTTTTCAAGCGTATGTGGCACTCGCTGTCGTTGTTCTTTCTGCAGCTCTTCGGCGGCGATCCGCTGAAAATACCCTAGTGGCAATAGAATACAAGTGAGAAATAGCGATGAGTAACACCAACGAGGGACAAAGCGACGCGCCCCCGAAAATAGAGTTTCCATGTGATTATCCGATCAAGGTGATTTGTGATGCTTCACCTGGCTTGGTCGAGAAGGTACTCGAGATTTTGCTCAAATACGACACAACCCTGACGACTGAAAAAGTTGAAGAGAAACCGAGTAAAAATGGTAACTATTGTTCGGTTCGGGTTGCCTTCCATGCCTCAGGTGAACCCCAGCTCAAAAGTATGTTCGAAGAACTTAAAACCCATGCCTGGGTTCGAATGGTGTTATAGCCAAAACCATATAAAGGCTCGCCCCAGTGACTCGCAGACTGATCGTTAGAAATTTTCTGAACAAACCAATGGATTATCAGCATACTTGGCATAAGATGCGAGCCTTTACACTTGAACGGTCTGTTGGTGTCAGTGATGAGTTATGGTTAGTGCAGCATCCGCCGGTCTTTACCCTTGGGCAAGCGGGAAAAGAAGAGCATTTGTTGCTACCCGGTGAAATTCCAGTTGTTCGAACCGACCGTGGCGGGCAGGTGACCTATCATGGCCCAGGGCAACTTGTCGCCTATACCCTGTTTGACATCAAGCGATTAGGTTTGGGGGTGCGTCCGCTTGTTACGACGATTGAGCAGTCGATTGTTCAGTTGCTGGCTGGCTACGGTGTTGATGCGCAACCGGATAGGAAGGCGCCCGGCGTATATGTTGCGGGCAAAAAAATTGCTGCGCTGGGATTGCGGGTCAGGAAAGGCTGCGCTTACCACGGATTGAGCCTCAATGTAGAAATGGATCTGGATGTTTTTTCGCGGATCAACCCATGTGGATATGTGGGTCTTGAGGTGACACAGACTAAAGACCAGGGCATAGATGCAACCATGGCGGAACTGGCAATTGAATTGACGGAACATATTACCGGCTTATTCAGTTATGATGCCGTCGAACTGAATTAAAACAACATTTTGAATAAGTACTATGGCTAGAGATATACGAAATAAACTGGTTGAAGGTGAAAAGCATCGGGGAGCAGATAAAGTTCGCCGTATTCCCATCAAGGTGATTCCTAGCGAGACAGTGCTGCGCAAGCCGGATTGGATCAGAGTGCGTATACC
The DNA here is from genome assembly GCA_964228885.1 of Pseudomonadales bacterium. Classification (GTDB taxonomy): domain Bacteria; phylum Pseudomonadota; class Gammaproteobacteria; order Pseudomonadales; family Azotimanducaceae; genus UBA4582. Next base: position 14,909 of record CAXRCG010000039.1, on the reverse strand, counting down.
CGCGACTTCTGAGGTGGGCCGTATCAAAAACATACTCAGAACAAGAAAGCTTGCCAGTGTCTGCGAAGAGGCGAGTTGTCCCAATATTTCCGAATGTTTTTCGCACGGCACCGCCACTTTTATGATTATGGGGGAGATTTGCACGCGCCGCTGTCCTTTCTGCGATGTGGCGCACGGTAAACCTCTTGCTCTCGATAAGGACGAGCCGCGACAGCTGGCTGAAGCGGTCGCTGAAATGAAGCTTAAATATGTTGTGGTGACGTCAGTCGACCGGGATGATCTTAAAGACAGTGGCGCGGGTCATTTCGCAGATTGCATCTCAGAGTTAAGAATTCACAATCCAGATACCCGAGTCGAGGTCTTGGTGCCTGATTTTAGGGGGCGGATGGAAATAGCGCTGGAAATACTCTCAAATTGTCCACCAGATGTTTTCAATCACAATTTGGAGACTGTACCTAGGCTTTATAAAAAAGCCCGTCCCGGTGCAGACTACCAGTGGTCCTTATCGCTTTTGAAACAATACAAACGGTTAAATCCGTCTGTGCTGACAAAATCTGGGTTGATGCTGGGTCTCGGCGAGACACTAGATGAAGTCCGTGAGGTGATGCAAGATTTGCGTGCCCACGATGTCGATATGGTGACGCTTGGGCAGTACCTGCAACCGAGTAGAGATCATCTGGCGCTCGAAAGATACCTGCATCCAGACGAGTTTGCTGAGTTGGCCCGGGACGCGAAGTTATTGGGGTTTTCCCATGTTGCTAGCGGCCCCCTCGTGCGCTCTTCTTACCACGCTGATCTTCAAGCAAAGGGTGAGTTTGGCTAGTGCTCGCCAAGTATTTCAATAATGGGTATCAAGCCTGTTTCGTAATTGCGCCAGAACTCAACGGACTTGTCATACATCGGTTGTCTAACCTGAGTTGCACTTAAAGTAAGCACTTGTCGTTCGGTTTTATGGAAATCAAGACAGTCCGGGTGCCAATCGAGTCCGCTCGCGCCGATTAATTTTTTGGATTCTTCTTCCTGGTGCTTGACCAGCGACTCGTAGCTAAGCTCATACATGAAGCCAGGCATCGTTTTGCGCCAGTAACGCATCAGGTCCTGATATTGAGCATAGTATCTGGCGAGTTCTGCGAGGTCGTAGCTGTAGTTGTGTCCTTGCGCTGCGAAGAAGTTTTTGTAGATTGATAGGCAGGTATCCAATGGGTTACGTTGGCAGTGGATAACAGTCGCGTTCGGAAATGCCATCTTGATCAAGCCAACATGGAAAAAATTCATCGGCAATTTATCCGTAATAACACGACTTTCGTTTACGTCTTTGCCAAGTTTGGTTAGATAATTGTCTGCAATACGACTGATCGCTGCGGCTGTTGCACTCTGAAGATCTGCTGTGTAGTCAATACCATTTGGTGTCGCCAGTTCTCCAGAGATGCTCTGAGACAAGTAGCTTACTTCACCCGCCGCGTGAACTTCTGGATGGCTCGCTAAGATTTGTTCGACGAGGGTTGTGCCGGAACGTGGCATGCCAAGAATAAACACAGGTCTGATCTCATTGTGCTTACTTTTTTGAATTTTGCTACCGGATTGAATACTCGCTGGCGTAATGGTTTGTTTGAGGTTGGCGAAAAACGTTAATTCTTCCTCCTCGTCATAATAAATAGCTTTGCGGCGCAAAGTATTTGCGAGACGATAGTAAGCGAAAGCTTTGTCATACTGTTCCGAGCCCTCTAGCGATTTTCCAAGCGCGAAAGCGAGGTGCATTTTTTGTTCAGGAGGTAGTTCCCGCTGAGCGAAGGCGTCTTGCAGCGCGTTCAAACCAAGGTTGGATTCTGAAGCTGCATTTTCAAGACTGGCGATTAATCCGTGTGCCTTGCCATAGACGGGATTGAGTTCAATTGCCCGGCTCGCATCTTCTCTTGATGCGGTTAGATCCCCATTGTCCATATGCGCCACTGCGCGGTTGTAATAAGCCTCATCGAATGCAGGGTCCAGTTCAATGGCTTTGTTATAGTGGCTAAACGCTCGGGACAGTTCCCCTGTATGACGCAGCACATTGGCAAGGTTGGTATGCACTTGGGGTGAAGTGCTGCTGCGCTTAAGTATTTCTTGATAACAGGCGATAGCCTCTTCCTGCCGACCTGTTTCCGGCAGTATATTGGCCATTGTCAATTGTATGGCGATATTGCCTGGTAGCAGTCGGTTGGCCTCAGTAATGCTGTTCAGCGCCTTCCCAGGTCGTCCCAGTTGAAGCCAGGCGTTAGCTAAATTTCGGTGGACCTCCGGTAGCTCCCTGCCTTGCTTGCGTCCAATAGCAATTGCTCGCTGGTAGTTTTCTGCCGCAGACTGGAAGTTAGATAGTTGTGCGTAAGCATTCCCCAGGTTTGCTCGTATCTCAGGATTAGGTGAGGCAGTCGCGTCTGTTAACTGCAGGGTCTTTTCAAGGCTCTTAGCCGCATCCTTGAAACGGCCCTTTGCCTGATATGCGTTGGCCAGATTGCTATAAGCGTCAGCATAATCGGGAGCCTGCATAATCGACTCACTGATTAATTTGATAGCTTGATCCGCATTGTTGGTCTGTAGAGCAATAACGCCGAGATAATGCAGTGCAACTGCATGTTTCGGATCTTTTACAAGCACCGTTCTATATTGTTTCTCAGCCTGCTGCAAATTACCGCGACTATGCTGGTTGAGCGCATCATTGATTGTCGCCTCCAGAGCGGCAGCCGCAGTCTGTGCATCATCGGTTGGTAAGGTCATCGAGCTTGCCAGTTCATATTGGGTCTTGTTTTGTGTGCCCGCATGCTGAACAAGTGGGGTTCTTGGGTAATTTAAGTTTGCGCCAGTCCATGGTTTTCATGTCGGCAATTAGCAAATGACCTGCGAGCGTCTCACCTGTGCCAACAATGATTTTAATCGCTTCCATCGCCTGAATTGAACCAATGATACCAACAACAGGAGCGGCAACGCCGTTCTCGGCACAGTTAAGTTGTTGGTCGCTGGCATTTTGATACAGGCATTGATAGCAGGCGCAATCGGCTATCGCCGGATCGTAAACCATGACTTGACCTTCAAGCCTGATCGCTGCGCCGGATACCAGCGGTGTTCTGCTGTTTACACATGTCTGGTTTATCAAAAACCGAGTTTGAAAATTGTCAGTGCAATCTAGCACGATGGTTAAGTGATCATCCGTCGAGTGATGAGACTCGGCAATCAGGGTGTCGAATTCTGTCGAGGAAAGCCTACGTGGTATTGCGCGTACCGACACTGCTGGATTAAGTTGTTCAATCGTATTTGCTAGCGACATGGTCTTGTTTACACCAATGTCATCAACGCGATGAGCAATTTGCCGCTGGAGATTGGAAAGATCGACATCGTCGTCGTCGATGATGATTAGATTGCCAATACCGGCGGAGGCAAGATATAACCCGACCGGGCAGCCTAGCCCGCCGGCGCCAACGATGACCGCCGTTGCCCGAAGTAACTTTTCCTGTCCTTCAATTTCAATTTCCGGCAGCATGATTTGTCGGCTATATCTGAGTAACTCGTCGTTGTTCATTTACTCATTGTCCCTTTCTTGGTCTTGTTGAACTTGCGGACAACGGTTAGGTGCCCAGCGAGTCGATATGGCCCGGGGAATGTGGTTGTAGTCTGCTAATAGCGTTATTTCAGTGAAACCCTCTTTCTCAAGTAACTCGGCAACCTGCGCCTGTTGATCATACCCATGCTCCAGCATTAATCGACCGCCATTTTTCAGGCAACGGGTAGATTGACTAATAATTGTTTTCAGATCAGCCATGCCGGTATCCGAGGCGGTCAGTGCTGATGTTGGTTCATGTTGCAGCGCCTGCAAGTGGCTATCATTGTGCTGAATGTAAGGCGGGTTGGATATGATCAGATCAAATTGCTCAGGACCAAAATTACTCAGCCAATGTCCCTGTAGAAATTGTATCTTTCCTGCTGACCATTCCGCATCATTTTTCTTTGCAATCGTCAGGGCGGCGGATGAAAAGTCTGTTGCCCACACTTCCCAATTCGGACGCTCACGTTGAATAGCAATGGCGATGGCGCCTGTTCCCGTGCCGAGATCAACAACGCGTTGATACCCTGGCCCGCAGGTTGCGAGTACCGTTTCGACCAAAAGTTCGGTTTCTGGTCTGGGAATGAGAGTGTCAGGGGTGACCATCAGCTCCATATCCCAGAACCCTTGGCTTCCGAGAATATAAGCGATAGGCTCTCCGGCGATACGTCGTGCCAACAAGCTTGCATACGACTGCGCCTCCTCATCAGTAAGGCAATACTCATCGTGTGCGAGCAGCCAGCTCTTGGACCTGTTCAAGCATTTAGAGAGTAAAAGTTGGCAGTCTAACAACGGCGTGTCTGAATGCAATTTCGAACTTCGAATTGATCGGACAAGATCACCCACAGTCGTGCTGCTGGTCCTTAACATAGCGTTAGTCGTCCATTTCCTCGCCCAGCGAACTCAGCAAGTCTGCCTGATGTTCCTGTACAAGATGGTCAATGATCGGTGCCATATCTCCCGCCATGGTTTGTGCCAGTCTGTGTAGCGTCAGGTTGATACGATGATCCGTTACCCTGCTATCGGGGAAGTTATAGGTTCGGATTTTCTCCGACCTGTCACCACTGCCGACCAAGCTTCGGCGCGCTGCTGCTTGCTCGTCAGACTGTTTTTGCTCAGCCTGATCCATGAGTTTTGCCTGAAGCAGACTCATCGCTCGTGCCTTATTCTTGTGTTGCGAACGTTCGTCCTGACACTCAACAACCACACCTGTAGGAATGTGAGTCAATCGTACTGCTGAATCAGTTTTGTTGACGTGCTGACCACCAGAGCCCGATGCTCGATAAGTGTCAACTCTTAGGTCATTCTTGTCGATTGCTATTTCATCGACGTCTTCAACTTCCGGCATGACCGCGACGGTACACGCCGAGGTATGTATGCGACCTTGCGATTCGGTTTGTGGTACGCGTTGAACTCGGTGTGCGCCTGACTCAAACTTTAGCTGTCCGAACACATCCTTACCCTCTATACGACTTATGATTTCTTTGAATCCTCCATGGTCGCCGGCTCGTTCATTCATAATCTCGACTTTCCAGTTCCTTGTCTCGGCGAATCGCTGGTACATTTTGAACAGGTCGCCAGCGAAAATCGCCGCCTCATCGCCACCAGTGCCCGCGCGGATTTCTAAAAAAACATTGTGTGAGTCGTTGGGATCTCTTGGTAACAACAATTTTTGCAGTGATTGATCCAGACCGTTGACTCGGCCTTGAAGATCGTCGAGTTCTTCGGCCGCCATCGCGCGAATGTCTTCATCTTCATCGCTCGCAAGAATTTTAGTTTCCTCCAGCTCGTTAAGCTGCCGTTCGTAGTCCCGATAGCATAAAACAACGGGCTCAATTTCGGCGTACTCTCGTGAGTAAGCCCGAAACATATTTTGGTCGGAAATTACGTCACTATCGCTCATCAGCGCGCCAAGCTCTTCGTATCTTTCAAGAAGCTGATCGAGTTTGGTCTTTAATGTTGATTTCATGTTTGGTGCTTCTAGTTATCGAACAGTTACTGCTCTTTTTCGTTGGGATCTTCATCACCCAATTGATACAAATCTTCAACAGCGCCAAATATGTCGGTACGTCCCTCGATACTGGCCTGTTTCAATTGAACGCTGGGTGTATGAACAATTTTATTGGTGAGTTTGTTTGCGAAATGCGTCAGTACGCTTTCAGGATCTTCCCCTTTCTCAAGGCGGTTTAGTGCCGATTTCAGTTCATCGTTTTTTATCTGTTCATGAAGGTTTCGAAATCTCACAAGCAAATCTACTGCATCTAGGGACTTGTTGCTTTGTTGGAACTCGTTCGCTGCGACCTCGATGATCGCCTCTGCTTCAAGCGCAGCCTCTTGGCGATTCTCCATGTTTTGGGAGATGATTTGCTGAAGGTCGTCGACGCTATAGAGATAAACATCAGCGAGGCTATCAACCTCAGGCTCAATATCCCTGGGAACGGCCAGGTCGACCATAAATATGGGTTTGTGTTTGCGGGGTTTTAGGGCGCGTTCAACAATCCCTTTGCCAAGCACGGGTAGCGGGCTTGAAGTCGCTGAAATCACAATATCAGCGTCGACCAGCCTTTCTGTGAGATCCGTTAGGTCGGTTGCCTTGGCGCCAAGTTCATTAGCAATTTTTTCCGCATTTGATCGTGTACGATTTGCAATAACCATTCTCGCAATGCCCGCGTTACGTAAATGTCGGGCGACAAGCTCCGTTGTATCTCCGGCGCCAATGAGTAAGGCATGACAATCTGAGACGTTTTCAAAAAGCTGGCCAGCGAGATCAACCGCCGCAGACGCCACTGAAACAGGATGTTGCCCAATGGCGGTGCTGGTTCTAACTTTCTTTGCGATTCTGTAAGTAAATTGAGAAAGGCGGTTGAGTGATGTGCCGAGGGTATTGCTGGCATCTGCGTGGTTGAAACAATCTTTCAATTGGCCAAGTATTTGTGGTTCACCAAGCACCATCGAGTCAAGCCCGGAGGCAACTCTCATAATGTGTTTCACCGCGCTATGCCCCCAATGGGTGTAGGTTGAGGCCTTAATGGTCGTAGCAGGAACCGCGTGCTGTTGTGCTAGCCAGTCAATAATGGGGTCGGGTTCATTGTGACTATGAATCGCGTAGACTTCAGTTCTGTTGCAAGTGGAAAGAATAGCGAGTTCCTGGAGCGCGACTTCATTGACCAGAGACTTCAGAGCGCTGGGTATCTGATCTGGCGTGAACGCGATCTTCTCCCGCAGTGAAACGGGGGCTGTCGTGTGATTGATGCCTACAACCAATAAATCCATATCTCGAGGCGATTGGCGCCTTTATTCCTGATTCCTGCCAGTCTCTGGCTATTTTTGATGTCCCTTAAACAGATCACAAGGATCAACGGTCCAATAGGTTGATCAACGTTTAATGACTCTGTTGTCTGGGAAAAGTAGAATGAAGTTGCATGAGCGAATGTCGCACTCTGTCGCAACTCGACTCACGAGAGTGTATTTTGCCATTTTATGAGTTTTGAAGCGATACGCCGATCGATTATAGGTATAGAGATTAATTGTGAGTATAAGTGCAAGCTATTCCGGTCAGAATTGATTTCCTGACTGGCACAAAATCGCTACACTGAAATTTGCAGCGCGGAGATATTTGTCGTCGCGCCTACGAGGAATTGAAATTTGCAATCTTTACTACTAATTATTGTCCTGATGCTTTTGGGAGGCTGTGCCAGCCAGTCCGTGAAGGAATCAGCGCCGAAAGCTATCGATGCCTCTGCGGCGGCGATCGACACTAGCACTGAGGTAGAGATTTCGGCGGATAATGCTTCAATCGCTGAGTCTCAGGTCCCCAAAAGACCCAGACCCAGACCCAAACCGAGTGATTATCCAGTTGCCCCTTTCCCTAAAGACGCGCTTTACCAACTGCTGGTTGCAGAAGTTGCCGGTTATCGGGGTGAATATAGTACCGCCCTCGAAAAATATGTCGATATGGCGCTCAAGACCCGCGATGCGGGTGTCGCACAACGGGCTGCAAAGTTGGCTGTTTATCTCAAGCGCTATGAAGAGGCCCTGACCACCTCAAAAATTTGGGTGGAACAAGAACCAGATAGTATCGAAGCGCGTAGGTACCTGTCTGAGCAGCTTTTGCGTATCGGCGACATGGAGCAGGCTATCGTTCATATGGAAGCGATAAAATCCCTGGGCGGGCTCGCGAATTTTGAAAGTTTTGCCTATTCGGCGGCAAATATGGATGACAAGGGTCGGGAGGTCCTGCTGGAAGCGATGTCCAGGATGCTCCACCAGTATCCGGGTGATGATCAACTGATGTTTTCGAAGGCGGTGCTGCTTGAACAAAGTGGCCAACTCGAAGAAGCGTTGCAGTTGGCAAATCAGCTCTTGGTGTCAAAGAAAGACATTAATGTCATCGTGCTGAAGATAAATGTACTCAAGGATCTGCTGCGAACCGACGAAGCCCTAGTTTTTCTTGAGTCGACTCTTAAAGAGTTGACAGATAAACGACGTCTGAGACTCATCTACGCGCGTATGTTGTTCGAAGCGGAGCGGTTGGTCGACGCTGAACAGCAGTATGAGTTGGTTCATGAGCAAGCCCCCCAAGATGGCGATATCCTTTTTGCGCTCGCGCTGATTTCAATGGAGCAGGGGAAAGATGAGTCGGCAAAGGGCTATCTGAACCAGATGATTCGATGGAATCGAAGAGTTAATGAAGCGCACTACTATTTGGGTAGCATCGCCGATAAAAACAACAATATCCCGCAGGCGATACGTGAATACAAGATGGTTGCCCCGGGACGTGAGTATTTAGCCGCGCAGGTCCGTATTTCCGCTCTACTAGCAGATCAGGGCAGGTTGAATGAAGCGCGGGCACACTTGGAAAATCAACGTGCGAATAATCCTGACCGATACAACCGACTGGTGATGATTGAGGGGCAGCTGCTCAGCGAGCGGGGTCACGAAACGGAATTCTTTGAGCTGCTGGAAAGGGTGATTCAAAAGCAGCCAGAAAATGTCGAGCTTCTTTATTTCAGAGCAATGACGAGTCAAAGTTTGGGCAGGCTGGATGTGCTTGAGCAGGATCTGCTGCGGGTGATCGAGATTGATCCTGATAACGCCGATGCCATGAATGCCCTCGGTTATACCCTGACGGATCAGACTGATCGGCATGACGAAGCACTTGTCCTCATTGAGCGTGCACTCGAAATAAAACCGAATGAAGCGGCCTTTATCGATAGTTTAGGTTGGGTACAATATCGACTTAAAAATTTTGAAGATGCAGTGATTAACCTTCGAAAGGCACTCTCGCTGTTCGACAATGACGAAGTTGCTGCGCATCTTGGTGAGGTGTTGTGGGTCAGTGGTGAACAGCAAGAAGCCCGCGACGTCTGGCAAAAGGCGCTGGACGCGCGACCCGATAGTGACATCCTCAAGCGCGTAATCAAACGTTTTGTTGCTCCCTGATTCGACATCACTTTGTGAATGTTCCACATGCTGAGAAAACGCGTCGTACTTTCTGTCAGTAATATTCAGTACAACAAATGGATGTGCGTCTGTCTGTTTGCCTTGCTGACGGGATGCGCCACCCAGAAAGACCCTTCAGGGTCGGATAGCCCGCAGCTCGCTCGGGCGACAAGTTGGACAGCGCAGGGCAAATTGGCATATGACGTCAATGGTCAGCGCGGAAACTTCTCGTTTAGATGGATACAGTCAAATCATGCCTATGAGATCTTGCTTTCCGGCCCGCTTGGCGTTTCTGTTGCAACGATCACTGGAAATGAAGGTTCAGCGAGCATAACAACGTCAGAGGGCCAGATGCGTCGCGCTCCCAAGCCTGAACAATTGTTACAGGAGACCTTAGGTTTAGACATGCCTGTTTCAGCGATGATTGATTGGTTAAGAGGTGTGCCCAGAGAGATGGGTGTATCGGGCGAGGTCGAAGGGCCGACCAAAACAAGTGCGGAAGGTTTTAAACAACTCGGTTGGCAAGTAGAGGTGCAACGCCGGGATAAGTCGATGAATCCGAGTCGCGTCCGGATATCAATGCCAGGTGCAAATCTGCTGGTGATCGTAAAAGGCTGGTCATATTGATGATCACACTCTCGGCGCCCTGCAAAATTAATTTGTTTCTTCATGTGATTGGCCGCCGTGCGGATGGTTATCATGATTTGCAGACGGTATTTCAAATATTAGATTTTGCCGATAGGGTGCATATAGAGGGCTGTGATCAGATCAAGGTAGCTGATATGCCCGGTGTAAAGGGTGAGGACAACCTGGTCTACCGTGCTGCAGCGTTAATAAAGGCACACGCTCAGCAAACGTGTCTGTCGAAAGACCAAATGCTCGGCGCTCGAATAACAATCGACAAGCAGATACCGATGGGAGCCGGTCTGGGGGGCGGCAGTTCGAATGCCGCGACAGTCATGCACGGCCTCAATATACTCTGGGGGCTGGGTCTCACAACTAATGAATTGTGCGCGCTTGGTCTGACGCTTGGCGCTGATGTGCCCTTATTTATAGAGGGCTACAGCGCATGGGGCGAGGGTGTGGGGGAAAAACTCAAACCCATCGAATTATCGAAAAAGTGGTTTTTATTGGTAAAGCCGGATTGTGCGATATCGACTGCTGAAATCTTTTCACATCCGGAATTGACACGGAACACAAGTCCGATCACAATAGCCCGCTTTTTGGAAGGGGGTGCCCGGAATGACTGCGAGGTCATTGTCCGGAAACTATACCCAGAAGTCGATGAAGTGCTGTCGTGGCTAAGCCACCGAGGCCTTGCTAGAATGACCGGCACAGGTTCTTGTGTATTTGTCGAACTTGGTTCCAGAAAACAGGCGCAAGACCTCCAGTTGCAGCTACCACGCACTTGGCAATCTTTCGTCGCTGAAGGCTTAAACAGCTCGCCATTGTTGGATGAACTGACAAAGGCTGCAGGTTAAGGCTCCAGCATCAGAATAGGTTCGTTTGACTAGACTGATTAGGTAAAATATAGATCGATTTGTAAAGTCTCTTGATACAGACTTTTTTGTGGAGAGAATGGGGTGTCGCCAAGTTGGTAAGGCACAAGGTTTTGATCCTTGCATTCGTAGGTTCGAGTCCTGCCACCCCAGCCACACACAGACAGCAGTTTGACGATCGAACTTAACCCAAGCCTGCCCTGCAGAACACTGGAAGATACCTGTGGCTGAATTGAAGATTTTTTCTGGCAATGCGCACCCTAAATTGGCTAATCGAGTCGGAGACCGGCTACGCATGCCGCTGGGTAACGCGAAAGTAGGACGTTTTAGTGACGGCGAAGTTAGCGTCGAAATTGAGGAAAACGTCCGCGGTAAAGACTGTTTTGTTATCCAACCAACCTGTGCGCCCACCAACGATAACTTGATGGAGCTGATCGTGATGGTCGACTGCTTAAAAAGAGCGTCGGCACAGCGAATCACTGCAGTGATACCCTATTTTGGCTATGCACGGCAGGATAGAAGGGTAAGGTCTGCGAGAGTGCCGATCACAGCAAAAGTGGTCGCAGATATGCTGAACCATTGTGGTGTTGATAGGGTACTGACGATAGATCTACATGCAGATCAGATACAGGGCTTTTTCAACGTCCCTGTAGACAACATATATGCGACACCCGTTATGTTGACTGACATCGAACGGCAGGCGTACGAGAATTTGATGATTGTGTCTCCAGACGTTGGCGGCGTGGTCAGAGCCAGAGCCATGGCCAAGCAACTCGATGACACGGACCTCGCGATTATCGATAAGCGTCGTCCCAATGCCAATCAGTCAGAAGTGATGCATATTATTGGTGATGTGAAAGACAGAACCTGTCTGTTGGCGGATGACATGGTGGATACCGCTGGCACGCTGTGTGCTGCCGCGGATGCTTTGAAAGCTAACGGGGCAACCAAAGTTGTTGCATATTGCACGCATCCCGTATTGTCTGGAAACGCAATAAAAAATATAGAAGGATCAACGATTGATGAGCTGGTTGTGACAGACACCATTCCGTTGAGTGAAGAGGCAAAAGTCTGCAAAAAGATTCGCCAATTGAGTATTTCTGATGAGCTGGCTGAGTCTATCCGCCGGGTAAGTAACGAAGAGTCTTTGAGTGCACTTTTCAGTAAGAGAATTCAACCCGCACTGTTCTAATGATTCAACACTGACATCTTGTCAGCATTGTGTTTAACAGAACGCGCGAGTGAATATTTATGTTCCATTAGGGGCAGCTTTATACGTCAGACGATTGCGGTCGCAGTAATCCCTGGCTTAATTTTTGGAGAAAGTAAGATGGCAAACGAATTCGAGCTAGATGCCGAAACGCGAACTGACCTGGGGAAAGGTGCGAGCCGCCGCCTACGTCGGCTTGCTGATCTTGTTCCTGCAGTTGTTTATGGCGCAGGAAAAGATCCGGTATCGATTAGCATTCCGCATAAAGATATCCACAAAGCCTGCAGTAACGAGGCGTTTTTCGCGCACATTATCAAGATTAATGTGCCCGGTGGAAGTGATAACGTAATTATCAAAGATCTGCAAAGGCACCCTGCAAAAGATCGCATCATGCATGCTGACTTTTTGCGTGTTCAAATGGACCAAGCTATCACCGTTGAAGTACCACTGCATTTCACCAACGAGGACAACTGTATTGGTGTGAAGCAAGACGGCGGTATGATTTCTCACGTGGCAACGTCCCTTGAAATTTCTTGTCTACCCGGCGCACTGCCTGAATACATCGAAATCGACGTGGCTGAACTCAAGTTGGGTGACAGTATTCACATGAGTGAAATCGTGCTACCTGAAGGCGTTGAGATTCCTGAACTGTCTCATGGTGAAGACCATGACCAGGTTGTTGTTGCGATTAACGCAACACGTGCAACAGCAGAGGACGACGTAGACGAAGAGGCTGGTGAAGAAGCCGCAGAAGGCGATGAGCCGGAAGCCACTGAAGACTAGTCAAGATCCTACTTTTGGATAACTAGTTCAAGAGGTGAGTCATGAGTCCACCATTAAAGTTGGTGGTTGGCATTGGAAACCCGGGAGCACAATACGCGAGAACCAGGCACAACGTTGGTGTCTGGTTCGTTTCCCGGTTTGCTGATCAACAAGCGACAACCTTCAAGGAAGAAAAGAAGTTTTTTGGCCAGGTCGCGGCGACGCACATTGATGGTCAAGAAGTGAAACTTCTGATCCCCAATACCTACATGAACGAAAGCGGCAAATCTGTCGGCGCGCTGGCACATTTCTTCAAAATAATGCCAGAAGAAATATTGATCGTGCATGACGAACTTGATCTCGCGACGGGTATCATCAGGTTCAAACAGGGCGGTGGTCTCGCGGGACATAATGGACTCAGAGACATTGCAAAATCGCTGGGCGGTGCACAGCATTTTAATCGATTGCGTATTGGCGTGGGACACCCAGGTTCAAAAGAGCAGGTTACTGGCCATGTGCTCGGCACCGTTTCACAAAAAGATGAAGACACCATCTGGCGATGTATAGAGGAAGGACTTCATCACATACCAATGGTGGTTCGAGGTGACTGGCAACCTGCCATGAACACGTTAAATGGCTTTAGGGTCGAGGAATAAAACAATGGGATTTAACTGTGGCATCGTGGGATTACCCAATGTTGGCAAGTCGACGCTGTTCAATGCGCTGACGAAAGCAGGGGTTGGTGCTGAAAATTTTCCATTCTGCACCATTGAACCGAATTCTGGCGTTGTGCCCATGCCTGATCCAAGGCTCGATCAACTGGCCGAAATTGTGAACCCCCAGCGAGTCGTGCCAACCTCCATGGAGTTTGTTGATATTGCGGGGTTGGTCGAAGGTGCTTCAAAAGGAGAAGGGCTTGGTAATCAGTTTCTAGCCAACATTCGCGAAACTGATGCGATTGCGCATGTTGTTAGGTGCTTTGACGATGAGAACGTGACCCACGTATCTGAATCGATCAACCCTGCACGTGATATCGACATTATCAATACAGAACTTATGCTAGCTGATCTTGAGTCGCTTGAAAAAGGTATCACGCGGGTAGGTAAAACGGTGAAAAGCGGTGACAAGGTTGCCGCGGCCAAGGTGGCATTTTTCGAAAGAATTCAGACGCATATTAATGAAGGCAATCCGGCGCGAACAATCGAATACACTGCCGAGGAACGGCTGGATGTGCGCGAGTTACATTTGCTGACGATGAAACCGGTGCTGTATATCGCCAACGTTGACGAAGAAGGATTTGAAAACAATCCCTATCTTGATGCGGTAACCGAGATTGCCGAAGCGGATGGCTCGGAACTCGTCGCCATTTGTAATAAGCTCGAAGCTGAAATTGCAGAGCTCGAAGAAGACGAGAAGAAAGAGTTTCTTGCCGACCTAGGTATGAGTGAGCCAGGTCTCGATAGAGTGATTCGTGCCGGTTACAAGCTGCTTGGATTACAAACCTACTTTACAGCGGGTGAGAAAGAGGTGCGTGCTTGGACCGTGCGTCAACAAGCGACTGCGCCTCAGGCAGCAGCCGTGATTCACACGGATTTCGAAAAAGGATTTATTCGCGCTGAGGTCGTTGGTTTTGACGACTACATCACCGGCAAAGGTGAGTCAGGTGCGAAAGATGCAGGGAAATGGCGTCTGGAAGGCAAGGAGTATCTTGTAAAAGACGGCGATGTCATTCACTTTAGGTTTAATGTTTGACAAAAACCCCAGTAATCGGGAAAATTCGCGTCCTCCTCGAAGACACCATAAAGTTTTAATGTGGCTATGTAGCTCAGCTGGTTAGAGCACAGCATTCATAATGCTGGGGTCGGTGGTTCAAGTCCACCCATAGCTACCACTTCCTTGTCCCAACACTTCCTGCAAATCAAATCCCACGGGGAAGGTGGTCATATTGTAAATACTGCCTCCATGGCAGGGCAGGTTGGCATTCCGGGGCTCAGCGTTTACAACACCACAAAATTTGCCGTCGTCGGAATGTCTGAAGCCATGCGTGGAGATTTAGAACCTTTCAATATTGGTACTTCGGTCCTATGTCCTGGCTTTGTCGAAACTGACATTTATAGCTCAGAACGAAACCGGCCTACTGGCCTGGGCGGGGAAGCCGCTTCAAGTTTCAGCCTTGGCAGCGAAGGCGGTGCATCGATCCAAGACCTGCCCAACATCATTCCCGCAGAGGTCGTCGGCGATATGGTGCTGCACGCCATTCAAAATGACGTGTTCTATATCTTTAGTCACCCAGAGCTAAAGGATGGAGTCGCGATGCGAAGTCAGGGTATTAGCGATGCCTTCGATTATTGGCAAGGCTACCGAAAAGACAACGGTGTATAGCTAGTCAGCGCTGTAGTCTATCGGCGTGCCGAGCCAACCT